>DASSIL010000338.1:0-5542 GCA_035691925.1 Gemmatimonadales bacterium
ATTCCGGCGATCGACAACCACGCCCACCCGATGCTGCCGCTTGGGCCGGGTGCGCCGCCCGATACCGAGTTCGACGCGCTGCCACTCGACGGCATCCCGCCGTTCCCGATCCCCTGGCGGTTGTCCCTGGACGCGCCCGTCTGGGGACGGGCCGCGCGGGCGCTCTATGGACGCGGCGATTCGATCGCCGCGGTGCGCCGTCGCGCAGTTGCGGCCCGCGGCGTCCAATTCCCCGCCTGGGTTCTCGATCGCGCCGGCATCGACATCATGTTCGCGAACCGGATCGCGACGGGTCCGGGCCTCGAGGCGCCGCGCTTTCGCTGGGTGCCGTTCGACGATCCCCTGCTCTTTCCGCTAAATACGAAGGCACTGGCCGCTCGTACGCCGGATACGCGCTCCCTCTATCCGCGCGAAGCGGCATTGCTCGCCCGCTATCTGCGAGACCTGGGTCTGCAGAGCGTGCCGGCGACACTCGAGTCCTATGTCACTGCCGTGGTCATCCCGACGCTGCAGCGCCAGCGCGCGAACGGCGCGGTGGCAATCAAATTCGAGATCGCCTACCTCCGTCCACTCGATTTCGCGGTCGGCGATTCACTAGCGGCAAGCCTCTTCTACGTGCGCTATGCGAACGGCGATGCGCCATCACCCGAGTCGTACAAGCTGGTCACCGACTATCTGTTTCGCGTCGTCGCGCGGGAAGCCGGCCGCATCGGACTCGCGGTCCATCTCCACGTGCTGGAAACGTTCGGCGGGTTTTATACGGCGCAGGGCGCGACACCAGGGCAGCTCGAGCCGGTGTTCAACGATTCGACGCTGCGCGGCACGAGTTTCGTCATCATCCACGGCGGGTGGCCGGCGGTCGGCGAAACGGAAGCGATGCTCGGCAAGCCCAACGTCTACACCGACATCTCCATGATCGACCAGATGCTGGGCGCCGCGGAGCTGAGCGTGGTATTGCGCGCCTGGTTGACGCGCTGGCCCGACAAGGTGCTCTTCGGGACCGATGCCTTCGAGGGCGGGCCCGATCAGGGGTGGGAGGAGGGCGCCCTCGTCGCCGCGACGACCGCGCGCAAGGCACTCGGGATCGCGCTCACGGGGATGCTGCGCGACGGCGAGATCGATGCTACCCGTGCCCGGACGCTCGCCCGCATGGTACTGCGCGACAACGCGATGGCGCTGTATCACTTCGGCCGGTGACACCGACCCTGACTACTCGGGTCGCATCGCGACCGCTGGATCGATCGGCGCCGCCCGCCGGGCCGGCATGTACGAGGCCAGCGCCGCAGCTCCTGGCAGCACCGCTGACACACTGACGAACCCACCCAATCGGCGGCGTCGCACGCCGTGTAGGCGAGCGACTGCCGCGCTGCCTCCCGTAACTGCTTAATCGGCAATCGCTTGAAAACGGCTGGCGATCGGTCTATGGAGCGACTGTCCGAGGATGGGACGGGTCGTTCGAAACCGCACAACGCCGGTCTATTTTTCCGTCCTTCATGCCCGACGAACTCCAGGTCCTCGACGCCGCGCTCAACGATCGCTACGCGATCGAGCGCGAGCTGGGGCGCGGCGGCATGGCCACCGTGTACCTCGCCCGCGATACGAAGCACGACCGTCAGGTCGCGATCAAGGTGCTGCAGCCCGACCTGGCCGTCGCCTTCGGCGCCGAGCGGTTCCTGCGCGAGATCGGGATCGCGGCGCAGTTGTCGCACCCCTACATCGTGCCGCTGATCGATTCCGGCAAGGCCGGCGGGCTGCTCTACTACGTCTCGCCGTACATCCCCGGTGGCTCGCTGCGCGAACGACTGGAACAGGACGGCCGTCTCCCCCTGCGGGACGCCCTGCGCATCACCGAGGAGGTGGGCGCCGGACTCGACTACGCGCATCGCAACGGTTTCGTGCACCGCGACGTGAAGCCGGAGAACATCCTCTTCGCCGACGGGCACGCCGTATTGGCGGACTTCGGTATTGCGCGTGCCGGAGCGACTCCGTGGAAGCCGACCGTCACGGGCGTAGGCCTCGCGCTCGGCACGCCGGAGTACATGAGCCCTGAGCAAGCCACCGGCGACCAGAATCTCGGCAGCCCGAGCGACGTCTACTCGCTCGCCTGCGTGCTGTACGAGATGCTCACCGGCGCGCCGCCCTTCGACGCCGGCAGCGCGCGCGCCACGATGGCAATGCAGATCACGGAGGCGCCCCGCCCGCTGCGCGCGCTCCGCCCCGAAGCCCCCACCACCGTGAGCCGCGCGGTCGAGCGCGCGCTCGAGAAGAACCCGGATGCGCGCTTCGCGAGTGTCGCGGAATTCGTCGCGGCACTGAACGCCCCGTCGATCGATCGCACCGCCACAGCGACCGGCGCCCCGCGCAGCATCGCGGTGTTGCCATTCGTCAACGCGAGCCCGGATCCCGAAAACGAGTATCTCTCCGACGGCATCACCGACGAGCTGATCGACGCTTTGGTGAAGGTCGAAGGGCTGCGCGTCGCCTCCCGCACCTCGGTCTTCGCGCTGAAGGGGAAACCGCAGGACGTTCGCGCGATCGGTGCGATGCTGGGTTGCGCTGTGGTGCTCGAGGGGACGGTGCGCAAAGCCGGCGACCGGCTGCGCATCACCGCCCAGCTGACCTCGACCGATGACGGGCGGCTGCTCTGGTCGCAGCGCTACGATCGGCAGCTCGACGACGTCTTCGCCATTCAGGAGGAGATCGGCCGCACCATCGTCGATACGCTGCGCGCCAACTGGTTCGCCGACCTCTCGGCCCCGGTGGGGCGCCGCTCGACCGCCAGCGTCAAGGCATACGCCCTCTACCTCAAAGGACGCTACGCCTGGAACAAGCGCACCGACGAGGGGGTGACCGAGGCGATCGAGTGCTTCGAGCAGGCGATCGCCGAGGATCCGAACTACGCCGCAGCATATGCCGGCCTCGCCGATTCCTATTCCCTCCAGATCGACTATCGCAGCGTGCCGGTGGCGGAGGGGCACGAGCGCGCCAAGGCGTATGCCCGCAAAGCGCTCGCGCTCGACGAGACACTGGCGGAAGCCCATGCCTCGCTCGCCTGGAGCGTATTCATCTACGACTGGGAGTGGGAGGACGCGGCCCGGGGATTCCGTCGCGCCATCGGACTCGACCCGCACTACGCGTCGGCCCGGCAGTGGTACGCCTTCCTGCTCGCGTCCCAGGGCCGCCTCGAGGAGGGCGTCAGCGAGGTCCTCATGGCCCAGCAGCTCGACCCGTCGTCGCTCTCGGTGCGGCGCAGCGTCGGATGGGCCCACTACTATGCCCGACGCTACGATCAGGCCCGCTACTACCTGCTGCGGGCGATCGCCATGAACCCGACGGCAGCGGAGACCTACCGCATCCTGGCGCTGACCTACACCGAGCAGGGCGATCTGGCCGAAGCGGAGCGCGTTGCACGCGAGGCGATCGAGCTGCCTGCGGGTGGGAGCTACACCCTGGCGACGTTGGGCCTCGTCCTGGGCCGAGCCGGGAAGCGCGATGCCGCCCGCGCGGTCCTCGCCGATCTCGAGCAGCGCGCGGAGGCGGGATACGTCTCACCGGTGGCATTCGCCACGATTCACCTGGGCCTCGGTGAGTGGGGGCGCGCGCTGCCGTGGCTGGAGCGCGCGTACGACGAACGCCGCGGGTGGATGGCCTACCTGCGGGTCAATCCCATCCTCGACTCGGTGCAGCACGAGCCGGAGTTCGAGGCCCTCGTCCGGCGCATGAGACTATAGGGTCGTGCACGTTCTCAGCCCGATGATCCTCGACGGCCGCCGCAGTTTCGCGACGGCCGTGAGCGGCATCATCCGGTCGCTTCCGACCCGGGCAAGCGAGTAGTCAGGGAACGACGGGCAGCACGATGTGCGAGGGCAGCCGCGCCGAACCATAGACCCGGTGTGTGGCCCGCACGTATTCCGCTGCCTTCGCCTGGTAGATGCTCGGCACGAACTGCTGCGGATTCCGATCGATGATCGGGAACCACGTCGACTGCACCTGCACCATGATCCTGTGTCCTTTGAGGAATACATGGTCGTGGTCGCGCAGCGGAATGTGCCAGAGGCGCGGGGTGTTCGGCACCAGCGCCTGGGAGCGCTCGAAGCTCGCGAGGTAGCGTCCCCGCCGCACATCCATCGCGATCGGCAGCTCATATCCGTTCATCGACCGGGCGAATGCCCCTGGTGCCGGACCGGCGTCGGGATCCCAGGCGTTCGCCTGCGCGTCCTCGGGATACACGTCGATGAGTTTGACCACGACATCGGCATCCGTCCCACTGGTGGAGAAAAACAAGTCGGCCGCGAGCTCCCCGGTGATGGTGACGTCGTGGTCGAGCCGGGCACTCACCCAGGTGAGCACGTCGGGCCGTCCGTCGACGAAGCGCTGGTCGGCCACTTCCCATGTGCGCCAGTCCCCTCCCGGGTAGGTCGGTGAGATGGGGCGCTGCCGGTAGGGCACGGGGGTCGCTGGATCCGACACGTATTCGCGAAAGCCCCTGCCCTTGGGCGCATCGAAGGACAGGGTGCCGTCCGGATGGAGATACAGATTGGTGGGCTTCGCCTCGCGGGGCGGCCAGGCATCATAGGTACGCCAGCGATTGGCACCGGTCTGGAAGGTGCTCGCGACCCAGGCGGGTTTGGCACCTTGTCCGTGCAGGTAGTAGCGGAAGAACGGCGCTTCGATCGTCTCCCGATACTCGCGCGCCGTCTCGTGCCCGCCGAAGGTCACGATCCCGATACTGTCGCCCTTGGGGAAGCGCCATTCGCCGTGGAACCACGGCCCCGCCACGATGAAGTTGGTGTGGTCGGGATCGTGCTCGGCGGCGTGACGGAAGATCTGCCACGGGCCCCAGGGATCCTCCTGATCCCAGAATCCGGCGACGTTGAGATTGGGCACCGTGGACGCGTGCAGCTGTCGCACCCAGGCTTCCTTCTTCCAGTAGTCGTCGTAGTCGGGGTGGGCCACCATGGCGTTCCAGTACGGGATCGAGCCATGGAGAAAGCGCGCGTTGATGTTCGACAGCGGTCCGAGCGACAGGTACCAGGAGTAGGTGTCGTATTGATCGAAGTCGAAATGCGTGTTCTTGTTCTTGTCCGATTCCTCGAGCACGGCGTACTCGAACGCGTAGCTCAGGCGTAACGCCCCGTAGCGGTGGTCGTCGTCGTTCATCCACTCGTCGGCGGGTGAGGCTTGCTCGCTCATCGCGGCGAGCGCCGGATGCGGGTGCAACAGCGCCATCGCCGTCGTCATCCCGTCGTAGGACACCCCGAACATCCCGACCTTGCCGTTGTTGTTCGGGACGTGCTTGACGAGCCAGTCGATGCTGTCGTAGGCGTCGGTCGTCTCGTTGGTGCTGGTAGAGTCGGACAGGTCGACCTGCGACGTGAGCTTGAAGGTCCCCTCCGACTTGAACCGGCCGCGCAGGTTCTGGAACACGAAGATGTACCCGTCCTGCATCAGTTCCTTGAAGCTCGGCGGGATCGTGGTCGGCGCGGCGTCGGGCACCCCGTAGGGAGTGCGGCGGAACAGGATCGGCAGCGGGCCGGTCTGG
>DASSIL010000339.1:0-25049 GCA_035691925.1 Gemmatimonadales bacterium
GACGCCGCTCCGGCTCGCGGACGGCTCGGCGGTGTTCGTGGATCGCGGCTGGGTGCCGTCGCCGGACGCGATGCATGTCGACGCGATCCGCTACCGCGAAGGCGACTCCGCGGACGTCACGGGGCTCGCCCTGCCGGCGCCGCGCGATCGCGGCGACGTCGATCCGCCGGCACTGCAGGATTCTCTCCCCTATGCGGTTCTCGCCATCGTGATCCAGTTGAACGACTCTACCCCCCCTCATCCTACCGGCCTCAAGCGCTGGCGCCCGCTGGCGCTCGACAACGGCCCGCACCTGTCGTATGCGATTCAGTGGTTCAGTTTCGGGGCGATCGTGATTATCGGGGTGGCGGTGCTGCTCTGGAAAACATCAAGAGCGTCGAGTAAGACCGTCGAGTAGAAGCGTCGAGGACAATCGTCGAAGAACGCGTACACGACGCTTTCTC
The DNA here is from genome assembly GCA_035691925.1 of Gemmatimonadales bacterium. GTDB lineage: Bacteria > Gemmatimonadota > Gemmatimonadetes > Gemmatimonadales > GWC2-71-9 > DASTHG01. The sequence goes on from DASSIL010000339.1 coordinate 444, forward strand.
GACGCCTTCTCTTGACGTCTCTTCTTGACGCCTTCTCTTGACGCATTCAGTTTTTACCCGCCGTCGTCCCCCTTCCCGGAGCTCCTGCTATGCGAAGTGTCCTGACCGCGACGGTCCTCGCCGCCGTAATTCCTGTCATGTCCCATTCCGACTCCCGCCCGTTGCCGCCGCCCGCGGTGCGGGCGATCCCGGCTGATACGGGACGGGACAGCACGACAGACACGATCCCCAGGGTCGATTCGCTCCCGCTCAAGACGACGCGCACCGTGTCCTTCGACGTGTCGGAAGGGACGTGGCTGTCGCTCGATGTATCGCCCGACGGGCAAACGATCGTATTCGAGCTGCTCGGCGATCTCTACACGCTTCCGATCGCGGGCGGGACGGCGACCCGTCTCACCGCGGGTCCGCCATTCGACTCCCAGCCGCGCTACTCCCCCGACGGCAAGCACATCGTCTTTCTGTCCGACCGCGGCGGGGCGGAGAACGTCTGGATCTGCGACGCCGACGGCAAGAACGCCAAGCCGGTCACCAAGGGGACGACGAACCTGTACGCGAGTCCGGAATGGACACCGGACGGCAGCTACATCGTGGCGTCCCGCACCTCGGTCCTCGGCAGCATCTACGAGTTGTGGCTGTACCACAAGGACGGCGGGTCGGGCACGGCGATGGTCAAGTCGGGCGTGAAGGGCGGCCTGTTCGGCGGCCAGGGGTGGAACACGCTGGGTGCCGCGTTCGGGCCCGATCCGCGCTACGTCTGGGTCGCCCGGCACCGCAACGGCTTCGGCTACGATCTGAAGTTTCCGCTGTGGCAGGTCGCCCTCTACGACCGCCAGACGGGTAAGACGTTCGTGCAGACCGATCTCTACGGCAGCGCGATGCGGCCGATTCCCTCACCCGACGGGAAGTGGCTCGTGTACGCGACGCGCTACGACACCGAGACCGGGTTGCGGTTGCGCAATCTCGCCACCGGCGACGAGAAATGGCTCGCGTATCCCGTGACCCGGGATGATCAGGAGTCGCGCTTCACGCGCGACCTGGAGCCCGGCAGCTCGTGGACCCCGGATTCCCGCGCCCTGGTCACTTCGTACGGCGGGAAGCTGATGCGCATCGAGATACCCTCGGGGCAGGCGGCGCCGATCCCGTTCACGGCGCACGTCACACAGCGGCTCGGGCCCCTGGTGCGGTTCGAGAATCACGTCGACACGGGTCTTGTGCAGATCCGCCAGATCCGCGACGCGCGGCTCTCCCCCGACGGGAGGCGCATCGTCTTCAGCGCGCTCGACAAGCTCTACGTCATGGATCTCGGCGGGACGCCGCGGCGGCTGACCGACGACACCGTGCACGAGCAGGCGCCGACGTGGTCGCCGGACGGCCAGTGGGTGGCGTACGTCACCTGGACGTCGGGAACGGGCGGCTCGCTCATGAAGGTGCGGATCGACGGGAAATCGCGGACCCGGCTCGTCGCCGACCCGGCGTTCTTCGATACGCCCGTCTGGTCGCCCGATGGCAATCGCATCGTGGTCGTCAAAGGACCGCGCCAGCCGCGCATCAACGAGCGGTTCGGACCCGGCTACGATCTCGTCTGGGTTCCCGCCGGCGGCGGCGTGCCGACGCGGATCACCCCGTACGACGGCGTCGGCCGGCCGCACTTCTCACGCAGCTCGGAGCGGATCTACTACTACGCCGACACGGCGGGCCTCGTGTCGGTCCGCTGGGACGGCACCGACCGGCGCAGCTACATCAAGGTGAACGGCTACACCTATCCCGGCCCGGGCGCCGAGCCCGATGCGGCGGATGAAGTCATCATCAGTCCCGATACCGATCGCGTGCTCGCGCTGCAGGGCAACAATGTCTACATCGTCATGCTGCCCGAGGTGGGCGGTGAGACGCCCACGGTCAATGTCTCTGATCCGAATGCCGCTGCGTTTCCGGTGAAGCGTTTGACGCGTATCGGTGGGGACTTCGTCGGCTGGAGCGCCGACGGCAAGATGGCGACGTGGTCGATCGGGGCGTCGTTTTTCCGATGGGACCTGGCCGCCGCCGACTCGGCGGAGAAGCTCAAGGCGCGCACCGACTCGATCCGCGCAGATTCCGTGAAAAAGGCCTTGAGCGACACGAGTCGGCACCGGGAGCCCAAGGCCGATTCGGCCGCCCGGGCCCGGGTGGATTCGCTCGCCAAGCTGCCGGCGTACGAAGGACTGCGCTCCGATGTCGTGTTGCACGCGGCGCGCGACGTCCCCCGGGGTACCGTGGTGCTGCGGGGCGCGAAGATCGTCACGATGAAAGGCGAGGAGGTCATCGACAAGGGCGACATCGTCATCACCGACGACCGCATCGTCTGGGTCGGTCCGCAAGGCGGAGGCAATCCGCCCGGCAACGCCCGCATCATCGATGTCTCCGGGAAGACGATCATTCCCGGCCTGGTCGACGTGCACGCGCATCCCTGGGCGCAGTTCGGCGTGCACCAGACCCAGGTGTGGAAGTACCTCGCCAACGTGGCGTGGGGGGTGACGACGGTGCGCGATCCGCAGACCGCGACCACGGACGTCCTGACCTACGCCGACCAGATCGAGACGGGCGAGCTGATCGGGCCGCGGCTCTACCACACGGGTCCGGGGGTGTTCTGGAACGAGAACTTTCAGAGTCTCGACGACGCCCGCAACACGCTCAAGCGCTACAGCGAGTTCTACCACACGCACTGGATCAAACAGTACATGGTGGGGAACCGCAAGCAGCGGCAGTGGGTGATCATGGCGGCGCGGGAGCTGGGTCTGATGCCCACGACCGAGGGCGGGCTCGACTTCAAGATGAACCTGACCGAAATGCTGGACGGCTATCCGGGGCACGAGCACAGCTATCCCCTCATGCCGCTGTATCAAGACGCGGTGCAGCTGACGGCGCAGTCCGGGATCACCTATACACCCACGCTGCTCGTCAACTACGGCGGCCCCTTCGGCGAGGACTACTTCTTCGAGCATTACAACGGGCACGACGATCCCAAGATGCGCCGCTTCGTGCCGCACGAGATTCTGGACGAGCGCTTCCAGCGACGGGACTGGTTCCGCGACGATCAGTACGTCTACAACCGCATCGCCGCCTCGGCCGCCGCCGTGCTGCGCGCCGGGGGCAACGTCGGCATGGGGTGCCACGGCGAGATGGACGGCATCGGCTGTCACTGGGAGCTGTGGGCGATGAGCGCGGGCGGAATGTCGCCGCTCGAGGTGATTCGCGTCGGCACGATCGACGGCGCACGTGCCCTGGGGCTCGACAAGGATCTGGGTTCGCTCGAGCCCGGCAAGTACGCCGATCTCATCGTGCTGGACGCCGATCCGCTGCAGGACATTCACAACACCAACATGATCCACTACGTGATGAAGAACGGCCGGCTCTATGATGGCCCGACGCTCAACGAGGTCTGGCCGCGGCAGAAGAACCTGCCGACGATGTGGTGGTGGGGGACTGAACCGCCGGCGGCGGGGAGATAGACGGCGAGGACTGAGACGAGTGAGGAGACGCCCAGCCGCTGAGGCCGCCGAGTGGACGCACAGGTGTGAGGTTTGAGGATGTACTCGTCCCTCCATCCTGACATCCACTCGGCGGCTCGGCGGCTCGGCGACTTGGCGTCTCTCTGGGCGTCTATCGCCCCGCCCCTACCATTCGGCATTGGGAGTCACTAACTTGCGCGCCGTAGCACAAGAACCGCGAGCTGGCATCCTTCCGTAGGACGGTCCCGCTCAGGAGCGGGCCTCACATCTGTAGGCTCATCCCTAGGTTCGAAAAACCGACGACGTAGAGAAAGAGACGTAGGGTGAACTGCGTACGGAAACCTCGTACGCTGTTGTCCATACGGTGTAGCCCAATACGCCTTTTCCTTACGACGTCATCGCATAAGGATTTTCATGCCTTTCACTTCTCTCGGGCTCGTGCCCGAACTCGTCCGTGCCGTATTCGAAGAAGGATACGAGCACCCCACTCCGATTCAGCAGGAAACCATCCCCCTCGCCCTCGCGGGCCGCGACCTCATCGGCTCGGCCCAGACCGGGACGGGGAAGACCGCCGCATTCCTGCTGCCGATTCTCCAACGGCTCGCCGCCGGGAAGCGCCCTCATACGCTGCGCGCCCTCATCCTCGTCCCCACCCGGGAGCTCGCCGAGCAGGTGCTGCAGATGGCGCGCGGCTACGGTCGCCACGTCTCCGTGAGCGCCGTGGCGATTTACGGCGGCGTGGGGATGGAACCCCAGAACAAGGCGCTGGCGCGCGGCACGGACATCGTCGTGGCGACGCCGGGCCGCCTGCTCGATCATATGGAGCGGGGGCATTGCGACTTCTCCCGCCTCGAGGTGCTGGTGCTCGACGAGGCCGACCGCATGCTCGACATGGGCTTCGCACCGGATGTGCGCCGGATCCTGCGGGCGCTTCCCGAAGAGCGGCAGACGCTGCTCTTCTCCGCGACGATTTCGCCCGAAGTCGATGCCCTCGCCCGGAGCGCCCTCTCGGGCCATGCGTCGGTCGAAATCGGCCGCCGCGCCCAGACGGCGGAAGGGATCGAGCACGTCATCGTCGCCGCCGACAAGCTCAAGAAGCGCGACGTGCTGGCGGCGATCCTGCAGGCCAAGCCGGCGGGACAGACGCTGATCTTCACGCGCACCAAGTACGGCGCCGACAAGCTGGTCACCTTCCTGCGACGCTCCGGGATCGCCGCGAACGCGATTCATGGCGACAAGGCGCAGAGCCACCGCACGCGCACGCTGGACGCGTTCCGGGCCGGCTCCGCCGAGATCCTCGTGGCGACCGACATCGCCGCCCGCGGCATCGATGTGGACGGGATCCGCATGGTCGTCAACTACGATGTGCCGAACGATCCCGAGACGTACGTCCACCGCGTGGGCCGCACGGCGCGGGCGGGAGCGCGCGGGCTGGCGCTCACGCTGCTGTCGCCCGACGAGTGGCTCATGATGGCGGATATCGAGAAGCTGGTGGGTCAGGTGTTTCCGCGGGAGATCATCCCCGGCTTCGAGCCCTCGGTCGCTCCACTCCAGCCGAAGCACGCCGCAGCGGCGGTGAAGCGCCCGTCCCTCACGATCCGGGGACGCAGCGGCGCCCAGCGCCGGCGCTAACGAGTGCCCGCGGCGTCGACCGTGTCCAGAAACCCGCGAATCGCCGCCACGTACCGCTCGGGCTGATCCTGCATCGGGAGGTGACCGGTCGAGTCGAATACGACGAGCTCGGACCGCGGGATGTGGCTCTGGTAGAATCGCGTGGTCGCGGGGGTCGCGGGGTCGTATTGCCCGATGAGAAACAGCGTCGGCACCGTGATCTCTCCCAGCCGGTCGGTGCGATCGTATGACGCGAGGCGACCGGTGGCTCGTCGACATGGGCCCCACAACACCCGGTTCGCTGTTTGATCGACGCCCGAGACGGCGCTGTCGAGATCAGCGGACCACGGCTGTCGCCGGGCAAAAAAGTGCGTGAAATACACTCCCATCGCGGCCTGGTACTCGGGGACACCGCACGTGCCATCTCGCTCGTGCCGTTCCAGGACCGCGCGCACGGAGCCGGGCAGCGTCGCCACGAGGCTGTCGTCGTCCCGAACGAATCGCGGAGAGCTGAGGGCCGGGCCCGCCAGGATGAGACTCTTCACTCCCTGCGGCTGCGACAGCAGGTAGTCCGTCGCGAGCATCGTGCCCCAGGAGTGCCCGTAGAGGTGCACCTCGGTGAGCCCGAGGACGCGCCGCACTTCGGCGAGCTCTGCCAGGAATCGCTGCACCGTCCATAACGCCGAATCGACCGGGTGCTCGGAGTGGCCGCTGCCGAGCTGATCGTAGAACACCACCGGCCGCTCGTCGGCGAGGGCGGCGAGCGGCTTCAGGTACGTGCTCGGCATGCCCGGGCCACCGTGCAGCACCAGCAGCGGCGTGCGGGTGCCGCTGCCGACGATGCGGTACCACACCCTGCCGCCCTGCACCGGGATGTAGCCCTCGCGCGGCGAGAGTCCACGCGGGCTGCCGGGGCCGCACGACACTCCCACGACCAGCAGGCCGGCTGCTAAGCCGGTCCGGATGGCGCCGCGTGTCATCCTCCGTCACCGCTTGTCGATCGGCACGTATCCGCGGGCCGGCGCTCCGATGTAGAGCTGGCGCGGGCGCGAGATCTTCTGCTCCTTATCCGTCAGCATCTCCTGCCACTGCGCCAGCCACCCCGGCGTGCGTCCGATGGCGAACAGCACGGGGAACATGTCGACCGGAAACCGCATCGCCTCGTAAATGATGCCGGAGTAGAAGTCGACGTTGGGGTACAGCTTGCGCGAAACGAAGTAGTCGTCCTGCAGGGCGATGCGCTCGAGCTCGAGCGCCAGGTCGATGAGCGGGTTCTTCCCGGTCACGGCGAATACATCGTCGGCGACCTGCTTGATGATGCGTGCCCGTGGGTCGTAGTTCTTGTAGATGCGGTGGCCGAATCCCATCAGCTTCACATCCCCGCGCTTCACGCGTTCGACGTAGGCCGGCACCTTGTCCTTCGAGCCGATCTCGCGCAGCATCCGCAGCACTTCCTCGTTGGCGCCGCCGTGCAGCGGGCCGTACAACGCGGCTGCGGCCGCCGCCATGGTCGAATAGGGGTCGGCGTGCGCCGATCCGACGCCGCGCATCGCGCTGGTGGAGCAGTTCTGCTCGTGATCCGCATGGAGGATGAAGAGCACGTCGAGGGCGTGTTCCAGCACCGGGTGCGGCTTGTACTTCACCTCCGTCGCCTTGAACATCATGTTGAGAAAGTTCCCGGCGTAGCTGAGGTCGTTGTCCGGATAGGCGTATGGCATGCCGACCTTGTGACGGTGCGCGAACGCCGCGAGCGTCGGGGTCTTCGCGATCAGGCGATGGATCTGGTTGCGCCGCGACGCGGCCTCGCCGATGTGCTTGGCATCGGGATAGAAGGTCGAGAGCGCCGCCACCGTGCTCACGAATACCCCCATGGGGTGGGCATCGTGGTGGAAGCCGTCGATGAACTTCTTGATGTTTTCGTGGATGATCGTGTGGTGGGTGATGTCGTACACCCACTGATCGAGCTCGCCGGGCTTCGGCAGCTCGCCGAAGAGCAGCAGATACGCCGTCTCGAGAAACGTGCTGCGCTCCGCCAGCTCCTCGATCGGGTAGCCGCGGTAGCGCAGGATCCCGCGGTCGCCGTCGATGTAACTGATGGCGCTGCGGCACGCCGCGGTGTTGAGGTAGGCGGGGTCGTAGCTCAACATCCCGAAGTCGTCCGGTCCCGTCTTGATCTGTCGCAGATCGGCGGCCCGGATCGCCCCCTCGTGAATCGGAATTTCGTACGTCTTGCCCGTACGGTTGTCGACGATGGTCAACGTTTCAGTAGGCACCTGGGACTCAGTCCTGGCTTGAGAAATCGCGGGAAAGATACCCCGCCACTGTTCGGAACGCGCAATTCTCGTATTTTGGCGGCGTGAGCCCCGCCGCCCATCCGCCGCCCCCGCCGTCGTCCCCGCCTCCCAAGGGAGGCGCGCCGGCCCCGCGCACGCCGCCGCGCCAGAGCCTGTACCCCACGCGCTCGGCGGCCGGTGCCACGCTCGGCGGGCTGCTCGCGTCCCAGGGGTACGTGTCGTGCCTGCTCCTCGGGGTGACGCCGGAGGGCGTGGAAATCGCGGCGAACGCCGCCAAGGCGATGGGAGCGACCTTCGACGTGATCGTGGCGGCCTTCATCCGACTCGGCGCGAACCTCGCCCCGATCGGGGCCCTGGCGGAGACCGACACCTCGACGGAAATGGACCCGGAGTTCGCGCCCGGCGCCAACCTGATCGACAAGCTCGGCTCGGCGATCGAGGAATCGCGCGCCCGCGTGCGCCGCGATCTCGTGCTCTACCGGACGCAGCGGCCGATCAAGAAGTTCGACGGCCGCCAGATCATCGTGGTCGACGGGCAGGTCTTCTATCCCTGGAAGGTCCTGGCCGCCGCTCGCGCCGTGGCCGAGCTGGGCGCCAAGCGCATCGCGATCGCCACGCCGGTCGCGAGCGCTACCGCGGCCGACCGGATCCGCGCGCGGCAGTATGAGTTCATCTGCCCCAATATCCTCACGGACCAGGAAAGCACGCCGTCGCTGTATGGGGATGCGATAGGCGACAGCCCGGAGCGGCTGAAGAGCATCATGATTGCGCACCAGGCGGCCTGACGGCGTTGGAACGGTGGAAGGTTGGAAGGTGAAGCATGTTTACGATTGGCGTGGCGTGATTTCGGTTGTCTCCTTCCTGTGTGAATCTCTAGAATAGCAGCATGATGCCGTATGAGCGTCTCGACGCATGGCGATCGTGCCACGCCCTGGTCTTGCTGGTCTATCGAGTAACGACAGGGTATCCGAGTGATGAGAGGTTCGGTCTTGTCACACAGATGAGACGGGCCGCGGTCTCGGCGGCTTCGAATATCGCCGAGGGGACGGCGAAACGCGGGCCCAGAGAGCTCCGACGCTATCTCGACATCTGCCTCGGATCGCTCTCCGAATTGTCCTACCAGATTCGTCTATCGAAGGACCTCGAGTATATCACCTCAACTCAATTCAACGAACTTGACGAGCGCCGGCGCCTTTCAGGAAAACTCACCTGGGGGCTACACCAAGCGATCAAGCGCCGAGATCCTGCACCGCACTGACGCCCCATCATTCCATCATTCCATCATTCCACCATTCCATCATTCCATCATACCACCGTCACTAGTACTTCACCTCCACCATCCCCTTCTCGAGCCATGTGTGCTCACCCCGGAGGACTTCCTGCGCGACGGCGTACGTCGGTACGTCTTCGTTGCGCCAGAGCCCATGGAACTTGACCTTGACGCGCTCGCGGGCCTGGCGGCAGAAGAGGTCGGCGACTCTGACAGCGTGCGCTCCGGTCGCGGGATCATCCCGCAACAGGCGCTGCGCCCGCGAGCAGGTCGCGGCCATCGCGAAGAGCTCCGACCCGACGTCCACCAGGCGGAACAGCACCCCCTGGCGCAGCTCGAGCTTCGGACCGAACCGCACCATCGCGTGGAACACGTTGCGGGCGAGGCGACGCGCGCTGCGCTCCACGAAGCGCACGTGGCCGGCGAGGGCGCCGAACTCGCTGTACTTCGGCCAGAACCCCCAGCCGATCCAGCGCGACGGATACCACCAGCCATAGAACAGCGCCGAGCGGATGAGTCCGGAGAGGCGCTCGCCCGCGGTCTTCCCCGGCATGACGACGTCCCCCGCCACCTGCAGGTGCTTGTCCACCGCCTCGCGCGCGATGAAGAGGTGCATGATCTCGGAGCTGCCCTCGAAGATCAGATTGATGCGGAAATCGCGCAGCATGCGCTCGACGGGGATGGGCCGCTCACCGCGCGCGCGCAGCGAATCGGCGGTTTCGTACCCGCGGCCGCCGCGCACCTGGACGGTATCGTCGATGATGCGCCACCCGGCTTCGGAGTTGTACAGCTTGGCCATCGCTGCTTCGAGCCGGATGTCGGAGCCTCCCCGATCGGCGAGGGCGCCGCACAACTCCGCCACCGCCTCCATCGCGAGGGTGTTGGCGGCCATCGTGCCGATCATCTGCGCGACGGCGTCGTGCTGGCCGATCTTGCGGCCCCATTGCACCCGCTCGTCGGCCCATTCGCGGGAGATCTCCAGGCAGCGCTTGCCGCAGGCGACCGCCGAGATCGGCAGCGTCAGTCGGCCGGTGTTGAGTGTGATGAGCGCGAGCTTCAGTCCCTTGCCCTCACCCCACAGGATGTTCTCCTTCGGGACCCGGACGTTGGTGAAGGTGATGACGCCGTTGTAGAGCGCCTTGAGGCCCATGAAGTGACAGCGATGGGCGACCTTCACGCCCGGCGTGTTCGATTCGACGATGAACGCGGTGATCTGCTTCTTCTCCTTGCCGGCGACGACCTTCGCTGGCGTCCGCGCCATGACGACGAAGAGCTCGGCGATCGTACCGTTGGTGCACCACAGCTTCTCGCCGTTCAGAATCCACGACTGGCCGTCGGGCGCGAGCTCGGCGGTGGTCTCCATCGCCGCCGGGTCGGAGCCGACATTGGGCTCGGTGAGCGCGAACGCCGAGATGGCACCCTTGGCGAGGCGCGGGAAGTACTCCTTCTTTTGGGCCTCGCTGCCGAACATCTTGAGCGGCTGCGGCACGCCGATCGATTGGTGCGCCGACAGCAGTGCCGTAATCGAGCCGTCGACCGATGACACCAGCTCGATCGCCTTCATATAGGAGAGCTGCGACAGACCGAGCCCGCCGTACTCCTTCGGGATCTTGATCCCGAACGCGCCGATGTCCTTCAGGCCCTGAACGACGCTCGCGGGGATCTCGCCCTCGCGATCGATCTTGTCGGAATCGACGCTCGCCAACAGGCGATGCAGCTTGTCGAGGAACGGCCTGGCCCGCTCGGCTTCGGCGGGGTCCTGGAGCGGGTAGGGGTGAATCAGGTCCATCCGCAGCTTGCCGAGGAACAAATCGCGTACGAAACTCGGGGCGGCCCACTGCTCCTCGCGGGCGGCCTCGGCGACGGCGCGCGCCTCGTCGGCTGAGACGCTGGGCTTGGGGGGGGCGGCAGTAGTCGTCATATAAAACAATGTACTAGATTCGCCGCGCCCCAACGCTAGCCGGAGATCTTCATGCGTAGCCTGGTGATCCGCTGCGGGATATCACGGAACTGCAACGCGTCACGTTCGTTATGAAGGATGGCACCGTGTACCTTTTCCGATAGTGCGACGCGCGCTTCTCGTTCTGGCGGCCACCGGGCTCGGCGCCGCCGGACCCCTGCGGGGACAGCAGCTCACTCCCGCCGGGACCGGCGGCGTCGCGGCGTTGGCCAACGCGCTGCGCCAGCTCGGCGCCAACAAGCGCGTGCTCGTCATCGGCGCTCACCCCGACGACGAGGACTCCCAGCTGTTGACGTGGTTGTCCCGCGGCCTCGGCGCGCAGGCGGCCTACCTGTCGCTCAACCGCGGCGAGGGCGGTCAGAACCTCATCGGTGAAGAGCTCGGCCCCGAGCTCGGGATCATCCGCAGCGAGGAGCTGCTGGCGGCGCGCTCGGTCGACGGTGCGCACCAGTTCTTCACGCGCGCCTACGATTTCGGCTTTTCCAAGACCGCCGACGAGACGTTCCGCTTCTGGCCGCGGGACTCGGTGTTGCACGACGTGCTCGACGTGATTCGCCGGTTCCGGCCGCAGCTCATCGTCTCGATCTTCTCGGGGACGCCCCGGGACGGTCACGGCAATCACCAGGTGGCGGGGATCCTCGCGCGCCAGGCCTTCGATCTGCTGCGCGACTCCACCTGGGGCCCGGTGAAGCTGTACCGCTCGACCAACTTCGACACGGCGGGGACGACGCTCACGATCCCGACGGGGAGCCTCGATCCTCTCGTCGGGCAGTCGTACTTCCAGATCGCGATGGCGGGGCGCAGCCGGCACCGCTCGCAGGACATGGGGCAGCTGCAGCGGCCAGGGCCCGCCTTTTCCCGCTCGATGCTGGTTGCGTCGAAGGTCGGGAACGGCGCCGGCCTGTTCGCCGGCGTCGACACAGCCTGGCCGGGCGCGAAGCTCTATCCGACGCTGATCGATTCGGCCCGTGCGGCGTTGACGCCCTACGCCCCCGAGCGGATCGTGCCGCTCCTGGCGCGGGCCGCGGCCGCGCTCCCTCCCGGCAATGACGAGCAACGCGCGATCCTCGATGGCGCTATCGCGGAAGCCGCCGGCGTGGTCGTCGACGGCACCGCAGACGACGGCATCGTCGTGGCGGGGCAGCGACTCCAGGTCGAAGTGAGCGTCTGGAATGCCGGGCTCGACCCGATCGGCATCAGCGCCGTCGACTTCTCGGTCCCGCCGGGGTGGCAGGTCGATCGTCTCGAACCGCCCGGCGGATCGGTGCAGCCGGGCACGATCGTCGCACGTCATTTCGCGGTCACGATCCCCGCCGATGCGCCGCGCTCGCAGCCCTACTTCCTGCGTCGGCCGCTCAACGGCGCCTTCTACGACTGGAGCGGCGTTCCCGCCGACGTGCGGGGTCTGCCGTTCGAGCCGCCGCCGCTCGTCGCACACGTGCGCGCCACGATCGGCGGCGCCACCGTGTCGCTGTCGCGCGAGGTGGTCTATCGCTATCGCGACCAGGGGATCGGCGAGATCCGCCGGCCGATCCTCGTCACGCAGCCGTTCGATGTCGCCGTGTCGCCGGGGCTGATCGTCTGGCCGGTCGACGGATCGGGCGGGGGGACGCGCACGGTCACCGTCACGGTGACGAACCGCGTGCACGGTGCGGCGACCGGCGTGGTGCGGCTCGCGGTGCCTCCGGGTTGGTCCCCCGAGCGCCCCGAGTCGCTGAGCTTCACGCGCGAGGACGAGGAGCGGAGCGCGATGTTCACGGTGCGGCTGCCGCCCTCGCCCGTCGTCGGAACCGTCACGCTCAAGGCGACGGTGACGGGCCCCGACGGCCACGTGAGCGAAGGGGATCTGTCGATCATCGACTACCCGCACATTCGCCCGCGCCCGTCGGTGCATCCGTCGACGGTAGAGATCCGGGTGGCGAAGATTCTGCTGCCGGGGCTGGCACGCGTCGGCTACATCCGCGGCGCCTCGGATCGGGTCCCGGAGGCGTTACAGCAGGTCGGCGTGCCCGTCGTGATGCTCGACGCCGATTCGCTCGAGCGCGGGGACCTCTCGAAGTTCGATGCCATCGTGGTAGGGAGCCGGGCATACGAAACCGATCCGGCGCTCGTCAAGTCGAACGGGCGCGTGCTCGATTATGCCCGGGGTGGCGGTCTCGTCATCGTACAGTACCAGCAATACCCGTTCATTAATGGCGGGTATGCGCCGTACCGGATGACCATCGCGCAGCCGCACGACCGCGTCACGGACGAAACCGCACCGGTCACGCTGCTGCATCCGGACGCGCCGCTCTTCCGATCCCCGAACGCGATCGGAGCGGACGATTGGCAGCGGTGGGTGCAGGAGCGCGGGCTCTACTTCGCACACGACTGGGACTCGACCTACGTGCCGATGCTCGAGATGCACGACTCCGGTGGCCCGCCGCTCGAGGGCGGGGTACTCGTGGCGCCGCTGGGGCGCGGCACCTACGTCTACACGGGCCTGAGCTTTTTCCGCGAGCTGCCCGCCGGGGTGATCGGGTCGTATCGGCTGTTTGCGAACCTATTGGGACTCGGGGCGCGGCATGTGCCGTAACGGCAGCAGCATGGTCGGTGGCCGGTGGCTGGTGGTCTGTGCGCTCGCTCTCCTTGGTTGTTCGGGGCCGCACCGCACGCCCCTCGTCATCTATACGCCGCACGGCAGAGACCTCCTGACGCTGCTCAAGGCCCGCTACGAACAGCTGCACCCCGACATCGACATCCGCTGGCTCGACATGGGTTCGCAGGAGGTGTACGAGCGCGTCCGCTCCGAGCGCGCCAACCCCCAGGGCGACGTCTGGTTCGGCGGGCCGGCGACGATCTTTGCGATGGGCGCCGGCGATTCGCTGCTCGAGGCGTTCCGGCCGGCGTGGGCGGAGGCGATTCCGCCGCATGGGCGCGGCCCGGGGGATTTGTACTTCGCCTGTTACCAGACGCCGGCGGTGATCGTCTACGCCGCGCGGGCGGTGAAGCCGGTTGAGGCGCCGCAGGACTGGGATGAGCTGCTCGCGCCGCAGTGGCGCGGCAAGGTCCTGATCCGCGATCCGATTGCGTCGGGGACGATGCGGGCGGTGTGGGGGATGATCATCGAACGCAGCATCAAACAGACGGGCGATACCGCGGCGGGATTCGCCTGGCTGCGCCGGCTCGATGGACAGACCAAGGAATACGTCCTGAACGGGCCCCTGCTCGATCAGAAGATCGTGCGCCAGGAAGGCCTGATCACGATCTGGGACCTGCCCGACATCCAGCTGAACACGCGCGACGGCCTGCCGCTCGGCTACGTCTTCCCCAGGAGCGGGACGCCCGTGATCGAAGACGCGATCGGGGTGATTCACGGGGCGCCCCACGAGGCGGCGGCGCGCGCCTTCGTCGAATGGGTGGGAACGGTCGCGGTGCAGCTGCTGGCGGCGCGCGAGGTGTACCGCCTGCCGGCTCGGACCGACCTTCCCGTTGATTCGTTGCCCGCCTGGGCACGCGACGTGCGGTCCCACATGGTGGAAGCGGACATGGACTGGGACCTGCTCGCGCGGCAGGGCCCGCAGTGGATGCGCTACTGGGACGAGCACGTCAGGGGGAAGGGTGGTCGCTGAGCCGTCGTTCCTCACGCTCGACCAGCTCCGCGTCCAGTTCAGCGACACCGTCACCATCGGGCCCGTCTCGCTCGACATCGCACGCGGCGAGATCCTCGCATTGCTCGGGCCCTCGGGCAGCGGCAAGACGACGCTGTTGCGCATGCTCGCAGGGTTCGAGCGGCCCGACGCCGGCCGCGTGTCGATCGAGGGCGAGGACGTGACGGCGGTCCCTCCGGCCCGCCGTCGCGTCGGGATGGTGTTTCAGCACTACGCGCTGTTCCCGCACCTCGATGTCGGCGAGAACGTCGCCTTCGGCCTGGCGGGGAGCGGCGACCGCGCCGCGCTCGACGGCAAGGTGCGCGACGCCCTGACCCTCGTCGACCTGGCGGGATTCGAGCGGCGCAAGGTTCACGAGCTGTCGGGCGGGCAGCAGCAGCGGGTCGCGCTGGCGCGAGCGCTCGCTCCGGCACCGCGCGTCCTGGCGCTGGATGAGCCGTTGTCCAATCTCGATCCTTCGCTGCGTGAGCGTACGCGGCGCGAGCTGCGCCAGCTCGTGAAGCGGATCGGCATCACGGCGGTGTTCGTCACCCACGAGCAGGAAGAGGCGTTCGATCTGGGAGACCGGATCGCGGTGCTGCAGGCGGGCCGGCTCGAGCAGGTCGGGCTTCCCGAGGATCTCTACGAGCGCCCTGCGAGTCTCTTCGTCGGAACGTTCGTGGGGCGGTCGAATGTGCTGCGGGGCGGCGCCGCCCGGGCATTGGGGGCGGCGGCGGGCCAGGTCGTGCTCGTCCGTCCCGAGCAGCTGCGCTTCGGCGCGAACGGGTTGCGCGGTGTGGTCGCGGAGCGGCGCTACACGGGATCCACGGCGTTCTTCACGGTGGCCATCGACAGCGGTGAGCGACTGGAAGTCGAGGCGGCCCCCGACGCCGCGCGGGTCGGCGACCGCGTGTCGCTCGATGCCGGCCGCACGCTGCGTTTCCCGGAGACCGCGCCGTGACGCGGGCTCGGCGCGGCGGACCGGCCGGGCTCGCGCTCGCCCTGCTGCTGACCTGGCTCGTGCTGTATCCCATCGTGCTCCTCGTGCTCGATGGGTTGCACGGCGACGCGCTGCGCAGCTTCGCGACGCGGACCGGCGAATGGAATGCGCTCTGGGCCAGCGTGTGGATCTCCCTGGCGAGCGTCGCGCTGGCGGCGCTGGTGGGCGTCCCGCTGGCGTTGCTGTTCGAGTGGTTCGAGTTCCCGGGACGCAAGATCCTCGGTGCGCTGATCGCGCTGCCGGCGGTGCTCCCGCCGTTCGTCGGGGTGATCGCGTTTCTGTTTCTGTACGGCGAGTCGGGATTCATCGCGCGGTTTCTGCAGTCGCTCTTCGGCTTGTCGCAGGCGCCGTGGCGACTCCAGGGGGCGGGCGCGATTCTGCTCGTCCACGCCTATTCGATGTACGTCTATTTCTATCTGTTCACCCGGGCAGGGCTGGCCCGCCTCGACGCCGCGATGCTGGAGGCGGCGCAGGCCCTCGGCGCCAGCCGGCTGCGAACCTTCACCGGTGTGGTCGTCCCACTGCTGCGGCCGTCGCTCGCCGGGGCGGCGCTGCTCACGTTCATGACGTCGCTCGGCTCGTTCAGCGCGCCCTACGTCTTCGGCGGCGGCTTTCGCGTCATGACGACGCAGATCTTCGCTTCGAAGCAAAACGGCGAGTTGGGGCTCGCCACCGTCGAAACGATCGCACTCGCTCTGGTGGCGCTCGGGGGACTCGCGCTGCTCAGGCGCACGGAAGGGGACGCGATTCTGGTGGGTCTCGGGAAGGGCACCGCCCCGCGGCGCCGCGTCCTGCGCCGGCCGCTGGTGCGCGTGGCCGCAACGCTCGCCGGCTGGAGCCTCGCGGTGGCGCTCCTCCTGCCGCACCTCACGCTCATCCTCGTGTCGCTCGTTCCCTACGCAACCTGGACGACCGAGACCTTGCCGCCGGTGCTCGCGTTCGACAACTATCGCCGGCTGTTCTCCGAGCCCGAACGATTGGAGCCGCTGCTCAACTCGTTCTGGATGGCGCTCGTCAGCACGAGCGGCGCCGTCGCCGTGGCGCTGGCGGCCGGCTGGCTCGTGGTCCGGCGCCGCGTGCGGGTGCGGGGATGGATCGAGGGGCTGCTCGCGATCCCCTGGGCGCTGCCGGGGACGGTGTTCGCGGTGGCGCTCGCTACGGCGTTCAGCGTCTCGGCGCCCCTGGCGCTGCGCTGGATCCTCGTCGGAACGGTGGTGATCCTGCCGCTCGCCTATCTGGTGCGCGGCCTTCCGGTGACGGGACGCGCGATCCTCGCGGGCTTTCGCCAGATCGATCCCACGCTGGAGGAGGCGGCGGCGAGCCTGGGGGCGGGGCCGTGGCGCACGTTGCGACGCGTCACGCTGCCGCAGCTCCGTCCCGCGCTCGCGGCGGGGGCGAGTCTGGCGTTTGTCGGGGCGCTGGGAGACTTCGTGACGTCGATTCTCCTCTATACCTATCGCAACCGGCCGATCTCGATGGAGATCAACGCCGCGCTCCGGGTCAATGAAATCGGCGTCGCGGCCGCGTTCGGCGTGGTGCTGATGGTCGCGAGCGCGCTGGTGCTCGGGATCGGAGCGAGACGATGAAGCGGCTGTGGGTGCTGATCGCCGTCTGTTTCGTGGACATGATCGGCTTGATGATCATCGCCCCGCTGCTCGCGCCGTACGCCCGCCACTTCGGGGCCCCGGACTGGGTGATCGGAGTGCTGTTCTCCGCCTTCGCGATCGCGCAGCTCCTGTCGTCGCCGATCTGGGGCCGCGTCTCCGACCGCTACGGTCGCCGCCCCGCCTTGGTCGCGGGGTTGACCGGTGCGTTCTTCGCCTATCTCGTTTTCGGATTCGCCTCGAGCCTCTGGTTGTTGTTCGTGTGCCGGACGGTGCAGGGGCTGGGCGGTGGGACGACCGGCGTGGCGCAGGCCTACGTCGCCGACACGATGGAGCCGAGTGAGCGCGCCAAGGCGCTGGGGTGGCTGTCAGCAGCGACCAGCGCGGGCGTCAGCATCGGCGCGGTGCTCGGCTCGCTCTCGGCGAACCTGGGTCCTGCGGCACCAGGGCTCGTCGCCGCGAGCCTCTGCCTCATCAACATCGTGTTCGCCTGGCGCTGGCTGCCGGAGTCGCGGGTGCCGCGTCCCGGGGTCACCACGAGCGGGCGCTTCGTCCCCGTGCGTGAACGCCCGATCGCCCATGCGTTGTGGGAAGTGGTGCGCCATCCCGGCCGGCCGGTGTCGGAGATGATCTGGATCTACGCCGTCGGGATGCTGGCTCTGAACGTCGTCATCGGCGTGATGTCGCTCTACCTGATCGACACGTTCGGCTTCACGGAGAAGAACGTCGGCTTCGTGTACACCGTGTTCAGCGTCGTGGGCTTCGTGCTGCGGGTCGGGCCGGTCGGATGGCTCAATGCCGCGATCGGCGAGGTGCGCACGCTGCGCGTGGGGGCATCGCTGCTCGTCGTCGGCCTCTTCCTGCTGCCGTTGCCCAAGGCCTTTCCCGTGTTCGTGCTCTGCCTGCTCCTGGTCCCCGGCGGGACCGCGTTTCTCTTTCCGGCGACCTCGTCGCTCGTGAGCCAGCGGACCGACCGCCACGAGCTGGGGTTGACGATGGGTGTGCAGCAGACCTTCCGGGGGATCATGAGCATCATCGGCCCGATCGGGGCGACCGCGGTGTACGAGGTGTTCGGGCATGGCGTCCCCTTCTGGATCGCGGCGGTGATCGTGGCCGTGGTGCTCGCCTTGTCGTGGCGCGTGCGCCACGACGCCCCCGTCCCCCAAGCGGCCGCCGCACCTTAGCTTTCACGCATGACCATCATCGCCGTCGCCGCGTCGCTGTGCGCGAGTCTCGTCGGTCTCCCGGGCGGGCCCGCTCCCGTCAAGCCGAAACTCGTCGTCGTGATCACGGTCGACCAGCTGCGCGCCGATTATCTGACACGCTGGCGCGGGCAGCTCACCGGGGGCTTTCGCCTGTTGCAGTCGGGCGCCGTGTTCACCAACGCGTTCCAGGATCACGGCGTGACCGAGACCGCGCCGGGGCACTCGACCATTCTCTCGGGACGCTGGCCCGCCCACACCGGGATCCTCACCAACCCGCTCGGCGTCGTGGATTCCTCCACCACGCTGCTCCAGACCGGGGATCCCGGCGCGTCGCCGAAGCGATTCCGCGGCACGACGCTGTTCGATTGGCTGCACGCGACATCGGCGGCGAGCCGGGCGTTGTCCGTTTCCCGCAAGGACCGTGGAGCGATCCTCCCGATCGGCACGGCGCGTCAGGATGTGTACTGGTATCAGTCGGGCATCTTCACGACCAGCACGTACTATCGGGACTCACTCCCTCCCTGGGTGCGCGCATTCAACGCGCAGCGCATTCCCTTCAAGGCCGCTGGTCACGAGTATCGCCTGCTGCTGCCCGATACCGCCTACGCCGAGACCGACAGCGTCCCGTGGGAAAACGGGGGGCACGGCGTATCGTTCCCGCACTACCTGCCGACCGACAGCGCGCGGGCGGCCCTCGTGTATCCGGCCATCTCGTCGATGGATTCGCTCACGCTGGCGTTCGCGCTGGCGGGTGCCGATGCCATGCGACTGGGCCGGGGGGACGTGACCGACCTCCTCGCCGTGAGCCTCTCCACCACCGACGCCATCGGGCACGCGTTCGGCCCCGACTCGCGCGAGATTCACGATCAGGTGCTGCGGCTCGACCGCTACCTCGCCTGGTTCCTCGACCGCCTGTTCAGCCGCTACGGACGGGACAAGCTGGTGATCGTCCTCACCGCCGATCACGGGGTGACGCCGTATCCGGACTTCTCGCGTCTCCACGGACATCCGCAGGCGGAGTTCGTGAACCTCGACACGCTGGTCACTGCGGTGAACCAGGAGCTCGATCACGCGACCGCCGCCACCACGCCGCGCAGCTGGTTCGAGTTCGACACGGGACTCCTCTTCCTGCGCGACAACGGCCGGCTCGCGGCGCTGGGGTTCCGGCCCGATAGCGTCGTCGATCTGGTGGCGCGGCGCATTCGCGCCGTGGCGGGGGTCGCCCGCGTCGACGCTCCCGCGTCCCTCGCCGGAGCCGATACGACCGCCGATCCCATCGCCCGGCGCTGGCTCCACGAGCTGGCCCCCGATGCCGGCGTCGCGCTGGTGGTGACGCTGGCAGACTGGAATGCGTGGGGGTTTCCCGGCGGGATTCAGATCGCCGAGCACGGGCAGCCGAGCGATCTCGACGCCCACGTGCCGCTCATCTTCTGGGGACAGGGTTTGCGCGGCGGTGTGTATGGCTCGCGCGCCAACACGGTGGATATCGCTCCGACGCTGGCCCGCCTCCTCGGGCTGTCGCCGCTCTCGGTGGTGGACGGGCGGGTGCTGACGGAAGCGATCGACGTCCGGTGAACGCCGTCGTCGCAGGCCGGTACGTTGTATGAATGAGACGTAATCAGGTTCTGCATACAACCTGTCGTCCTCCCGTCGTACAACCGCCCAGGGTTTCCCACGCCATGCGATGGGTCCTCATCGCGCTGACCGCCGCCTGGCCGTCAGCCCGAGCCGCGGCGCAGATGGACATGAGCACGATGCCGCAGGCGTCGGCGATGCCGCTCGGACTGCCGGAGAATCGGCTGGGGTCGGGGACATCGTGGCTCCCCGACGCAGCCCCGATGCAGGCCATTCACCTGCCGCTGGGAACGTGGACGGTGATGGTGCACGGAGCGGCGTCGTTGGTCTTCGACGCGCAGGGCGGGCCGCGCGGTGCGACCGAGACGAAGGTGATCAACTGGGGAATGGGCTCGCTCGCGCACGCAGTTGCGGGTGGGCGGCTCGAGCTGCGGCTGATGTTCAGCGCGGAGCCCGCGACGGTGGGAGCGGGCGGCTACCCGCTGCTGCTGCAGTCGGGCGAATCGAACGACGGCCTCCCGCTGCACGACCGCCAGCATCCGCACGACCTCTTCATGGAGACGGCGCTGCTGTACGACCGGGCGATCAACGGGACGACAGCGCTGTCGCTCTATCTCGCGCCCGCGGGAGAGCCGGCGATCGGGCCACCGGCCTATCCGCACCGGCCATCCGCCGCGTGGGATCCGTTCGCCCCGATCGGGCACCATTGGCAGGACGGGACCCACGTCACCTACGGCGTCGTCACCACGGGCGTCTACCTGCGATCGGTCAAGCTCGAGGCATCCGCGTTCAACGGCCGTGAGCCGGACGAGAACCGCACCGACTTCGACTTTCGCGGACGCCGGCTGGATTCATTCGCCGGCCGGGCGATCGTCAACCCCGGGCCGGGGCTGAGCGTGAGCGCCTGGTACGGATATCTCAAGAGCCCCGAGGCGCTCGAGCCGGGGACGTCGCTGCATCGACTCGGCGCTGCCGTGCTCGCCAGCGGTGGAAAGGATGGACGGCGCTGGTCGAGCGCCGTCGTCTACGGTGCCAATGTCGAGCTCGGGTCGAGTCGGTGGTCCAACAGCGTGCTGCTCGAGGGCGGTATCGACCTGGGCCGCGTGAACACCGTGTTCGGGAGAGTCGAGTACGTTCAGAAGTCCGCCCTCGATCTCGCCCTGCCCGCATCGACCAACGCGCTCTACGATCTCGGCGAGGTTTCGCTCGGTGTTGTCCGGACGCTGCGGAGTTCGGCGAGATTGGTGGTGGGTCTCGGGGCACAGGGAACGGTGAACCTCGTGCCCCCGTCTCTCCGGGACGCGTACGGGAGTCGCCTGCCGGTGGGTGCCGTGGTGTACGTCTCGCTGCGACCCGGCGGTGCCGAGTCACGGCGCGCGCCGCACGAAATGCACTAGCGCGGGGAAGGAAAAGTGGTGTGGGGGTGCGGCACTATACTTGGAGCGCGCCATTGAAGGGACGGACGCCGCGTCACCACGTACACGTGCCTCAACCCCCACACCACTCCCTCTATCCTACTACACAACCCGGGATTCGCAATATCTTCCCCTCCCATGGCTGAAACCAAGCTGACGCCAATCCAGATGCAGCGCATCGAGCAGATCAACGGGTTCCTGAAGACGGTGAATCTGGTCAAGAAGCTGGTCGGGGACCTGGAGGCGAACCGCGCAGCTCGCCCTCAGATCCTGCAGGAGATCTGCGCCCGGATCTCGCGGGAGATGTTCCGCATGCGAATCAGGGCGGCCGGGGCGAACGTCGGCACCATCGCGGAGGTCGCGGGAGGGCTGGCTACGATGGCGAACCGCTCGACCGGCCTCTTGATGAAAATCCGCGGGCTGAAGGACGGCGTCGCGAGTCTCACGTTTCAACTTGACCGGGCGCTGGTGCAGGCCCAGACCCCAGAGGACAAGCAGGGCCCCGCGTGAGTTCGGGGCGCCCCCCGGCAGTACGCTGTGCTGGTCTGATCAAGCGCTACGGCGATGTCACCGCGGTCACCGGGCTGGATCTCGTGGTCCAGGCGGGAGAGTGCTTCGGTCTCCTAGGTCCGAATGGAGCGGGGAAGACGACGACCGTCGAGATCCTCGAAGGTCTCACTCCCTCCGATGCGGGGGAGGTCGAGGTGTTGGGCCAGTCGTGGACGGGCGGCTCGTCGGACCGGCGGCTGCGCGAGCGCCTCGGCATCCAGCTACAGGAAACGAAGCTTCCCGAGAAACTCTCGGTCGAAGAGACGATCCGCCTGTTCGCGAGCTTCTACCGAGAGCCACAGGACGTGGAAGACGTCCTGGCGCTCGTAGAGCTGGGCGAGAAACGCCGGGCGTGGTACAGCAAACTGTCAGGGGGCCAGAAGCAGCGGCTCGCCGTCGCCTGCGCCCTCGTCAACCGGCCGGAGCTCTTGTTCCTCGATGAGCCGACGACCGGTCTCGATCCGCAATCACGCCGCCAGCTGTGGCAGGTGATCGAGTCGTTCCGGGCGCGCGGTAACACGGTGCTGCTCACCACGCATTACATGGAAGAGGCGGAGCGGTTGTGCGATCGCGTCGCCATTCTCGATCACGGCAAGGTGATCGCGCTCGGATCCCCGCGCGACCTGATCGCGAGCCTCGGCGCCGAGCATGTGGTTGAATTCACCCTCGCGAAGCCGGAGCCCGGTCTCGATCGCGAGCTGGGGTCGCTCCCCGGCGTGCAGGCGTTGCAGCAGCGGGACGGTGTCTACTCGCTCACCGTCACCGAGCTGCACCAGGCACTGCCGGCGGTGATGAGCGTGCTCGAGCGGGGCGGACGGCAGCTCGCCTCGCTGACGACGCATCATGCGTCGCTCGAGGACGTGTTCGTGTCCCTGACCGGCCGTCACATCCGCGATGACTGAGCGCTCGCTGGTCCAGCTCACGCTCGCCTGGGTGCGCGGCTTCTACCGCGAGCCCGAGGCGATCTTCTGGGTGTTCGGTTTTCCCATCGTGCTCGCGTTCGCCCTCGGCATCGCGTTCAAGAATCGAGGGCCGGGTGAGCTGCGCGTCGGGGTGGAACGCGGTGGGGGAGACAGTGCGGTTGCACGCGTGCTCGATTCCGCCCCCGGCCTCGCCGCGACGGTGCTCGACAGCGCCGCGGCGCGGATCGCGCTGCGCACCGGGCGCATCGCGCTGCTCGTGGTGCCCGGCACGCCGCTCACCTACCGCTACGATTCGACGCGGACGGAGAGTCACCTGGCCCGTCTCGAAGTCGACGAGGCGCTGCAACGCTCCCGCGGGCGGGCCGATCCCATCCCGGTCAAGGACGATCGCGTCGTGGAGCTGGGGTCGCGCTACATCGATTTTCTGATCCCCGGGCTCCTCGGGATGAATCTGATGG
This sequence comes from Gemmatimonadales bacterium, assembly GCA_035691925.1. Classification (GTDB taxonomy): domain Bacteria; phylum Gemmatimonadota; class Gemmatimonadetes; order Gemmatimonadales; family GWC2-71-9; genus DASTHG01. The sequence continues at coordinate 23,422 of DASSIL010000339.1, forward strand.
GGAGCGGATTGTGGGGTGTCGGGTTTTCCGTCGTGCAGGCGCGGACCAAGGGCCTGCTGAAACGCTTCCTCGCGACGCCGATGAAGAAGAGCGAGTACTTGCTGAGCTACATCCTGTCGCGGCTCGTTTTTCTCGTGCTCGAGGTCGGGGCGCTGATCGGGTTCGGGTGGTGGGTGTTCCACGTGGGGGTCCATGGAACGCTGGCCGGTCTCGCGATGGTGGTGCTGCTCGGGGCGTTTTCGTTTTCGGGGCTCGGTCTGCTCGTGGCGAGCAGGGCGAAGACGGTCGAAGCGGTCTCGGGACTCATGAATCTCGTAATGCTCCCGATGTGGATCCTGTCGGGAACGTTCTTCTCGTATGCCCGCTTCCCCGACGCGATGCAGCCGTTCGTGAAGGCGCTGCCGCTCACGGCGCTAAACGACGCGCTGCGTGCCGTGATGATCGATGGCGCCTCGCTCACCCGCGTGGGCCCGTCGATCGCGATCGTCGGTGCCTGGGGGCTCGTCAGTTTCGTCGTGGCGGTGCGGATCTTCCGCTGGCGGTAGCTACGGTTGTACGGTGATGGTGCCGTGCATCTGCGCGTGGAACATGCAGTGGTAGCTGTAGGTCCCCGGTGTCAGGAAGGTCATCTGGAACAGCCCGCCGTTCGTCATGCCCCCGTAGGGATTCGGCTTCGGCCCCGCGAGCGCCCCGCTGTCGAATCCGATCGAGTCACTCGTCACGCTGTGCGACGACGGGCCGTCGTTCGTCCAGTTCACCTTCGTCCCGACTTTGATATTGATGACGGAGGGAGCGTAGGCGTAATCCTGGACCGTGATCGACGCCGTCGGGCCGGTGTTTCCGCCACCGGTGTTTCCGTTCGAGGACGTCAGGTTCAGGCCGCCGCAGCCGGTGAGCAGCACCGCGAGAGCACTGACAAGGTTGGGGCGCATGGATCTTGACCTCCACGGAATGTAGCACCTTGACTTCCGGTCGTGGTGGAGCGATTGCTGGCCGGAAGGAGGCTGCTATGAGCGACACCGTCACGCTGGTGGACTATTACTACACAATGGTACCCGACAAGGTAGGCGAGGGGGCCCGGATCCTCGGTGCACTCCGGGACGCCGGTGTCAACCTGCTGGCATTCAGCGGTTTCCCGGAGGGTCGCGCGGTTCAGTTGGACTTCGTGCCCGCGGATGCGGGGGCATTCCTGGCTGCCGCCAAGACCGCGAAGATGAAGCTGAGCCGTCCCAAGAAGGCGTTTCTGATCAGCGGCGACGACCGCGCCGGTGCCATGGCGGACGTGCATGCGAAACTGGCGGCTGCGAAGATCAGCGTTACCGCGGCGGACGCGGTGTGCGCTGGAGCGGGACGCTACGGGGCGATTCTGTGGGTGAAGCCGCGCGATGTGAAGAAGGCGGCTGCGGTGCTCAACTCACCTTGAGCCACCCGAAGAACCGTTTCACGATTCCTCCGGTCACCTGCTCGAGCGCCTGTCGCAGCGCCACGGCCGTCGCATAGCGTTGCGACGGATCGCACACCACCGTGTGCCGCAGCACCTCCTCGAACTCACGCGGCACGTCGGGCCGCGCCTCACGCAGGGAGGGCAGGGCGTCGACGGTTTGCTTCGCCAGGATCGCTTCGGGAGT
>DASSIL010000340.1:0-5991 GCA_035691925.1 Gemmatimonadales bacterium
CTCAAGAAGGGCCCACCCACGTGGGAGCAGGCGCGGGACACCTTCATCGAGTTCGCCGCCTACTACGAAGAAGACCGGAGCCTGGGGAAGTACATGGCCCAGGAATGGAGCCGGACGCGCTACGATCCCGCCGACGAGGTCTGCCGCCGCTGGGACGTTCTCGGCAAGCAGGTCATCAGCCTGCTGCAATCCCGTGGTGAGCTGCGCCCGGATGTCGACCCGGCGCTGATCCATCGCATTCTCGGTGACGTTTACCACGACACCATCGTCATGTGGCTCGAGTCACCCGAGCCGCCATTCTCACTCCAGGACGAGCTTCGCAGGCGCCTCACCCTCGTGGTCGAAGGGCTTGCCGGGAAGCCCAAGGAGGGAAGATGAGGCGGGTACTTCTGCTGCTTCTCGCCACAGCCCCCGCGGCTGCGCAGACCCCGACCGATACGTTGCGCTTGACCTTGGATCAGGCGGTGCAACACGCGCTGGACCGGAGCTTCGCGATGCGGCTCGCCCGGGCCGACGTGCTCGATGCGGACGGCCAGGTGCGGGAAGCGTTCTCGGCGGCGCTGCCTCAGGTGACGGGATCGCTCACCTACACCCGCCAGTTTGCCTCGATCTATCAGGGATTGGGGAGTACCGACACCAGCTCGCTCGGGAGCTTGTTCAAGAATACGCCGTTCGGCGCACCCAACGCCTGGAACTTTCAGATCCAGGCGACACAACTCCTCTGGTCGGGCGGAAAAGTGGGCTCGGGACTGTCGGCGGCGAGGACGGTCAGGAGCATCGCGACGCTGCAGCAGTCCGAGACGGCTGCCGACGTCACCTACCAGGTGAAGCAGGCCTACTGGAACGCCGCGCTGCAGGGACGGTTGCTCGCGATCGCCACCGAGAATCTGGACCAGGCCCAGCGCCAGCTCCGTCAGGTGCAGCTGTTCCACCAGGCCGGCACGCGTGCCGAGTACGACTTGCTGCGCGCCCAGGTGGACGCGGCGAACCAGGAGCCGGCCGTCGTCGCCGCGCGCAACGATTACGACCTGGCGGTCCTGGACCTGAAGCGCTTGCTCGACCTACCCGCGGACCAGCCCCTCGATCTCGCGACGCCGCTGGAGTCGCCCGAGGCGACCATCCCCGTGGTTGCGACCGACTCGCTCGGCGGGCCAGACCGGCCGGCGCTCGCTGCGGCGGACGCCGCCGTGCTCCAGCAGCGAGACCTCCTGACCGTGGCGAGCGCGGACCGCTGGCCGACGCTGGCGCTCACCACCACCTACAACGAGCAGGCGTTTCCGCAAAGCGTGTTCCCGTCTACGGTGGACCAGTTTCGCCGCGGCTGGAACGGCGAGGTGAAACTCTCGTTCCCGATCTTCACGGGCTTCCGCACGGGCGCCCGGGTCGAGCAGGCGCGCGCCGCCGTGCAGCGGGCGGAGGCCCGGCGCGACCAGGTCCACAAGCAGGTCGAGCTGGACGTGGCGCAGGCCAAGGCCGAAGTGGCGCGGGCCCAGGCGCTGCTCGTCGCGCGCCGCGAGACGGTGCGTCAGGCCGACCGTGCCCTGCACATCGCGGGTGTGCGCTACACCAACGGGATCGCCACGCAACTCGAAGTGTCGGACGCGCGAGTCGCGGCGCAGCAGTCACAGGTGAACGAGGTTCAGGCGACACGGGACTACGTGGTCTCCCTGGCCCGGCTGGAGCGTGCCCTCGGGCGCACCGTTCCCGTCGTCCAGCAGCCGATTACACCGATCGCGCAGTCTCTCAACTCTGAGGAAACACGGCCATGAAGCGATACACGATGCTGGGCGCGCTCACCGCGCTGGCGCTCGCCGGCGCCGCCCTGACGGGATGCGGCAAGGGGACCGCGGCGGAGAAGACCGCCGATTCGCTGCGCACCGCAGTGCTCGGCCCCGACGACGTGGCCCGTGTCGCGCGGCGGGACTTGATCGCCGGAGTCCCCGTTTCCGGCACGCTGCAACCCTCGGTCGAGGTACGGATCGCCTCGCCGATCCCGGAAGTCGTCGACCAGGTCTTCGTCAAGGAGGGCCAGGCGGTACAGCGGGGACAGGTGCTGGCCCGGTTCCGGACCAGCGCGGTGGAGCCCGCAGCCCTCTCGGCCGAGGCCCAGCGCCGTAAGGCGGAGGCGGACTACCAGCGGATGCAGAACCTCTACAAGGAAGGGGCGGTCTCCGAGCAGGACGTGGAAAGCGCGGAGGTGGCGCTCCGGGCTGCCCAGGCCAACGAGGCCTCCGCACGGAAGCGCCTCGACGAATCGACGGTGCGGGCGCCGGTGAGCGGAGTCATCAGCAGGCGCGCCGTCGATTCGGGCGACCGGGTGAAGGACGGCGACCTCCTGTTTCAGCTCGTGGACACACGCGAACTCGAGTTCGAGGCGACCGTGCCGAGCGAGTACGTGAGCGCGGTGCGGATCGGCGCCCCCGTCACGTTGACGGTAACCGGCGCGGATTCGGGACTCACCGGGCGCGTGGCGCGGGTGAACGCGACGGTGGACGAGGCGACACGGCAGGTCAAGGTCTACCTCACGGTGCCGAACCGCGGCGGACGACTGGTGGGCGGCCTGTTCGCGACCGGCCGCATCGTGCTGCACCAGGTCACGAACGCCGTGGCCGTGCCCCGCACCGCTGTGCGCATTGGACCGGACGGTAAGACCTATGTGCTCATCGTCGAGCGAGGCAAGATCGCCCGCCGCGACGTCGCTGTGGGCGCGACCGATGAGCAGGCATCCCTGATAGAGATCAAGACCGGTCTGCAGGGCGGCGAAACGGTGATCGTGGGCCCCGCCAACGGGCTCGAAGCAGGTGACCCCGCGTCGATCGCGGGCAAAGAGGGCTGAGCCATGTTTCTGAGCGACCTGTCGATCAAGCGCCCCGTCTTCGCGTCGATGATGATGCTGGCGCTGGTGGTGCTGGGACTGTTCTCCTACCGCCGGCTGAACATCGACCAGTTCCCGGACGTGGAGTTTCCGTTCCTGGTGATTCAGACCCGCTACGCGGGCGCGAGCCCCGAATCGGTGGAGCGGGAAGTCACGAAGAAAATCGAAGAGTCGGTGAACACCGTGGAGGGGGTCAAGCGAATCCAGTCCACCTCCACGGAAGGGTTCTCGACCATCTACGTGCTGTTCAATCTCGGCACCAAGCTCATGGACGCGCAGGCCGATGTGCGCGCCAAGATCGACGCCATCCGCCAGAATCTACCGGCGGACATCGATCCACCCGTCATCTCCCGGGCCAACCCGTCCGACCAGCCGATTTTCGTGCTGGCGGTACAGGGCGAGAACTGGGCGCTGCGGGACCTCACCCGCCTCGCCGACGAAGTGGTGAGCCGCCGCATCGAGAACGTCTCCGGGGTCGGCAGCGTGACCCTCGTGGGCGGGCTGAAGCGGGAGATCCACGTGCTGCTCGAGCCGGACCGGCTGCAGGCGCTCGGCATCTCCCCCGACATGGTGACGGCGGCGCTGCGCCGCGAGAACGGCGACGTGCCGGCGGGCCGCGTGGAGCAAGGGAACGCCGAGCAGCTCGTCCGGGTGGCGGGGAAGGTCCGCGATCCGCGGGACTTCGCGGCGCTGATCGTCACCACGCGCAACGGGATCGCGGTGCGCCTGGGGCAGATCGCCCGCATCGAGGACGCCCAGGAAGAGGCTCGCGACATCGCGTACGTGAACGGCAATCGCGCCGTCGCCCTCGAGGTCCGCAAGACCTCGGGCGCGAACACCGTCGAGGCAACCGACCACATCAAAGCGGTGATGGCCGAGCTCGAGCCGACGCTGCCGCACGGCGTGCGCCTGGCCGTCGTCCAGGACAACTCCACCTGGATCCGCAACTCGGTGGACGACGTGCAGAAGACGCTGCTCGAGGGCGCCTTCCTCACGGTGTTGATCGTCTTCCTGTTCCTCAACTCGTGGCGCTCGACGGTGATCACCGGGCTTACCCTCCCGGTCTCGGTCATCGCGTCGTTCCTGGCGATCTACGCCTTCGGCTTCACGATCAACATCATGACGCTGATGGCGTTGTCCCTGGCGATCGGCATTCTCATCGACGACGCGATCGTGGTGCGGGAGAACATCGTGCGCCACGTGGAGCGCGGCGAGGATCACTACACCGCCGCCCGCAAGGGCACTGCCGAGATCGGCTTCGCGGTGCTGGCGACGACGATGTCGGTGATCGCGGTGTTCGTCCCGGTCGCGTTCATGAAGGGCATCGTGGGGCGGTTCTTCTTCCCGTTCGGGATCACGGTCGCCTTCGCGGTGCTGGTGTCGTTGTTCGTGTCGTTCACGCTCGACCCGATGCTCTCTTCGCTGTGGTATGACCCCCAGGCAGAGGGCGGGGCCCGGCGGGGGCCGATCGGCCGTGCGCTGGAGCGTTTCAACAACTCGTTCCAGGGACTGGGCCAGCGCTACCGCAGGATCATTGCGTGGGCGCTCGACCACCGGCTCGCCACCATGGGCATCGCGGCCGCGGCGTTCATCGCGGCGATGAGTCTCTTCGGCCTGGGGCTCGTGGGTGGGCAGTTCATGCCCAACTCGGACAACGAGCAGACGCTGCTGACGATCGAGACGCCGGTGGGCTCGTCGGTGGACTACACCGCGGGCAAAGCGCTCGAGCTGTCGAGCTACCTCAAGCGGCTGCCCGAAGTGGCGTTGACGTATGCGACCGTGGGTGGCGCCCAGCAAAACGAAGCCGTGAACAAGGGGCAGATCTACGTCAAGCTGACCGCCGCGCACTCGCGCGAGCGCACGCAGCAGCAGCTCGAAGCCGATCTGCGCAAGGTGCTGCCGCAATTCCAAGGTGTGGCCGCGCGCGTCGAGCAGATCGGCGCGGCGGGGGGAAACCAGGCGCCGATCCAGCTGAACCTCCAGGGTCCCGCGCTCGCCCGGCTCCAGGTGCTGTCCGATACCTCCCTGGCGGCGATCCGCAACGTCCCGGGACTCGTCGACCTGCGCTCCAGCCTCGAGGGTCGCAAGCCTGAGTTCAGCGTGGAGGTGAATCGCGATCTGGCGGCCGACGTCGGGTTGTCGGTCGGCGGCATCGGTGCGGCACTGCGGCCGGTGCTGACGGGCGAGCAGGCCGGCACCTGGGAAGACGAAACCGGACTGGCGCACGACGTGGTGGTCCGGCTCGTGCCGGAGTCGCGCCAGACCGAGACCGACCTGGCCCGCATCCCGCTTCCTTCAAGCCGGCTCGACACCCGCACCGGGGCCCCGGTGATGATCCCGCTGAGGCAGGTCGCCGCGATCCGCTCGAGCGCCGCGCCCAACGAGATCAAGCGTCTCGACCTCGAGCGGGTGGCCACGATCGAGGGCAACTATCAGGGCCGCCCGCTGACCGACGTGGTCAAGGACGTCAGGACGCGGCTCGCCACGCTCGACCTGCCGCCGGGCTACCGGTTCGATTTCGGCGGCGAGCAGAAGGACTTCGCCGAGACCGTGGGCTACATGCTCGAGTCGCTCACGCTGGCGATCGTGTTCATCTATCTGATCCTGGCGTCGCAGTTCGGCAGCTTCCTGCAGCCGCTCGCGATCATGCTGTCGCTGCCGCTGTCGCTCGTGGGGGTGATGCTGGCCCTGATGCTCACGCGCGGGACGTTCAACATCATGAGCATGATCGGCGTGATCATGTTGATGGGGCTCGTCACGAAGAACGCGAGCCTGCTGATCGACTTCGCCAACAAAGCGAGGGAGTCGGGGAGCGACCGGCGCAAAGCGCTGATCGATGCGGGGGAGCTGCGGCTCCGCCCGATCGTGATGACCACGCTGGCGATGATCTTCGGCATGCTGCCCACGGCGCTCGCGCTGGGCGCCGGTGCGGAGTTCCGGGCGCCAATGGCGCACGCCGTGATCGGCGGGCTGATCACGTCCACCCTGTTGACGCTGGTGGTGGTGCCGGTGGTCTATACGTACCTGGATGACTTCGGGGCGTGGGTGGGCGCCGGGGTGAAGCAATTCACGAGCGCGCCGGAATCGGCTCACGAACCCAAGGCGGCGGCGGCACC
>DASSIL010000341.1:0-2902 GCA_035691925.1 Gemmatimonadales bacterium
CGAAAAATGTCTCGATCGTCACAGGCCACCGGATACGTGCCTGTTTTATGATGCCGGCATTGAGAGAGGAGGAGCAGCACATGGATGAAGAAATGCGCCCCCATGAGGGAGCTGCACGTCGGAAGAGGGCGTCCAGGGAGGAACAAAGCCCTCACCGACAAGGCTGGCAGACCTTCCTTAGCGACTGGTGAATTCGTCCGTTGATCGTCCGCGCGCGATCCGATGCCATTGTTTTGGTCGAATCAGGGAAAGCCTGATACCGGGGGCCGCGCAGCCATGGCACCTTGCTGCCGTCGCATCATCCCCCGATGTCGCGACTCCCCAGCGAGCCCCGCTCTGGTTCCCCCCTGAGCGGGGCTTTCACATTGAGCGCACGCGCTCTGTTGACGCGGCTCTACGACCAGCTAACACGTATCGGCACGCCCGCCCGACGAGGTGTCGGGCGACATGGAAAACTGATCCGCTGACGACATAAAGAACTGGTCCCCCTCGAAAGAGGAGGGATGAAGGAGATGTTTCAGGGGCAAGGCTCTCCGCCAGAATTTTCTGTGCGGGGAGAGAACATGTTGGCGCCGGACGAGGTCGCGGCGATGGTGCGGTTGAAGTCGCTGGGCTGGGGAACAAGGAAGATTTCGGCGGCTCTGGGGTGCAGCCGAACGACGGTGAAGCGGTACATCGAAGCTGGCGGCTTTGTCGCCTATCGGCAGCCGCGGCGTGGCCGTCGGCTCGACGGACTCGATGGTTGGTTGGCGGAGCGCTTCCGGCAGCATCGTGGCAATGCCGAGGTGGTGAGGCAGGACTTGGCCCGCGAGCTGGGTATTGTGGTGTCGCTGCGCACGGTAGAGCGGACGGTGGCGCCGTTGCGTCAGGCGCTTCGGGCCGAGGCGCGCGCTTGCGTGCGGTTTGAGACACCGCCAGGGAAGCAGCTGCAGATCGACTTCGGCGAGACCAGGGTGGCGATCGGCGGAGAGTCGGTGCGGCTCCATCTGTTCGTGGCGACGCTCGGCTACTCGCGGCGCGTTTACGTGCGCGGATTCCGGCACGAGCGCCAGTCGGCCTGGTTCGACGGCCTGGAGGGCGCGTTCCGCCACTTTGGCGGCGCGCCGCAGGAGGTGCTCATCGACAATGCGCGGGCGCTCGTCGATCACCATGACGCGGCGACCCGAGAGGTGCGGTTCAACGATCGTCTCCACGCCTTTGCCCGCTACTGGGGTTTCCGGCCGCGGGCCTGCGCGCCCTATCGGGCCCGCACCAAGGGCAAGGACGAGCGCGGCGTCGGCTATGTCAAGCACAACGCCATCGCCGGTCATGTTTTTGCGAGCTGGGCGGCGCTCGAGGCGCATCTCGACTGGTGGATGCGCGAGATTGCCGATCGGCGGGTCCACGGCACCACCGGTGAGGTGCCGCTTGTGCGCTTCGAGCACGATGAGGCTCGGGCGCTCAAGCCGCTTAACGGCCGACCGCCCTTTCGGCAGGCGCGCGAGTTCGTTCGCCGCGTGCAGGCCGATTGCACGATCGAAGTCGATGCCAACAGCTACAGCGTGCCCTGGCGGCTCATTGGTGAGAGCGTTGCTGTCGTGGTGGCGGATGGCCGGGTCCGCGTCCGCCATGCCGGCAAGGAGGTGGCGGTTCATGCCGAGACCACCGGCCGCCGGCAGCGCATCGTCGACCCCGCGCACTTCCATGGTATCGCCGGCGCCGTCTGCCCGCTAACGGCCGGCGAGTCCGCGCCCACGTCGACCTTGCTGCGACCACTCGCCGAGTACGAGCGCGTGGCCGGCGGGGGTTGGTCATGACCCTCGACCACGAGACCTTCTTGGCTTGGCTCACGCGGCTCAAGCTCACGGCGATCCGCGACCAGCTCGACAACCTGTTGGACGAGGCGGCAAAGAACGAGCTGAGCTTGCGTGAGGCGCTGGCCTTCCTTGTCGAGCGCGAGATCGCCCGCAAAGACGAGCGGCGCATCGAGATGGCAGTGAAGATCGCCCACTTCCCTTATGTGCGCGATCTCGATGGCTTCGACTTCGCCGCACAGCCTTCGGTCGATGCGCGCCAGATCCGCGAACTCGCCGCATGCCGCTGGGTGGCGCATGGCGAAGCCCTGCTGCTGCTCGGGCCACCCGGCGTCGGCAAGACGCATCTCGCCATCGCCCTGGGACGCGCCGCCATCCGCGAGGGCTACTCGGTGCTGTTCGTCACGGCGCCGGCGCTGGTGGCGGCGCTCGCCAAAGCGCACGTTGAGAACCGCCTCGAGGAGCGGCTCGGCTTCTTCGCCAAGCCCAAACTGCTGATCATCGACGAGCTCGGCTATCTGCCTTTCGAGACCAACGCCGCACATCTCTTCTTCCAGCTCGTCTCGCGTCGCTACGAGCGTGGCAGCTTGCTGCTCACCAGCAATCGCTCGGTCGGCGAGTGGGACACCGTGTTCGGCGATCCCGTGGTTGCCACCGCCATTCTCGATCGCCTGCTCCACCACAGCCACGTCATCACCATTCGCGGCGACAGCTACCGTCTGCGCGAGAAACGCCGCACCGGGCTGATCAAGGCAGCCTCGCAGCTGCAGACAGAGGTGCTCGCGTGAGGCGGGCTTGCCCAGGTGGGTCCACAGGCACCTCCCGCGCGTCGCTGCGTCAGACTCTTGCGGTCACTCCGCGACGCGCGGGGCCCTCCTATGGACTACCTGGACAAGCCCTTACGCCCGTCGCTCGCCACCATTCACGTCAACAGGGGGCCAGTTCTTCGTGTCGTCAGCGGGCCAGTTCCGGATGTCGTTTGACAGACGAGGCACGCGCCCACGCCCATCGCGGCGAGCGTGGCATCCCGATCAACAATCGATTCCGAGCGCCTTGCAACTCGCCGGGCCGCGCTCCCACATATATTGACGGATCGCGCGACCGGTTTC
>DASSIL010000342.1:0-18353 GCA_035691925.1 Gemmatimonadales bacterium
GCCCGCTTGTTGATCACTGCCGTCATCACGGCGTCGAACAGGTCGTTCTTGCCCGCCGCGCCGCCGGAGTTGATCAGGCCGATCCGTCCCATATAGCCGTTGGCGACCTGGTAGCGGCACAGGTCGATGGGATGGTCGCTCGCGAGCTCGGTGTAGATGCGTTCATCGAACTTGCCGTAGGACGAGTCACCCATGTTCAGCGCCTTGAATCCACCATTGTTCTCGGGAAGCTTCTGCTTCACGATGTCGGCTTGGATCGTCACACCGAGATGATCCGCCTGACCGGTGAGGTCGGCGGCGACGTGATAATCCTTGTCCTTCTTGAATGCGTTGTTGCGCATGTAGCACCACAGGATCGTGGCGAGGCCGTGGTGGTGCGCCTCGGCGAAGGCGTGGCTGATCTCCACGATCTGGCGCCCGCTCTCGGCCGACCCGAAGTAAATCGTCGCTCCGATCGCCGCAGCCCCCATGTCCACCGCTTGCTGCACCGTCCCGAAGAGGATCTGATCGAACTTGTTGGGAAAGGTCAGCAGCTCGTTGTGGTTGATCTTTACGATGAACGGGATCTTGTGCGCGTATCTCCGCGCCACGCTGCCGAGCACACCGAACGTCGAGGCGACGGCGTTACAGCCCCCCTCGATCGCCAGCTTCACGATGTTCTCGGAATCGAAGTAATCGGGGTTCTTCGCGAAGCTGGCCCCCGCCGAATGCTCGATGCCCTGGTCGACCGGGAGGATCGAGAGATACCCCGTCCCGGCGAGCCGGCCGGTGGAGTAGAGACGTTGCAGGTTCACCAGCACGCGCGGGTTGCGATCGGACGGCGCGAAGATCCGGTCCACCCAATCGGGCCCCGGCAGGTGCAGCCGCTCTTTGCAGATCTTCGGATCGGAGAACTTCAGGAAGTAATCAGCCCTGTCTCCCAGGGCCTTCACGATGGCATCGATCATAGGTCGAAGCTAAATCGCCTATATCGTACGGTCTACTGGCGGATCGACGGCAAGGGCAGTCTATTGGGCGGCTTGTGATCGCCATCGGTCCGTATCTCGACGCGCTGGTGCAGCGACGTGTGCCCGGGCTCCAGTACCGCGCCGTGGGCCCCGCCGGGCCGCTGTGCGAGCACGACGCCGGCTGGGCGGACCTCGCGCGGCGCACCCCGATGACTCCGGCTACCACGATGATGGCGTATTCGATGAGCAAGACGATCACCGCCGCCGCTGTGCTGCAGCTCGTGGCTGCCGGCTCGATCGGGCTCGATGATCCGGTGGAGAAGTACGTGCCGACGCCGTACGGCCGGGACATCACGGTGCGACAGCTGCTCGCGCACCTCTCCGGCATCCCCAATCCCGTTCCGCTGCGGTGGGTGCACCCCGCGTCGCAACACGCGCGGTTCGACGAGCGCCGAGCCCTTGGCGCCGCGATGGCCGCGCATCCGCGCCTCGCCTTCAAGCCGGGCGCGAAATTCGGGTATTCGAACATCGGCTACTGGCTGTTGGGAGAGATCGTGGCGATCGTGTCGGGACGCCAGTTCGAGACGTACGTAGCGGATCGTGTGCGGACGCCGCTCGGCATCGCGGCCCCGGACCTGAGCTATACAATTCCCGACGACACCCCCCACGCCAATGGCTACCTCGAGAAGGCCTCGTTCATCAATCTGGCCAAGCGCTACCTGATCGATCCCCAGTACATCGGCTCCTACGAAGGCAGCTGGCTGCGCATCGAGCCTCACTACCTGAACGGACCGGCGTTCGGGGGAATCGTCGGTACCGCCGGCGGGTTTGCGAAGTTCCTCCTGGACCAGCTCCAGCCGAGCTCGGCGATCCTCGACTCCGGCGGCCGCGAGCTGTTCTATGCACAACAACAGACATCACGAGGAAAGCCGATTCCGATGACCCTGGGATGGCATGTCGGCCGCCTCGGGCGCGTCCCCTTCTTTTTCAAGGAGGGTGGCGGCGGCGGCTTTCACTGCGAGATGCGGCTGTATCCGGCCCCCGGCGTAGGGACGGTCATCATGACGAACGCGACCGGATTCAACGTGAAGCGCTGCCTCAACGCGCTGGACCGGCAGTTCCTCTGAGCTCGTCCAGCAGGGCGTCGGGCCGCACCGCACGGCCCAGGAAATCCTCCATGACGCGGCGCGAGGAGCGCTCCAGCCCGAAGCGGTAGATGTGGTCCCGCACGAAACCGTACCAGGTGGTGTCCCCCAGCGTGAACGGCCCGTGCAGCGCGACGATCCGCGCGCGTAAGTCCGCCGCGATGAACGCCCCCAGGGCATAGTTCACGAGGTAGCCGGGGACATCGATCAGCTGCCCGCGCATCGCCCACCACGACAGCTCGGGATGCGGCACGGTGTGCAGGTAGCGGCTGGTGATCGCCGTCCACACGGCGTTCGGGTCCTGGCCAGGATCGCGCTGCGTCCGGGCCTCGAACAACGACCAGCAGGCATCCATCATCACGCCGAACCCGGCGGCGCGCCGGTTGTCGGCCGGCGCCGCCGAGTCACCGAGATAGCGCAGCTGCCAGCGCCCGTCGTACGCCTCGCCGTCCGCCAGGTCGGCGATCGCCTCGGTGAAGAGATCGGCATCGGGCCAGTCGCTGAACGCGGGCCGGGTGCGAATCCCGGCGATATGGATCGCGTGTCCCGTCTCGTGGAGCAGTTCGGTGAGGTTGTCGAATCCGCCGACGCCGTACGACGCGAAGATCCACGGCTCCCCGGGGTTCCAGCCACCCCGCAGCCACCCCGGACGGGCGCCGAATGTGGTGAACGTCACCGGATCCTTGCCGCCGCGCGGGTCGAGATCGTCGTGGACGTTGAGCATGGCGAGGTCCGCACCAAGCGACCGATAGAAGCGTGCGCTCAGCGCCTGCAGCGAGTCGCGTGGTATGCGAGAGGAGAGCCGCCGGCTCGCCGCACCCATGGCGTAATAGAGGTCCCACGGCTCGCTGCTGGAATCCGGGAGTGTTGCCCGCCACGTCTCCAGCAGCCGTGTGAGCCACGCCTCCACCGTGTCGGGGGCAAAACCGAGCTCCTGGACGCGGCGCGCGAACGGCGTGGGCCCTTTCCCCCACACGCGGGCGCGGCGTCGCAGCAGCTCGCGCCATGGACTACCGTCGCCATCGTCGGCGTTCACGCTGCGCCAGACGTGGTCCAGTGCCAGAAAAAGACGTCGCCTCCGGGCAGGGTCCGCGGTGGTGCCCAGCAACCCGAGCACGGTGAGCCGCTCGAGCGACTGGCCGTCGACTGGAACGGCGTGGGCCGCCGCACCATAACAGTCGTACAACCGCGCGGCGAGCGAGTCGGTGTCGGTGATGGTCCGGGGATCGTAGCGACAACGTGCGGTATCGACGGGCGCCGAGCCCTCCAGCGGGTGCGGCTGCTCGGTCAACTCGTCGGCAAGCGTGCCGCGCATGACCGACAGCGCTCGGGCGTCGGTCGTATCGGATAGCGTCGTCGAGTCGATCGAGAGCGCCTGCACCAGCGCGCGACGCGCGGCGAGATACGCCGGCCGGAGCGCCGCCCCAGACTCGGGGCGAGCGCGCAGTCCGGCGACATCGATCCGGTCCTTGAGACCGTAGACAGCAGCGTAGATCGATTCGGCGCGACCCAACGCTGCCGGGCCGGGTGCTGCCGCGGGAGCACGATGCCGGCAACCCCAGAGGCCCGGGAGCAGCAGGATGACACGGCTGATCCGCACGCCTCACAATCTACGCGTCCCGGCTATTTTGTCGGCCATGACACGACACTGGTTGCTCCCGACGCTGTGCGCCGGCGTGCTCGCCGGCTGCCGCGGCGAGCGCGGCGCCCCTGCGCCGACTCCCCCCACGACGCCAGCCGCCGACGTCTCGCACGGCGAAGCGGCAATCGGCGCCGCCGACACGGCACCGGTGAACGCGGCGGCCCCGGCTCGCACGACGGCCACGCTGCGTCATGTCCGCATCGAGATCCGGCATGCCAGGATCCTGGTATCGCCCGGGGTGACCTATGATGCCTGGACGTTCGACGGCCGGGTGCCCGGCCCCTTCATCCGGTTGACGCAGGGAGACACGATCGACTTCACCCTCGTCAACCGTGGCCCGATGCCGCACAGCATGGACTTTCACGCGGCCGAGGTCGCCCCCAGCCGGGTGTACGTCAACGTCCTCCCGGGAGACTCGCTGCACTATCGGTTCGTGGCGCGGGTGCCCGGGGCGTTCCTGTACCATTGCGGCACGGCGCCGGTCGCGATGCATATCGCCAACGGGATGTACGGCGCCATCATCGTCGATCCGCGGCAGGCGCGGCCGGCCGCGCGCGAGTTCGTGCTGGTCCAGAGCGAGTTCTACACCGAGCGCGCACCGGGCACCGACTCCGCGGCGCGGGCGCTCGACTGGCAGAAGCTCCTCGGCCTGGCCCCGGACTACGTGACGTTCAACGGTCGCGCGGCCCAGTACGCCACGGCGCCGCTGCACGTGCAGCCGGGAGAACCGGTCCGGCTATACGTCGTGAACGCCGGCCCGAACCGGATCTCGGCGTTTCACGTCGTCGGCGCCATCTTCGATCGGGTCTTTCTGGATGCTGCGACGACGCCGACATTGGCCGGCGTGCAGACCGTCGACGTTCCCGTGGGTGGCGGCGCGATCTTCGAGCTGCGGCTGGCGGAGGCGGGCGACTACCCCTTCGTGACGCACGCCTTCGCCGACGCGACCAAGGGCGCGGTGGGAGTACTGCGGGCCAAACCCTAGGGTGTCACGTCGAGCGTGAGAACCTCGAAGGGACGCAGGGTGAACTCGTGCGGAGCGCCCGCGGCGAGGCGCAGCCCCGGTCGATCGTGCTCGCTGCGCCACGGGCTGTGCGCCGAGAACGGCCCGGCGGGCCGCTCCGGCAGCTCGAGCGCTTCGGCGACGTCGAGCGCGATCGTCTGCGGCGCGTCCTTTGGATTGCGCAGCACGAGCACGCCCCGTCCGGCGCCCCACGCAGCGTGGCCGTACACCTCGAGCGTGGCGGGATCGCCACCGACCCAGTGGGTGTCGACCAGTGTCGGCGCGCGCGCGCGGGCCCAGCGCGCGGTTTCCGCCAGGGTGTCCCAGTTCTCTTTCGTCAACAGCGACGGCGTCACGTACATCTCCTGGAGCTGGGTTCCCGTTCCGAAATAGGCCCGAATCTCGGCGCTGAAATCGCCGGCCGGGTCGGTCATCAGGCGGTTCGCATGCCGGGCGTAGACGAGGCCGTGCAGCATCAGGGAGTTGAGCGGGAAGAGTGGACCCTGCCGCACGATGCCGCGATAGGTATCGGCGTCGCGATAGGTGATCCACTGCTGCCGATCGGAGCCCACGCCTGCGAAGTCATGATCTTCCCCACCGCGCCAGATCGAGTCGGCGGCGCGCAAGAAGAACGGCGACGGATAAGTCCCCGTCGTGAGGTTGATGTAGAGGTCGGGCCGCGCCGCCCGCAGGTCGTCGATCAGGGCGATCATCGCGTCGAAGTCCGAATCGAAGGCACTTCCCGGAATCGCGTGCGCGACGTTTCCCGTGCCGTCGAACTTGAACTGGTTCACGCCGTAGTCCCGGATCATCGAGAGACAGGTCTCGCGAAACCGGGCGAAGTACTTCGGCCCGCTGAGCGCGAATCCACCTTCATTCGTTTCGAAGCCCTGGGCCCGTCCGAACGCGAGACGGTCCTCCTTCGGTTTGCCGTACCCGCCCCACGGCGACATCCAGACGCCGGGCGCCGCGCCGTAGCGCGCCGCTGCGTCCCGCACAGCCGTGAAGCCATGCGGGAATCCGGCGTGAAAGTGCCACAGGGTCGCGGGATCGTCCCAGCCATCGTCGAACAGGAACGAATCGAGCACGACGCCGCGCCGCTCATGCAGCTCGGTGCCGAACGCGCGGATTACGTCGAGCGCCCCTGCTTCGTCGAACTTCGAGAAGTAGCCGAGGTCGTACCACGAGTTGTAATGCAGGAACGGGCGATAGGGGTGTGCCCGCTCGCGCTCCAGATACTCGAGAAACGCGCGGCGCACGCGCGCGGACCCGGTGGCGCCGATCACCGCGGAGCAGACGAGCGGGGCGCCGGGCCTGAGCGGCAGCTCGCGGTCGAGCCAGGCGCGAGCTCGCGGACCGGCGATGTGCGACTGGGCGAGCGGATGCTCGAACCCGGCGAACCAGCCGCGGCCCACGACGGGTGAGCCCCGTACCGTTCCGACGACGGCCGCATCGGGGAGCTCGAGGTCGACGAGGTGGACCTCCTCGATCGCGAGCGGCTCGCCCAGGCTCGCGAGCTCGACCTCCTGGCGCAGATAACGCGAACCGTCGCGCAGGATGGCGCGCCACGTCGCGCGAACGCGGCCGGCGGTATCCCCCAGCTCGACAACGACCTGCTTCCCGGCAACGCGCTGCGACCGGCGTGCCGCCCGCGCATCGGCGGCGAGCGGCTCGATGCGCGGGGCTGCCCGCACGGACAGGCTGCTCGAGCCGAGGACCGTTCCGTCGCGCAGCAGCAGGGAGAACACGTCTTGCGGCATGGCCAGGGCGGCGCCCGTCGCGCGATCGACCACGCGCACCGCCACGAGACGTCCATCGCTCACCGACCACGACGCCGACACGAAGTCGTTCGCGAGGGTGAGGTCGTCGGGCACCGCCCGCACGAGCGCAGGGGGGAACCGCGCGGCCCACACTCCGGCCGCGGCCTGTGTGAGAAAATCGCGACGCGTCGTCACGCGACTAGGATGACCTGGCGACCATCCGGCAGCAAGGTGCGGCACGGTCGCAACACGTCGGTTCCTCCCGCCGTGGACGGGAAGATGGCGCGGTGCGATCATTCTTACCGGACCTTCCATGGCCGAACGCCGACTCACCCCCCTGCCGGACGACCACCGCGGCAGCCGACGCTGGACTCCGCCGACGCTCGCGGTGTCGGGGTCGCAGCCGGTGCTGCGTGCGCCGTTCCGCAGCACCATTGCTGTGGTGCTGATCGGACTCGTCGCCGCCGGCGTGATCTACTCGCTGCAGCTCGTCGTCGCCCGCAACCAGCGCATCCAGGTCCGCCTCGCCGAGCTGGAGGGCGATGTGAACCTGTTGAACGCGCGCGAGTGGGAAGCGCGCACCGGGGTCATCAGCTCGGAGCACAAGAACGACATTCCGGTCAGTCAGGAGCACCTGCGCAACATCCTGACCGAGCTGCGCCAATGGACGGGACAGCCGGCTCCGGTCGCCTCGCCGACCAGCGGCCAGCCGCTGACGCGGCTGCAGCAGGTGGAGTCGGACGTCAGCCGCTATCTCACCGCGGTCGACAGGATGTTTTCCCTGATCGACACCCACCGCGTCCAGGCCCTGGCTGTGGCCGACACCGTGGACCAGGCATTCGAGGACCTGCGCGTTTCTCTTGCAACCGCCCGTGCCCGCTACGCTACCGACGGGAAGCGCGCGATCAACCAGGCGAATCTCGCGTCCCTCGTTGCGGTCCTGTTCGCGATGGGGCTGGTCTGGTTCCTGCTGGGCCGTGCCGCGCGCCAGCGCACCGAGACGCAGGCGCTCATCACGGAGCGACGCACACTGGCGGCGAGCGAGGCGCGCTGGCGCGCGCTGATCCTCAACGGCGAAGACGCTATCCTCGTCGTCTCGCCGACCGGGGCCATCAGCTATGCCTCGCCCAACGTCGACCGGGTGCTCAGCGTCCCCTCGGGAGGGTTGGGGGATTCCGTCCTGACGGCGTTGCCGCCCGACGTGCGCCCCGCGATGCTGGTGCTGCTCGAGGCGACGCAGCGCGAGCCCGGCCGGCCCCGCGTGCAGGAGCTGCAGCTCAGCGGCGCGCCGGGAACCCCACCGCGCTTCCTCGAAGTCGTCGCCACCAACCTGCTCGCCGATGCGGCGCTGGGCGGGATCGTGCTCAACCTGCGCGATCTCACCGAGCGGCGCGCCATGGAGGAGGCGCTGCGCGAGAGCCAGGAGCAGCTGCTGCACGCTCAGAAGATGGAAGCGCTGGGCCGCCTCGCCGGCGGCATTGCGCACGACTTCAACAACCTGATGATGGCGATCAGTGGCTACACCGAGCTGGTGCTGCAGGATCAGCGGCTCTCTCCCACTTCGCGCGAGGACGTGGCGCAGATCCGCCGGGCGGTCTTCCGTGCCGCCGAGCTGACGCAACAGATCCTCGCCTACAGCCGGCGTCAGATGCTGCAGCCCGTCCCCGTCAGTCTCAATCTGCTGCTGGGCGAGGCGAGCGGCATGCTGCGCCGCCTGATGCCCGAGAACATCGAGCTCAAGCTCGCCCTCGATCCCAAGACCCCCGACGTGCTCGTCGATCCCGGGCACATGCTGCAGGTGGTGATGAACCTCGCGTTGAACGCCCGCGATGCAATGCCCAACGGCGGGGCGCTGGGGATCCGTACGACCGTCACCGACGGCGCGACGGAAAGCGCGAACGGCGCCCGGCGCCGCGTGCAGCTCGTCGTCACCGACAACGGAACGGGAATCGACCCCAAGGTGCTGCCCCTGATCTTCGATCCGTTCTTCACCACCAAACCGCAGGGCGAGGGGAGCGGTCTCGGGCTCTCGACCGTCTTCGGCATCGTCAAACAGAGCGGCGGCCAGATCGACGTGCAGAGCGAGCTGAACCGGGGCACTACCTTCACGATTTCCCTCCCCGCCGCACCCGCCGTGCTGCCGCGCGACGAAACGCTCGAGCCCCAGGCGCCCGCCCGCTCGGGCGGCGAGGTGATTCTCGTGGTCGAGGACGACGACCAGGTGCGCACCGTCGTCTCCAAGGGGCTGCCACGCCTCGGCTACGAGGTGCTGGTCGTGCGCAATGCCGAGGAAGCCCTCGCGCTCGTCGAGAAGCACCCCGGGCGGATCGATCTGCTGCTCACCGACGTCGTGATGCCCGGCCTTTCGGGACCCCAGCTGGCCGACCGCCTCGCGGCTCGCCGGCCGGAGACGCGCGTCGTGTTCATGTCCGGCTATCCCGAGGCTCAAGACCCGGCGCTTGGTTTCTCGCTGGACGGCCGCAGCTACCTCCAGAAACCGTTCGCCCTCGCGGAGCTTGCCGAGAAAATCAGGACGGCGTTGGACGAATAGGGCGTCATCGGTCACCGGCCGTCGGTCGTTCTGGTCCGGTAGCCGATCCGCCTTGCGCACGCCATCATTAGTGCGCCCATCGACCGACAACCGATAACCGCGTACGCTTTGTTGAGGTCCCATGCCCTTTCTCTCGCGACAATCTCCCTACGACGTCTGCATCGTCGGATCCGGGGCCGGCGGCGGGATAGCGGCCTATGCCCTCACGCAGGCGGGCGCCAACGTCGTCCTGCTCGAGGCCGGGCCGATGTGGTTCTCGACCGAGAACTCGCGCATGCTGGAGTGGGCATACCAGTCGCCGCGCCGGGGAGCCGCCACCAAGGACCACGAGTTCGGGGAGTTCGACGGCTCGATCGGCGGATTCGAGATCGAGGGCGAGCCGTACACCAAGGCGCCGGGCACGCGGTTCGACTGGTGGCGCTCCCGGATGCTGGGCGGCCGGACCAATCATTGGGGCCGCATCTCGCTGCGCTTCGGGCCGTACGATTTCCGGCGCAAGAGCCTCGACGGGCTCGGGGACGACTGGCCCATCACCTACGACGACGTCAAGCCGTATTACGATCGCATCGACCGGCTGATCGGGCTGTTCGGGTCGAACGAGAACCTCCCCAACGAACCCAACGGCATCTTCCAGCCGCCGCCCAAGCCGCGCTGCTACGAGCTGGTCGTGAAGCAGGCGGCGGACCGGCTCAACGTCACCTGCATTCCCTCGCGGCTGTCGATCATCACGCGGCCGCTCAACGGACGCTCCGCCTGCCACTACTGCGGGCAATGCGGCCGTGGCTGCCGCACCAATTCGAACTTCTCCTCCCCTGCCGTCCTGCTCCGGCCGGCGCTGGCGACCGGCAAACTCACGATCATTCCCAACGCCATGGCGCGCGAGGTCACGCTCAACGATCGCGGGCTCGCGAGCGGCGTGTCGTACATCGACAAGACGACGGGGCAGGATCAACACGTCGCGGCGCGGGTGGTGGTGCTCGCCGCGAGCGCGCTCGAATCGGCGCGGCTGCTCCTCAACTCCCGATCGTCCAGGTTCCCGCAGGGGCTCGCCAATTCGAGCGGCACCGTCGGGAAGTACATCACCGATACGACCGGCACCGACATGGCGGGGTTCATCCCCAAGCTCGCCGACGGCATCCCGCACAACGAAGATGGCGTGGGCGGCATGCATCTCTACATGCCGTGGTGGGCCGACAACAAGAAGCTCGATTTTCCCCGCGGCTATCACATCGAAGTCTGGGGCGGACGCGGCATGCCGTCCTACGGCTTCATGGGCGGCATCCAGACTTACCCGCAAGGCGGCGGATACGGCGCCGATCTCAAGAACCTGTACCGCCGCTACTACGGTTCGGTGGTGGGCTTTTCGGGGCGCGGCGAGATGATCCCCAACGACGACAGCTACTGCGAGATCGATCCCGACACCGTCGACCGCTGGGGCATTCCGGTCCTGCGGTTCCACTGGAAGTGGTCGGATCACGAAGTGAAGCAGGTCAAGCACATGCACGACACCTTCGAGGCGCTGATCCACGAGATGGGCGGCACGCTCATGTGGAAGAAGCCGGGGCCGGAGCAGGACTACGGCATCGCGCCGGGCGGCCGCATCATCCACGAGCTGGGAGCGGCGCGGATGGGCGCGGACCCGAAGAGCTCGGTCGTGAATCCCAACTGCCAGGCGTGGGACGTGAAGAATCTGTTCGTGGCCGACGGCGGTCCGTTCGTGTCCCAGGCCGACAAGAATCCCACCTGGACGATCATGGCGTTGTCGATGCGCACCAGCGATTACATCTCCGATCAGATGAAGAAGGGGGCGCTATGAAGCGGCGCGAAGCCGTCGAGCTGCTGGCCGTCGCGCCGTTCGTCGGGCGGTTGCCCCTGCCTCCGGCCGCGGCGGCCCGGGGGGCGCAGTTCGTGCGCGAGCTGCTCGCCGCGCCGGCGCAGTCCTACACACCGCAGTTCTTCACGCCGCACGAGTGGCAAACGGTGCGTGTGCTCGTGGATCTCATCATCCCCAAGGACGCGCACTCGGGCTCGGCGACCGACGCCGGCGTTCCGGAATTCATGGACTTCATCCTCGTGGCCTATCCCGACAACCAGCTGTGGATGCGGGGCGGACTCGCGTGGCTCGATACCGAGTGCCACCGTCGGTTCGGGACCGACGTTCTGACCGCCGGCGCCGCGCAGCGCAGCGCGCTGCTCGACGACATCGCCTGGCCCGATCGCGCGCCCCAGGGCCTGCACCACGGTGTCGAGTTCTTCAATCACTTCCGCGATTTCACGGCGTCGGGTTTCTGGTCGAGCCAGATCGGCGTGGCGGACCTGCAGTACAAGGGCAACACCTACGTCGTCAACTGGCAGGGGTGTCCGCCAGAGCAGCTCGCAAAGCTCGGTGTGCGGTACACGGACTAGCATCGGCTGACCCCGGGGCGACGCCCCGGGGTTCTCAACCACGCGCAACGGGGGACGAGGGTGAGTCAGAAACGGCTTGGCGTCGGGTTCATCGGCAGCGGGTTCAACGCCCGCTTTCACATGCAGGCGTTCCAGGCGATCCGCGATGCAGACGTGCTCGGCGTATGGAGCCCGAACCGGGCGCACGCCGAGGCGGCTGCGACGCTCTGCCGCGAGCTCGACATCGGCGCAGCCAAGCCGTTCGCCTCGATCACCGACCTCGTCGCCGACCCGGCGATCGACGCCGTCTGGCTGACCGGGCCGAATTACGCGCGCATCGAGAACGTCGAGGCGCTGGTCGATGCCCTGCAGCGCGGCCGTGGCTCGCTATCCGGCATCGCCTGCGAGAAGCCGCTCGCGCGCAACGTCGCCGAAGCGACCCGTGTGCTCTCCCTCGTGAAGAGCGTCGACCTGAAGCACGGCTATCTCGAGAACCAGGTGTTCTCTCCGCACGTGGAGTACGGGCGCAACATCCTGTGGACGCGCGGCGCAGCGCTCACCGGACGCCCCTACCTCTCGCGCGCCGCCGAGGAGCACTCCGGCCCGCACATGCCGTGGTTCTGGCGCGGCGATCTGCAAGGCGGCGGCGTGCTGAACGACATGATGTGCCACTCGGCGCTCGTGGTGCGCTACCTGTTGACGCAACCGGGCGCGCCGCTGTCGTCGGTCGAGCCGGTGCGCGTCACCGGGCACATCGCGAGTCTCAAGTGGTCGCTCCCGGAGTACGCCAAGCGCCTCAGCAAGACGATGGGCAAGGACGTCGACTACGCGGCGCACCCGTCGGAGGACTTTGCCAGCGTCATGATCGAATTCGAGACCGCCGATGGTCACAAGGTGCTGGGCGAGGCGACGACGTCTTGGAGCTTCGTCGGCGCCGGCCTGCGGCTCTCCGCCGAGCTGCTCGGACCGGAATACTCGATGTCGTGGAACACCCTCGACAGCGGCCTCAAGCTGTTCTTCAGCCGCGAAGTGCGCGGCAAGTCCGGGGAAGACCTGGTGGAGAAGCAGAACGCCGAAGTCGGCCTGATGCCCGTGGTGCCCAGCGAAGCGGCGGTCTACGGCTACGAGGCCGAGGACCGGCACTTCGTGCGGGTCTTCCTCGGAAAGGAATCACCCAAACTCACGTTTGATGACGGCCTCGAAGTGGTCAAGGTGTTGATGACCGCGTATCAGAGCGCCGAACAGGGGAAGACGCTGTCGTTCCCGCCTCCGGGACTCGAGGGGTTCGTGCCTGCGGTGGCGAACGGGACGTGGAAGCCGTGATCCGTTGAAGGGGGTACGAGACTTGCGATCGGACCATCCAGGGGGAATCCGACCGTCATGACGCTCGACACCACGCAGGCCTATGGCGTGCTTGGCCTCGCCCCGGGCGCCACTCCGGACGAGGTGAAGACGGCGTATCGGGATCTCGTCAAAGTGTGGCACCCCGATCGCTTCTCGGACAACGAACGGCTGCGCGAGAAGGCGCAGCGGCACCTGCAGCTCTATAACGAGGCCTACGAGGTGCTGCGCGACCTTCCGATGGCGCCTCCTGTGGCGGTAGGGACGCCGTCCATCGTCACCCCGCCGGACGGTCCGCGGCGGGCTGCGCCACACGCGCCGCACGTGAAGTACTCCCTGTTCACCGGCAGTATGAACGCGGTGCGACACTCGTTGAAGGTGTTGTGGCCCAGCGCCACGTACCTCCGCAAACGGCGGCGCCGCCTGCCCCCCCCGGCGTGGATCATCCTGGGCGCGCTCGCGTTGCTGTTCGCCGCGTTCGGGTTCGCGGCACTCGTGTACGAAGGCTTTCTGGATTTCTAGCGCATCAGGATCGCGAGGACGATCTCCACCACGATCAGCAGGACGATCGTCACCTCCAGCACCTCGTTCCGCACCGCCATCGATTCGGCGTTGAGCATTTCGTAGGTCTGGTGGATGATCCCGAGCTTGTGGTCGATCCCCGCGCGCCACGCCCGCTCGCGGAACAGCTCCAGCGCCGCCCCATACACCCGGGCGAGGAAGATGTCGTCCGTCACTTTCAGAGCGTTCTGTGTCCGCTCGACGATCTCCGTCGAATCGGCCAGCAGCGTCTGCAGTCCCGTGAGCAGGCCGGCGTAGCGGCGTCCGAGCAGCGCGCCGGGCCCTTTGCGCGCATTCTCGATCCGATCGTACATCAGGGGCAACTCGGCATCGAGCAGCGCATCGTAGTAGCGCAGCTCGAGCAGCTGCGCGTTCGCGAACTCGACGATCAGTTGCACGTCGCTCTCCCCTTCCATCGGGTCGAGCACGAGGGCGGTGTTCCAGGTGAGGATCGACAGATCGTCGGGATAGTACGAGAACCAGTGCGGCAACAGCTCCTTGCGCGCCTGATCGGAGATCGGCCGGTCTTCGTTGAGCAGCAGCGGCGCGACGTCGAGATCCCGCAGCACACTCGCCGGCAGCGACTGCCCCGCGGCATCTTCGAACCGCGTGAACCGGTACACCACGTAGTCTTCGCTTAGTGGCGCGATCTGCGGCCGGGCGACGGCGGGGGCGATGCGGTCGGCCAGCTCCTGAATCGTGCGGTCGAACCCCGGACGCGCCGAGCGGGAGAGGTCGGCGGAATCGCCGAACTGGGCGACGGCCGTCCAGGGGAGCGCACCCGGGATCGCGCAGCGCATGCGCAGTGAGATGACGCCGAAATCGAAGATGCGCGCCGAGACCTGGGCATCGTGATGGCGGCCCGCGGCGTCGAACGGCTCGACCCCGAGGGCGACGGTGATGGGCGGATTCTTGATGCGGATCGCCTGCGCCTCCACGCGGCGTCGCTGCTCCAGGTTGAGCCGCAGCGTTTCGCGATCCTCCGGCGTGGCGGCGAGGAAGTCGAGCGCCCGCTCGAGATCGATCTCGTAGCCGACATCGTAGAGCCGGTACAACACGACCGCACCGACGACGCGCGGATCGAGCCCGCTCACCACTTGAGATCCATCACCCAGATGTCACTCTCGCTCTGGCGCACCGTCACGTCCAGCCGATCGCCTGCAATTTCCATGGCCAGGCGACCGAGCTCGCGCTCGATGGCGGAGCGGCCGGCGAGTCCGCTGGACAACCCCCGTGGAACGGTGACCCCGCTGGACATTCGGGAAGCAAAATGAGCCGAAGCCCCGGAGGCCGCCAGATGGAAAGGCAGCTATCTTTCGCGCATGCCATTCCACCGCTGCGCGATTCACAAGGACGACGGCAGCACCCTCGCGTCCGCCGTCGACATCAACGTCGTCGAGGTGCAGCGCGGCGACGGCTCCGAATGGCACGGGACGATGACGGTCACCCACCTCGCCGGGCTGGAGGCAGGCCGTCGCTACCGCATCGTCCTGGACGACGGCCGCAGCGGCGAGTTCATGGTGCGCCGCAACACCTTCGCCGGCGGCACCGACCGCGCCGTCGCCATCCAGGGGATGGGGCCGCTCCGCTAGGCTAGTTCCCGCCGCCCAGGTTGTCGTGCAGGTACTTCACGAGCCGCTGCCAGGCGTCCGCCGCCGGCGCGGTGTTGGTCGCGGCATCCCGATCCACCCACAGCCAAAAGCCGTGTTGCACCGGATCGTAGACGTGGATGTCGTTCTTGATCCCGATCGAATCGAGCACCGTGCGAAACCGCGCCACCATCGCCGGCGTGATGCCCCGGTCCTGTCCCGCAAATGTGCCGTAAATCGGGTGATGAATCTTCTTGAGCTCTGCCGGATCGGTCACGAGCATCCCGTAGAAGATCGCCGTCGCCTGATGCTCGGCGCCGCCGAGTGCATAGCTCAACGCGATCCCACCGCCGAAACACCACCCCATGACTCCGACCTTGCCCGTGACGTCGGGCCGCGCCCGCAGAAACTTCTGCGCACCGTCGAGATTGGTGATGACCCGGTCGAGATGCGCGCGGGCATCGTTCATCAGGGCGACGTTCTCCTGCTGGTTACTCCCCGTCTTTCCCTCGTACAGGTCGGCCACGAGCGTCACATAGCCATGCGCCGCGAACATGTCGGCGACCTGCCGATCACGATCGTTGAGCCCGTCCCACTCGTGAATCATGATCAACGCGGGGAACGGCCCTTTCCCTGCGGGGACGGCGAGATAGCCGCGGGTCAGCGAGTCGGCCGGGAGGTACTGCGCCGTCTGACCGCTCGGCGGCGGCGCCTTTCCGATGATGGCGTCGGGAATCGATGACTGCTGCGCCAGCGCCGTACCAGGAACCAGCAGCGCCGCAACGAGAGCGAAGCGTTTCACGGTGGACCTCGCTTGCTAGACGTTGAAGCGGATGTGGAGGATATCCCCATCCGACACGATGTAATCCTTCCCTTCGATCTGCAGCTTGCCCGCGTCCTTGACCGCCTGCTCGGTCCCATACGTGGTGAATACGGCATAGGGAATCACCTCGGCTCGAATGAACCCGCGCTCGAGATCCGAGTGGATCCGTCCCGCCGCCTGACGCGCGTTGGCGCCGCGCCGGATCGGCCACGCCCGCACCTCGTCCGGCCCCACCGTAAAAAACGAAATCAAGTCGAGTAGCTCGTAGGAGGTGCGGATGAACCGGGTCAACGCCGATTCCTTCAGCCCGAGATCTTCGAGAAACGCCGGCCGGTCGGCGGCGTCCATCGCCGCGATCTCCGCTTCCACGCTCGCCGAGAGGACGAGTCCCGCGGCATGCAGCTGCTTGAGTCGCGTTGCCAGGGCTTCCGGAAGCGGCTGCGCCGCCTCTGCTTCGCTACGATTCAGCGCCACCATCAGCGGCCGGTCGGTGAGCAATCCGTACCCCTTGAGGTAGTCGCGGTTCAACGCCGCCGGCGGCAGCGTCCGCAGCGGCAGCTCGCGCTCCAGCGTCTCCTGCATCAACTGGAACGCAGCCAGCTCCAGCGGGTCGGGCTTGTCCTTCTTAGCCCGGTCGATCCGCTTCTCGACGATGTCGAGGTCGGCGAGGATACACTCCATGTGGAACGCCTCGAGGTCGGCCGACGGATTGGCGTCGCCCTCGATCGCGGGGTTGGGAAACGCCCGCAGCACGAGGCAGAGCACTTCCTGGTCGCGGATCTGCTGCAGCGCCTTGCGCGAGAGCCCCTTGTGGTCCGCCCCGTGCTCGCCGGGAACGTCGCAGAAGACGACCTCGGCATAGGTGGTCTTCTTCGGGCTGAAGATCTTGCTGAGCGCATCGATGCGCTCATCCGGGACCTTGACGGTGCCGAGGCGCAACTCGCCGCCGTAGCCGGTGGGCACGGCGAGACCCGTCATCGTATTGAAGACCGTCGTCTTCCCCGAACCCGCGAAGCCCACCAGGCCGACTTTCATGGAGGGTTAAAGTAGCATATTCCTCCCGTGACCATCCTCTCCCTCTCCGACGTCGCTGTGGAGTTCGGCGCGACCCTGCTGCTGCGCGACGTCACGTTCAACGTCGCGGCGGGCGAGCGCTGGGGTATCGTGGGTCGCAACGGCGCCGGCAAGACGACGCTCTTCCGCTTGATCGACGGCAGCCTGTTGCCGGCACGCGGGACGGTCGTACGCCAGTCGGGGCTGCGCGTTGCGGTCCTGGACCAGGCCCGTGTATTCGGTGGAGCCGACACCGTGTGGGACGCCGCGGCGTCGGGTTACGGGGACCTGGTGGCGCTGGAGCACCGCATCGCCCGGCAGGCGGAGCGGCTGTCCGAGCTGGGTGAACGGGTCACCGCGAGCGACCTGGAGCGCTTCGGCCGCGACCAGGAACAGTTCGCGCACCAGGGCGGCTACCAGCTCGAGGCACGGGTGGACGCCGTGCTGCAGGGCCTCGGGTTCGACCCGGCCGAGGCGAGGAAGCGGCCGCTCGCATCCCTCAGCGGCGGCGAGCGGGGACGGGTGGGGCTGGCCGCCCAGCTCGCCGCCCCGGTCGATCTGGTATTGCTGGACGAGCCGACCAACCATCTCGATCTCGAGACGATCGACTGGCTCAAGCGCTACCTCGCGGAGTTCGGTGAGACGCTGATGGTGATCAGTCACGACCGCGCGTTTCTCGACGACACGGTCGACCACGTGCTGCACGTCGCCGGCCGCACCACCACCGTCTACCGGGGCGGGTACACCGCGTTCGTGACGCAGCGTGCCGAGCGACAGCTGGCGCTCGAGCGACAGGTGGCGCAGCAGCGCAAAGTCGTCGCGAAGGAAGAGGAGTACATTCGGCGCAACATCGCCGGCCGCAACAGCGC
Source organism: Gemmatimonadales bacterium (assembly GCA_035691925.1). Classification (GTDB taxonomy): domain Bacteria; phylum Gemmatimonadota; class Gemmatimonadetes; order Gemmatimonadales; family GWC2-71-9; genus DASTHG01. Next base: position 17,670 of record DASSIL010000342.1, read on the forward strand.
CCAGGCCAAAGGGCGTCGCACCCGGCTGGCCCGCCTGCCCCGCCTGTCGCCGCCACCGGGTGAAGCCGCCGCGATGAGCATCGCGTTCCCCGCCGCCGAGCGCGGTGGAGACCAGGTGCTGATCGTCGAGCGGCTCAGAGTGGCGGTCGGCGACCGGACGCTCGTACGCGACTTCACCGGGACGGCGCGGCGCGGCGACGTGATCGCGCTCGTCGGCCCGAATGGTGCCGGGAAGACCACGCTGCTCGCCACGTTGCTCGGTGCCCGCGCACCGGCCTCCGGGACGGCCCGGCTGGGTGCCAGCGTCCAGGCCGAATGGTTCCGCCAGGACCTGGCCCAGGTTCCCGAGGACCGGACGATCTACGACTGCATCGCCGAGGTGCGGGGCCGGTGGACGCGCGGTCACATCCAGAATCACCTCGGCTGCTTCGGCTTCTCCGGCGACGCCGTGCAGCGCAACACCGCGGTGCTGTCGGGCGGGGAACGGGCACGCGTGGCGCTCGCGCTGCTCACCCTGCGGCCCGCCAACCTCCTGGTGCTCGACGAGCCGACCAACGATCTGGATGTGGAATCGATCGAGGCGCTGGAAGACGGGCTGGAGGACTACGAGGGCTCGGTCATCGTCGTGAGCCACGACCGCGCCTTCCTGCGGGAGCTGGCGACGCGGGTGTGGGCGTTCGACGG
>DASSIL010000343.1:0-13145 GCA_035691925.1 Gemmatimonadales bacterium
CGAGACTGTGCGGGACGTCGGCGACCGCGAGGATGCGGCTCACCGGCGCTACGATCGTCGGCTCAGATCGCATGATGGACTCCTCAGGACCAGTAGTGCGTACGAATCCCCGGCGCAAACACGGCCATCCCGGCGCGCGTAACGTTGGGCGATCCGCCGATCTCGATCTCGCGCAGGCGCGGCAGCCGCGCCAGCGACGCCAGCCCGGCATTGGTCAGCCCGAGACACTGATAGAATTCGAGCCGCTCGATCGAGGGCATCCGCCCCAGAATCTCGAGACTCCGGTCGGTGATCCTGGTCGCACCCGCATAATAGGTCCGGAGCGCGCTCAATCCCGCGATGTGTGCGGTCGCGCTGTCTCCGGTCGCGCGACAATACATCAGCCACAGCCGCTCCAGCGCCCCGCACCGGCCCACATGCCGGAAGGCAGCGTCCCTCACGTCCATTGGGGTGAGCTCGCGCAGCGCGGGAAACTCCGGCAGGAGTGACAAGGCGTCATCGCTCACGTGCTCGCAGCTCACCGCCAGGCCTCTGAGCGTAGGCATCGTCGTCAGAGCCGCGAACCCCCGGCTGCCGAGCCGCTTGCTGTCGCGACCCCAGAGGTACTCCAGGGTGCGCGAGCGGCTGAGCGCCGCGAAGCCGTCGTCGCCGGCGACGGTGTCCTGCGCCTGCAGCATGCGCAGGCCAGGCAGCATTCCGATCTCCTGCATCGCCGCGTCGGTGCACAGCGGTCCCTGCAGTCCGAGGAACGCGAGATGCGGCATGGCCCGGAGCGCCGCAAGAGCGGCTGCATGAAAACCGCTCGTATGCCAGAAGAAGCTCAGGCCGAACAGACCGTGGAGCCCGGCGATGGTGGCGATCCCGCCGTCCGAGAACGTCCCATCCACGATGAGGTGATTCGGTCCGGTATCGAAGGTCATCAGCTCGAGCTCGCCCTCGCCCCCGTGCCACGTCGCAAAAATGGGGATCTGGTGCAGCAGGCCGAGCCCGGCGTCGGTCACATGTCTGCCGGTACGGAGCCGCCGCAGCCGTTCCTTCCCGGCGAGGGCTGCGATGGCGCCGTCTCCCGTCGGCGTGCCCATCAGGCCGACGTTCTCGAGGTGATCGCACCCGCGCAGGTGGGCCACGCCGGCATCGCTGATCCGCGGCGCCCAGTTCAGCTCCAGACGTCGCAAACCGGTGAGCTGGCGCAGGGGCTCGAGACCGCGGTCCGTGACCGTGCACGACGGTCCGCCGAGCTCCAACTCCTCGAGCTCGTGCATCCGCGTGAGAGCCTGCAGCCCGTCATCCGTGAGCCACCGCCCATCGCCGAGGTTGAGCCGCGTGACGCGGACGAGCCGGGCCACCCGGGCGAGCGCGGCGTCGGTCAATTGACCGCCCGTGTCCAGTGCGGTGAGTCGGAGCTCGCGCATGATGCCGAACACCGTGTCCCAGTCGTGCTCCGAGAGGGGCGGCCGTACCGTGATCCGCCGCTCCAGCGGATCGATGGTATAGAACAGCGAAGCCGGTGCGGCGCTCAACGACGTAGCACGAGGCGCGGCGGCTGGACTCGCGACATCGGCGAGATCGCTCCAGCTGTCGTATCCAAATTTCCGCGCCACGATGAGCCGCGCGTCGGCGATCGTCAGGTCCTCGTCGCGATGCTCGGCGCCCCGCAAGGCGCTCAGGTAGTGCCGTAGCTGCGTGCGACGGTCGGGGTGTGGATAGGTCCGCCCGATGAGCTCGAAGATGCGGCGCTCGGCGTCGGCGTCCTCGGAGCGGACGACGGCGATGAGATCTTCCACCAGGCGCTCGAGCCGCGCCAGGCGATTGGATGGGTCGATCGCTTCGACGGAATGCACGAGTTTGGGCCAGCTCTCGAAGCCGTAGCGGCGTGCGAGGTCGAGCTGCGCCTGGTGCAGCGGGAATCCCGCCGAGCGACTCAGCTCCTTGGCCTGTTTGCGAAGCTGCTCGAGCGACGGACGCGCCGGGAGGGCGAGAGGATCGGACATGCGATCTCCTTTCACGAACCGCCCGTGTCCGCTCGTCGGGCCGAAAGAAGATCGAGAGTTGTGCCTCGGTCGACCAATCAGGTGGGCTCAGCCCTTCCCGCGGACGGGGTGCGTCCTGCTACGCGAGGCTAACGGTAGTGTGGGCGTAGCAGAGCGTCAACGTCGGCGTAGCCGGATGGAAACGCGACGCCGTCGGTGGTCGCCCCGGCGGCGAGCAGCAGCCGGGCCGGCTCGGGGGTGCGCCGCTCGGTCCAGTAGGAATCGACACACGCCCGCACCGCGAGCATCAGCGGCGTGCGCTCCTTGCCGTCGCGCGCGTTCACGGCCGCGCCGCGTTCGAGCAGCAGCTGCACCAAATCGGAGCGTAGCTGCCACGCCGCTACGTGCAACGCCGTGCTGTCAGGCGCGATGTCGAAGTACCCGTCTCCCTTGTACAGGGACGTGACGGGGACGCCGAGGTCGAGGAGGTGGCGCACCCCGGCGGTATTCCATGTACTCGTGAATTCGGCCAGGAGCGTGCTCCCGTGCGCGAGGAGGTCGGAAACGAGCTGCGGCTCGCGTCGCACGAGTTCCCGGACCTTCGCACCGTCATCCATGGCGCACGCGGCGATCACGCGATCGACTCCACGGAGGTCGAGCGCGATACCCTGCTCGAGGAAGAGCTCGAGGACATCGCCCCGGCCGCGGCGCGCTGCCAGCTCGACGCCCGAAACTCCCTTATCCCGCACGCGTGGATCGGCGTGATGGTCGAGCAGCAGCGCGATGATCGCGAGCGAGTTGTTCCGGGAGATGGCGTGGAGCAAGGGATGCCAACCGCGATTCCGGGTGAGGTTGGGATCGGCGCCGTGCTCGAGCAGATACTTCACCCCCTCGTAGTCGTGCCAGTCGTGCTTGCGCACGAGCATCAGCGAGAGATTCTCCGGCGTGACCTTCCCCGTTTCGACGAGGACCTGCATCGCCCCAAGGTCGTCGCCCTCGGGACAGTGGTAGACGGCATCCTCGTCGTTCGGGTTGGCTCCGCGCTCGATCAGCAGTCGCGTCAGGGCGGCGTGGTGCGCGACCCCGGCGGCGCCGTACAGCGCCGATTCGTATTCCGGAAACTTCCCCGTCGTCCAGAATCCGGTGTTCGGGTCGGCCCCGGCGTCGAGCAACGCACGCGCAGCACGGAGAAACGCGTCGCTGCGTGTCGGATCGAGCCGCAGGTACTTGGAGAGTCCGAGGTAGTTGAGGGCATCACCCCCGTACGGTGGGCTCTTGGCGTGGACGCGCGCGGGATCCTGTTCGATGAATCGTCGCACCAGCACGTCGTCGCCGAGCACCGCGGCGGTGTGAATGTCGCTGGTCCTGAGCTCGGGATGGGCGGCGAGCAACGCCTCGGCGGCGGCGAGCGTGCCGTGCCACGTCGCCTCCCGGATGAACTCGACCCGGGGATCACCCACCGCGGGTCGCGAGAGTGAGCAGCCCCGCGATCACCAGCTGAAACGTCAGAGATAGCGTAGCCACCACTCCCCTCCCCTTGCTTTCCGCTCGGCGAACCAGCGGCAGGCCGGATAGAGCAGCGCGATCGTCACCGCCCACACCAGGTAGAGCAGCGGCAGGCTCCAGATGTAGCCGGCGGGGGGCTCGGGATTCCCCATCGGATGATTCGTGAAGAGCCAGGGATCGACCGCGCCCGTCCGCAGCACCGACACCACGAGAGCGAGTCCGTGAATCAGCGGAATGTGCAACACGTAGTAGAAGAACGGCACTCGGCCGAACATGGTGATGAACCGCGCGACCACTCCACGCGCCCGCTCGAGCAGCGGTATCAGCGCGATCGTCGGGCCCAGCGTCATCAACAGGAACAAGAGCGATGCGGGATACTTGTTGGTGTTCAGGAACGCGAGCAGCGCCGGCATCGGCGGAGGGCCGTTGGGCCGAGCCACGGTGGTCCAGGGACGCGGATCGCCGTAGAGGTTGAATCCCCGCAACACGAGGAACAGCGCCACCGCCCCGAGGCCGATCGACAGACACCAGCGGGTACGCCGCTCGGGCTCGAATGTCAGCACCTTCCCGAATGCGTAGCCCGCCGCCATCACGCCCACCCACGGGATGATCGAGTAGAGGACGATCAGGTTGGGGCCATTGCCGCCGAACGAGATCGGTCCTGCAAAAAACCCGACATAGAAGATCTTCCACAACGCGGAGCCGAGATCGTTTCCGAGGGAGGGAATCAGGGTGGGGACATGCGAGTCGAGCAGGTTGTGTCCCGCAATGACCGCGATCCCCAGGGCGCCCACGACCCGCAACGGCAGCCGCACCAGCCCCGCCAGAATGATCATGCACCACCCGATCACCCAGATCACGCCGGCCATTTCGTAGTGCGCGAAGTCGAAATTGAACGTCCAGGCAACCCGCAGCACGGTGAGCTCGAGCAGCACGAGCCACACGCCGCGGGTCAGGAGAAAGCGTGACAGGTCGGAGTGCTTGCGTGCGTAGAAGAACGCGCTCGTTCCGGCGAGGAAAATGAACGCCGGAGCGCAGAAATGGGTGATCCAGCGAGTGAAGAAAATCCCGGGCGTAGGGCCTCCGGCGGGGAGGCCGGAGTAGACCCGCACGTGGTCGATCGCCATCAGGATCATCACCGCGCCGCGGATGATGTCGATGGAGGCGACGCGCGTCGCCCGGGCGGCCGGGGCGACGGTATCGGTAGCGATGTTCGCTGCCATCGAGGGCGAAGCTCCGCTCACCCAGGGAAGCCGTCAAACCACCTGCGGCGAGTGGTCGAAAAACATCGGTTAGCGGTCGAGTGGCCGGAACCGCTGCTTGAGGCCGGACAGGCGCCGGCGGCTCACCGGGAGCTCGGTGCCGTCGCGCAGGCGGAGCACGGTCGCCCCCTCCCGCCCGGAGGTCAGGAGCTCCCGCACGTGATCGAGCCGGACGATCACAGACCGATGAATCCGGGCGAAGCGTACCGGATCGAGGCGCCGCGCCAGCGTCGTGAGGGAGGCGCGGACGCGATAGCGCCGCGCGCCGCTGTGAATGTCGGCGTAATCGTCGCGCGCCTCGATCCAGTCGATCTCGCCGGCGTCGAGCAGCAGCTCGCCCTTCCCGGTCGGTACCACGACCCGTTCGCCGCAGCGCGCCCGGAGCCGCTCGAGCACCCGCTTCATCGTCGTCTTGAAGCGCGCCTCCGACATCGGCTTCACGAGATAGTCCAGCGCCTGGGTCTCGAACGCCTGCACGGCGAAGTCGTCATGCGCGGTCACGAACACCGTGAGCGGCATGCGCTCGACCCCCTGCACGCGGATCAGTCCGAACCCGTCGAGTCCCGGCATCTGGACGTCGAGGAAGACGAGATCGGGCTGGTCGCTCGTCAGCGCGCGCAGCGCTTCGCGGCCGTCGCGACACTCGCCGACGACGCGCACCTCGGAATAGGGGGCCAGGAGCTGCCGGATCCCTCGCCGGGCGAGCGGCTCGTCGTCCACGATCAACGCGCGATACTCAGCCACCGCTGCCGCCGATCTCGCGATACGGGAGCCGGACCGTCGCGATCGCCCCACCCCCCTGGGTGGCGGTGAGATCGAGCCGCGCGCGTGCCCCGTACAGCGAGGCAAGTCGCTCGCGCAGGTTCATCAGCCCGACTCCCGTCGTCACCTCGTCCGGTGGCTCGCCCGGGCCCGGCCCATCGTCGGTCACGGCGAGGACCAGCTCCTCCCCCTCGCGCCGCGCCGCGATTTTCAGGAGCGTTGCCGTGACGCGCCGCGCCAGACCGTGCCGCAGGGCGTTCTCCACCAGCGGCTGCAGTACGAACTCGGGAACGGCCGCGCGCTCCAGGCGAGGATCGATCTCGAAGATCGGCCGCAGCCGGTCCGAAAAGCGCACCTCCTCGATCGCGAGATACTGGCGCACGAACTCCAGCTCCTCGGCGAGCGTCACCTCCGGGGGGCGATCGGCGCGCATCACGCGACGCAGCACGTCCCCCAACTGTTCGAGCAGGCGCGTGGCGGTTGCGGTGTCGCGATCGCGCACCGTCACGGCTATCGCGTTGAGGCTGTTGAAGAGAAAGTGCGGCTGCAGCTGCATGCGCAGCGCGCCGAGTCGCGCTTCGGCGAGCTGAGCGGACAGTCGTGCCGCCTGCGTCTCGCGCTCGCGGGCTTCCAGAAAGAAGGCGGCGGCATGTGCGACGCCCAGGACCGCGAAGTACACGGCAACGCCGAACGGCAGCGTCGTCAGAAACCAGCTCACCGCACCGCCACCATACGGAGTCGCATGGAACATAGCGAAACTCAACAGCACGCCCATCCCCGACCAGGCGACGCAGAGCAGGATCGCGGCGCCGACGTGGATCGGGAGGTGACGCGCGACGGCGCCCCGCACCAGGGGAAAGCGGCGGGCCGCCCAGAACACGGCCGGCGTGAGGAGGGCGCAGATGAGCCAGTCGCCGCCCTCCCACGCGATGCTCTTCCAGTTGGCCGGCTGGCGGCTGCCGAGGCGCCCCTGGACGTACGCCTCGAACCCCGCGAGGATCGCAGGGCCGAACCAGGCCGCCGAGACGAGGGCCCAGATGGGGAGGCGGCGAGACGCCATCTGGGAGTTGTAGATACTGCTTAAGGCGTGAGCGGCACCAGTCCCACCACGATCGCGAAACGGATCAACCCGGCCAGGTCATGGATGCCGAGCCGGTCCATCAACGCCATGCGGTGCGTCTCGATCGTCTTGATGCTGAGATTCAGACGGTGCGCGATCGCCGACGTGGAATGCCCGTCGGCGAGGAGCCACAGGACTTCGGTCTGTCGCGGCGTCAAGCGGCCGAGCTTACGGCGCACGACGAGTGCCGCTTCGACCGCCGGTCGCAGCCGCGCGAGATTCGTCTTCGCCACGAAGTCTGAGACCCCCGCTTTCATGCAGTCGACGATGATCTGCTCGCTCCAGGCGCCGCTGATCACGATGAGCGGCGTCGCCGGCCGGACGGCGCGCAGATGCTCGAGCGCCTCCGGCGCGCCGAAGTTGTCCGCGCCGTGGTCCGAAAGGACGACGTCGGGTTGAAACTCGCCCACCGCCCGCACGAATTCGTCCTTCGTGCTGACCCGCCGGAATTCCGACGCGAGCCCCGTCCGGGCGAGCACGACCTGCACGCGCTCGGCGTCGGCGGCATCGTCTTCGAGGTGGAGAATGCGCAGCGGACCGGTATCCATCGGCGGTACAGCCTACGTCAGTTCATACTTCCCGCATCGGGGAAGCCCGGAGGAGAGTAACACGTTGCCCTCTGCTACCCTCCATTCCCCGGAACTGGTCCAACTTCAGTGCTTGAGCTTCTGGGCCGCCAGGGCGGTGCCCGCCACCCGGGACCGGATCTTTTCGAACGCCGTATCTCGTGCCGTCGAGGTATCGTCGCCGAACGGCGAGAAGCCGCAATCGTCCGTCGTCCCGAGCTGCCCCGCCGGAATGAACTCGGCGGCCTCGAGGACACGATCCCGCACCTCTTCGGGGGTCTCGATCCGCGGATGGATTGGATCGATCACCCCGACGAAGACCGTCTGACCGGGTCGGATGAGTCGCTGGATCGTCTCGAGCACCCGACGGCGATCGCGCTCGCTGGCGAGCTGGATATAGAAGTTGGCGACATGGAGCCCGAAGAGGTCGGGCAGCAGCTCGCCGTAGGGTACGTCGGCACTATGGGTCGAGTCCCGGTCGCCTCCCGGACAGGTGTGCACGCCGAGACGCACCCGGTCGGCTGATGAAAACCGATCGAGGACACGGTTGTTCAGGTCGATGAACGACCGCAGCAGCTGCTTCGAGGGATCGAGCTTCACCGACAGCCGGCCTTCGGTGAAGTCGATCTGCACCGTGTGGGCTCCCGCCTCGAGACTGCGGCGGATGTCCTTCTCCGCCTCCCGCACCAGATCCGCGATGAACGCCTCCCGCGCGTACCCGGCGATCCCTCCCTGAGGATAGAGCAGGCTCAACGCCGACGCCGAGATGACCGCCTGCTTGACGGGGAGGCGAGTGTGCCGCTGCGCGGCCACCAGGTACGAATCGGCGTATGTCCGGTAACGGAACGGTCCCGCGGTCAGATGCGGCAGCCGCCGCGTGTGCCCGTCGGCGAAGGGAATGGTGACGCCGCCGGGAGCGAGGGTCTCGAGCCCGTCGATCGGATAGGTCACGAAGCTGGGCTTGCTCTGCTCGCCGTCGCTGATGACCGGCGAGCCGGTTGCCTCGAACCGGTGGATCGTATCGGCGACCGCGGACTCGTACACCGGCTGCAGCTCGGCGCGGGAGATCGTGCCCGCGGCGAACTGCGTCATCGCCTCGATGAGCTCGGGCGGTCGCGGAATGCTGCCGATGGGCTGGGTCGGAATGGCCATGGGGCAATGCTATCGCGCCCGTTACGCAACTTCAATCCCTGCTTCCACCTACAGGTCGTGTCGATGGCGGGCCCGCTCGCTCGTCGCTTGAGTGGGAGCAGGAGATACACACTCACGACAGCGATGCGGAGGATATGACGATGCAAACCTCGAAGCGGGCCAGCGTGCTGCTGTGGATCGTCCAGGGAGTACTCGCCGCTCTGTTCTTGTTCGCGGGTGGATTCAAGCTCGTGGCGCCGATCGCGATGTTGAAGGGGCCGGTTGCACTACCGGGGTTGTTCCTGCGGTTCATCGGTCTCGCAGAAGTTACGGGAGCACTGGGTCTCATCCTGCCGGGAGCCCTGCGCATCAGGCGGGGACTGACCCCACTCGCCGCAGTCGGGCTCGTGACCATCATGACGGGCGCCACCACGACAACGCTCGAGGGAGGCGCGGTGGTCTCCGCCGTGTTGCCGTTCGCCGTGGGTCTGCTCGCGGTGTCGATCGTGTACGGCCGACGGCTGTGGGCCCCGCTCTCGTGGTCGACCCGATAAGAGCCCTCACGGTGCGGCCGTCTCGTCGGGGCGCGGGAACTCCCGCATATTCCCGGGCCCCGACCTCGACGAGCTCATCATGCGCCTGACGTTCAGATCGTTGCTGTTCCTCGTGCTCACAGCCTGCGCTGGCGCCACGGCCGCGAGTCGCCCACCCTCCAGCGACTGGCGCGACAACATCCGCACCTTCGCCGAGGCGCACCTGCAGCACACCGCCTGGGGGCCCTCACACGGCCGGCGCGATTACGCCATGACCATGGCGCTCGCCCGTGCCGAAGGGATCGTCGTGGACACCGACGCCCTCTACGCAGCGGCGTACCTGCATGACATGGGCGGCCTGCCGCCCTACGCCATCCCCGGCGTCGACCACGGCGACCGGGGGATCCAGGTCGTAGATACGGTGCTGCGCGAGGCGGGATTCCCGATGGAGAAGTCGCCGCTCGTCAAAGAGATCATCGACCACCACCAGTATTACCGGCCGCCCGATACCGTCGCCGTCGCGATCCTGTTTCGCGACGCCGACATCCTCGACTTCATGGGGGCGATCGACGTGGCGCGCATCGTCTCACTCACGACGCGTGAGAAGTTCACGCCGGACCTGCCGCACGCAATCGACGTCATCCGGCAGCAACTGCATGACATGCCGGGTCGGCTGCAGACGGCGGCGGCGAAGCGCGAGGGACAGCATCGAGTCGCCGAGATGCAGCAGTTTCTGGACGCGCTGACGCAAGAGACGGACTCGCTGCGCTCGTTATGAGATCGCGGAGCAACACAGAGAGTCCACACTCTGAAGAGTGCGCCTCGAAAGGCACTGCGCGACTGCGCAGTGAATTACGGGGCCCACTCTTTGGAGTGTCGCCCCAGGGTGTGGCTCCCCCTACTACTGAGGGGTCACCCGCAGCATCACCGCTCCATGCGCCGGCACCGTCGCGCTGAAGTGATCGGTGAACGTCCCGAGGTCGGCGTGGCTCCACAGGTCGCGCACTTTCGCGGGGCCTGGCACGCGTAGCCGCCACCACGAGGCCGAGATCACCGTCTGCAGCGCAGACCGATTCAGCAGCACGACCGCCCGGCCGCCCCCCGCGAGCGGCTTCATCCACACTTGCAGCTCGGGCGTCCGTTCTTCCACGAGCGTCCCCTGGATTCCGAGCGAATCCTGGTCGATCGCAATCACCTCGCGGTTGGTCAGGATATCGCGCGTCCCCGGCGACATCGACCGCACGTCGTTCCCGGCGATGAGCGGCGCCGCCATGATCGCCCACAGACTGAAATGCGCGCGGTACTCGTCGTCGGTCATCCCGCCATTGCCGATCTCGAGCATGTCGGGGTCGTTCCAGGCCCCCGGGCGCGCGGCCGCCGCGTGCTGGCCCGAGATATCGAGATTCGCGAGCATGCTCGACCAGCTGTCTTCGATATCCGTGGTGGTGCGCCACAGGTTCCCCGTCCCGGGGCCCCATTCCCACGGACTGGCCGATCCCCATTCACAGATGCTGAACACGATCGGCCGGCCCGTTCGCGCCAGCGCGTCACGGAATTTCGCATACTGCGTCGGGGCATCGAGCCCCTCGGCGTTGCACCAGTCCTCCTTGACGTAGTCGACTCCCCATTCGGCGAACGTCCGCGCGTCCACGTCCTCGGAGCCGTACGTCCCGGGGCGGCCCTGGCAGGTGCGTCGGCCGGCGTCGGTGTAAAGGCCGAACTTGAGGCCGCGACCGTGCACGTAGTCGGCGAGCGGCTTCATCCCGCCGGGGAATCGCACGGAGTCGGCGACGAGACGGCCGCGCGCGTCGCGCGCCACCTGCCAGCAGTCGTCGATCACGACATACTGGTAGCCGGCGTCGCGCAGGCCGCTCGCCACGATCGCGTCGGCGGTCTCGCGGATCAGCTGAGCGCTCACGTCGCAGCCGAAATGATTCCAGCTGTTCCACCCCATGGGGGGCGTGCGGGCGACGTGGTTGTCGAGGATAGGGTGCGTGCCGGCGGCGCCGAGCAGGGCGCTGAGACCCGCGACGATCACACTGGTCCGCATGTCGATCTCCCGTCAGAGAGGAATGGCTGCCGGTGGGCGAATCGCAGGGCAGCGCAGCCGAAACTCGTCGATGACAGCGTTGATGTCCATGTAGGAGCGCGTCTCGAGCATCGCAGCGCGATACAGGATACGCTCGGCAACCGGGCCCAGGCGAAAGCACCAGTAGAGCGGCATGAGCGGGTTGATCCACAACTGACTGCCCTCGGTGCGAGCGGTCGCATGGTGATCACCGTACATCCCCTCGAGCGCCGATAGGATGGAGCTCGAGACGATGCTGATGTGGTGCGGCATCATCGCGAACACCGTTTCCGTTGCCTCCCGGTAACGCCGCACCTCTGGCATTTCTTCCAGGAGTGAGACCGTTCCCAGATATGCGCCGCTCCGTGTCAGCTCGGCGACGGCTTCCAGGAAGTGCGCGTGGCACACACCGTGAAAGTGGTCGACGCCGAATCCCAGACAGACGAGCAGCTTGCGCTCCACAGCCAGCTCGTGCACGGCCGTGATGCTGGCGATGTCCTCCTGCGGCGTGCCCAACCCGTATTCGTCGCCCCGCATCAGACTATCGGTCCCGCCGTCGACGAGGATGACGGTGTCGACTCCGAGGTGGGCGACGAGCGCACGGTACGCTTCCAGCAACGGCTGAACGCCCGTGCGCTCGAAGCAATGGATCGCGATGTCCTCGCCCTCACCGCGAAACCACTGGCACAAATGCTTCTCCGGGAAATAGTCCGTCACACGAGGGGTCGTGGCGGTGACGGTGAGGACGGCCGGTGCCAGCCGAGCCTCGGGTTCCGGGGGGAGAAGGGAGAAGGACAAGTTGGCCAGATGGACCTGCTTGCCGTCCGCCTGCAGTCCGAAGTAGAGCGGCAGCCCGCTGAAAATGTCGAAGCCGCCGCCGACGCCGGCGATGAGGACGTTCCGGGCGCTCTCGAGCTCCTGGAGGAACGCGGACGTGAGCATCTCGCAAAATATGCGGGTCTTACGCCGGCGCGCCGAGCGGGCGAATTTCCAGACCTCATCTTACCCAGAGGATCACCGTGATTCGTCGCCAGTCCGCCGCTGCAATCCTCGTGATTGCCGGCGTCTTCAGTGCCGCTCGCCTCGCCGCCCAACAGCCCAACCCGGACCCGCGCATCGGGCTCCGCGCTGGATGGATGGACGCCGCGCAGGCGGCGTGGAACATGCGCCTCGTGTCCACGAACCCGCCCCCCAAGGAGTTCATTCCGGCTGAGCCGGGTGACTTTGGCTACATGAACTCCGACATCGCCTTCCAGGGGCACTACGTCATCCAGGGAAGCTTCCGCGGCTTCCAGGTGTGGGACGTGTCCGACCCGGCGCACCCGACCCGGACCACCCTCAACATCTGCCCCGACATGCAGAGCGACGTGTCGGTCTATCGCCACCTGCTGTTCGTGTCGGGTGAATCGCTCGACGGCCGTGTCGACTGCGGCACCCAGGGCGTCCAGGGGCCCGCCAGTCCCGACCGGTTCCGCGGCATCCGCATCTACGACATCTCGGACCTTGCGCACCCGAAGACTGTCGCGGCGGTGCAGACCTGTCGCGGCTCCCATACCCATACCGTGGTGACCGACCCGCACGACACGGGGGCCGTGTTCGTCTACGTCTCGGGACAGGCCCCGGTGCGACCGGCAGAGGAGCTCGCGGGGTGCGTTGGCGCGTCTCCGGACAAGGACACGAGCTCCGCGCTGTACCGGCTCGACGTGATCCGCGTTCCCCTCGCCTCACCGGAAAAGGCGCAGATCGTCAGTCACCCCCGCATCTTCGAAGGGCTGTCGAAGGTCACCGCGCACGGCATGGCGCCGGTCGATTCCATTCAGGCCACGAAGACGGTCGATTCGCTGAAAGCCGCCGGCGCGTTCGCCGTGATCATGGAGGATCAGGCCTTCGTCCTGCCGGCTCAAGGGTTCGTGACCCCCCTGCTCGACAGCGTGGTGCGGGCGCGCGGCGGCAGCGGCGCCCCCACGGCGGCCGATAGCGCGGCGCTGCGCAATGCGCTCCAGGGGATCGTCGACGCGATGATGAAAGGGCCCCCGACCCATCGCGGACCCGACCAGTTCCACGACGTCACCGTGTACCCCGCTCTCGGTATCGGCGCGGGGGCGTGCGCCGAGTACGGCCTGTTGCTCGACATCAAGGACGCCGCGCACCCGACGCGCATCGCCGCCGCGTCCGACTCGAACTTCTCGTACTGGCATTCGGCGACGTTCAACAACGATGGCAGCAA
>DASSIL010000344.1:0-12867 GCA_035691925.1 Gemmatimonadales bacterium
TGACCCGGTGTGCACCGTGTGGCCGGCGTTGGCGCCCCCCTGGTAGCGCACGACGAAGTCGGCGCGCTCCGAGAGCACGTCGACGACCTTTCCCTTCCCTTCGTCGCCCCACTGCGCACCCACGACGACGACGCAATGGACCTTGGGACCGAACACGACCTTCCCTTTCGGACGCCGAGACGTCGAGTGGTTATCAGCGGTGAGGGGCGAGGCTCGCAACCACTGCCTGCGCCACCATTGCGACCCCTGTCAATGTAAGCCGATTCGCGGTATCCCGGGGCGTATGGACGATCCGTGTTGTGCCCCAGTCGCCTTTCATGACCGTGCAACACTCACGGCACGCCCTCGCCAGGGCGAGGCCATCGACGACGACGGGCAAACGGCGGCGCGGGGACGCACCGAGACGCTCCGCTACGCGAGCGGTGAGGGCGCCTGGTCGGTGCGCATAGCACACGACATTGCCGCGATCGTCGATGCCGTCGAAGTTGATCACCGCGGTTTCGTCCAGCAGGTTGGCCCGCTCCCGCACCAACGCGCGCGCCCCGACGAGGCCCAGCTCTTCGGCATCCAGCAGAATGGCACCGACCGGAGCCTCCGCCGGGAGGCGATCGAGCGCGCCGAGCACGGTCAAAACGCCGCTGGCGTTGTCGACGGCGCCCGGCGATCCGTCCGTCGCGACGTTGAGCGCCAGGAAGAGGGCCGGAAAGACGAGGAGCCCGAGCCCCCACCAGAGGCTCGCGCCGGCGACGGTCGCCCCGAGGAAGACGGGGATCAGCACGCCAGCTGCCGCGACGATGAGCAACCGCCCTGCCATGGACAACGGTTGTCCTTTGGAATCGTAGTGCGCCGTGAGCCAGGTCGTGACGCGCACCCGCGGTCGCACCGCGATGAGGTTGACCCCTTCGGCCTTCACACGGCCGCGCAGCGGAAAGCGCGGCACCGCCGGGAAGCGATGTTCCATGACCACGAAGCCGCGCGCGGCGAGCTCACGCTTCAGCAGCTCCCGGGTGACGGCATGTTGTGGTGTACCGACGAGGCGCGGGTGGGCGAGCGCGTCGAGCAGCGCCCGGTGCCCGGTCATGCCGCGAGCAGTTGCCCGATGCGCTCGCGATCCGGCGCGGCGAGCGGTGCGAGCGGTGCGCGCACGGGACCGCCGTACAGTCCGACGCAATCCATCGCCGCCTTGATCCCGGCCGGGCCCAGCTTCCCGACGATTTCCTTGTCCAGCGTGGCGAGGCGCGCCTGGAGCTCGCGCGCGCGCGACCAGTCTCCCGCCTGTGCCGCGGCGAAGATACTCGCGCAGAGCTGTGGCGCGAAGCAGGCAACCGCCATGATGCCGCCCTGACACTTCAGCTCCAGCGCGGTGACGAGCAGCGACCCGGATCCGACGAGCAGCGACCACTGCGGCACGGCGGCGCGGTACGCCGCGAGATTCTTGGGGTCGCCCGACGAATCCTTGGCCCCGACGATATTGCCGTGCGCCGCGAGCCCGGCGAGCAGCTCCGGCGCGATCGGGAGCTGCGTGTACTTGGGAATGTTGTAGACCAGCACCGGCACGGGAGCGGCGTCGGCCACGGCCCGGAAATACGCGGCGATGCTCTCCGCCGAATGGGCGGTGCGGTAATAGGACGGGGGACGGACGAGCACGGCATCGGCACCCTCGGCCGCCGCCGCGCGCGACAGCACGATCGCACCTCTGGTGGATTCCGCGCCGGTGCCAGCCAGGAGCCAGCGGTCCCGCGGCACGGCCGCACGCAGCTCGGCCACGAGCCGGCGCTGCTCGTCGGCGTCGAGCAGCGGCGCCTCACCGGTCGAGCCCGCCGCCACGATCCCGTCGAGGCCGAGGGCGAGCAGCTGTTTGGCGTTTGCCGCGGTGTGCCCGAGGTCGAGATCACCGCTCCCGGTCTGGAATGGCGTCGCGATCGGTGCGAGCACCCCGCCGATCGCCCGGCGGGCGCTCACGGCGAGGGCAGCATGTCGGAGAGGTCGTCGGTGAACCCCGCCGGACGGTCATTCGCGGCGTCGGCCTCCGCGCTCTGCTCCGCCGGCTCTGCGACGGCGCGCGCCTGACTATTGGCAGGCCGATTGAGCGTACGCAGCTGCAGCTCGAAGTCACTCGGATTGGAGGCGGCGGCGAGTGCAGTCTCGTAGGTGACCGTCCCCTCGGCCACCAGATCCGTCAGGTGCTGGTCGAACGTCTGCATGCCGTACTGATCGCGCGACTCCTTGATGTAGTCGTGCAGCTCCGGGGTGTGCCCGGGGTCGCGGATCATGTCGCGCGCCCGACCGGTGCAGATCAGGATCTCGATCGCCGCGACGCGCCCCTTCCCGTCGGCCCGCGGCAGCAGGCGCTGCGAGACGACCGCCTGCAGTGCCTCCGAGAGCCGCAGCCGGGCGACGCCCTGCTCTTCGGCGGGGAACATCGCGACGATGCGGTTGACGGTGCTGACGGAATCGGGGGTGTGCAGCGTCGAAATCAGCAGGTGCCCCGTCTCGGCCGCCTTCATCGCCGTGTCGATCGTCTCGCTGTCGCGCATTTCCCCGATCATGACGACGTCGGGATCCTGACGCAGCGCCGACCGCAGTCCCATGCGGAAGTCGTCGGTATCGGTGCCGATCTCGCGCTGCGTAATCGAGCAGTTGACGTCGCGATGCAGGAACTCGATCGGGTTTTCGAGCGTCAGCAGGTGCTTGTGCTGGGTTTGGTTGATGTGATTCACCATCGCCGCCATGGTCGACGTCTTGCCCGATCCGGTGACCCCGGTGACGAGGATCATGCCGCGCTCGGCGCTGGCCACCTGCGCCAGGACAGATGGGAGCCTGAGCGATTCGAAGCTCGGGACGTCGAACGGAATCACCCGCATCACGATCATGAACGAGGAGCGCTGCCGCAGGATGCTCACCCGGAACCGCCCGATCCCCGGCATCCCCCAGGAGCAGTCGTAATCGCGAATCTTGTCGATTCTGGCCCGGTCTTCCTCCACGGGAATGAGCTGCTTCGCGATCATCTTCGTCTGCTCGGGGGTCAGCCGCTGCTTCGTCAACGGCACGAGCCGGCCGTTGATCCGGGCGCGGAACACGTCACCCGCCTTGATATGGAGGTCCGACGCCCCGCGATCGACGGCGGCCTTGATGATCTTTTCCATTCAGTACCCGGCGTCCTTGTCCACGACGTTGACGAGCGGCGACCCTGCAAGATAGCGCCCCAGATTCTCGAGAATGAGTGCCGCCTCCCGCTCCCAGAAGTGCTCGGTAACCGGGCTCACGTGCGGGCTGACGAGCACGCGCGGATGCGCCCACAGCGGGTGCTCCGGCGGCAGCGGCTCGGTAGCGAAGACGTCGAGCGCCGCCCCGCGCAGCGTGCCGTGATCGAGCATGTCGAGCAACGCGTCCGTGTCGAGCAGAGCGCCGCGCGAGACATTGATCACGATCGCGCCGGGCGGCAGCCGGGCGAGCAGCGCGCGATCCACCGCGCCGTCCGTGCCCGTGGTGCGCGGCGCCGCGATGACCAGCACGTCGCTCTCGGCTGCGAGCCGCGGGAGGTCCTCCGATCCGCCCACCCACGCAACGCCCGGCGGCCCGCCCTTGGCGGGACGCCGCCGTACACCGGCGACCCGCATTCCAAGCGCCAGCCCGCGACGTGCCACGGCGTTGCCGATCCCGCCCAGGCCGAAGATGCCCACGCGCAACCGGGCGAGCTCCCGGACGCGCACCGTGCGGTCGCCGAACATCCCCTGCGCCCAACGCCGCTCCGCTTGCGCCCGCACCAGGACGTCGAACGAGCGGGCGAAGTGGCCGATCGCGGCGAGCACCCAGTCGGCAATCGGCTCGGCGTGAATCCCGGCCGAATTCGTCAGGATGATCTGCGAGCCGCGCAGCCGGTCGAGAATCGCGCCGACGCCCGCGGTACACGTATGGGCCCAGCGCAGCGACGCCCGTCCGGCGTCGACCACCGCAGGGGGGAGGCCGAAGCCGAGGTAGATCTCGGCACTCCGCGCCGCCGCGACCGCCTCGGCAGATCCGCCGCTGCCGTCGCCATCGGAATTGATCGGTGCCGCGATCTCGACCACCTCCCAGTCCGAGGCGAGCGCACCTCGCACCGCCGCTACGACCTCCGGCGTTACCCGCCAGACCGGTCGCTGGGCGCGGAGGTCGAGAACCAGGCGCCGGCTCACTCGCCGGTGGAAACGGTGCGGACCAGCGGATGGTGCAGGATCGAGAGCTTCGCCTGATCGTGGAGGCGCTTGGGACCGCGCAACTCGAATTCGATAACGAGGTCGACGTTCTCGCGGCGTGACTCGACGCGCTCGACCTCGAGCCCGGAGCGACGAATCAGCGCTTCCAGATCCTCGAGCGCAGTCCCCTCGGGCTTCGCGTGGATCTGCACATGGCTGTGGGTGGAGTGCCGTGCCACGAGCTTCTCGAAGTATCCCAATCCGGCAAGGATCAGCATCACGATCAGCGTCGTCCCCACCGCCTCGGTGTAGGCCCCGGCCCCCAGCGCCATGCCGATGGCGGCCACGACCCAGATCGTGGCCGCACTCGTGAGCCCGGTGATCGAGCCGCGGGCGTGGAGAATCGTTCCGGCGCCGATGAACCCGACCCCCGGCAGGATCTGCGCGGCGACGCGTGCCGGATCGCCCCGAATTCCCGACAGCTTGAGCGACAGCACGGTGAACAGCGTCGCCCCAACGCAAATGAGAATGTTGGTCCGCAGCCCGGCGGGCTTTCCCGACAACTCGCGCTCCATCCCGATGGCGCCGCCCAGGACGGTGGCGAGCACGACCTGCAGCAGCAACTCGAGGCGGAGGGCCTCTACCATGTCGGAGAAGCCGGGCATCAGTCCTCCCCTGACCCGAGGAATCCCATGCGGCGGCGGACCTCGCGCATCGTGCGTTGCGCGATTGCCCGGGCGCGCTCGGCGCCGGCACGCAGCGTCGCGCGCACGCCGGCGGGATCGGCCTGCAATGCCGTCGCGCGCTCGCGGATCGGCGTGAGCTCGGCTATGATGTGGTCCGCGAGGACACGCTTGCAGTCGAGACAGCCCCAGCCGGCGGTGCGGCACTTCTGCGCGACGTCCGCCTGCACCTCGGGCGGCGAAAATCCCTGATGGATCGTGAAGATATTGCAGATGTCCGGATTCCCCGGATCCTTGCGCGTCTTGCGGGCCGGATCGGTCGCGGCCGGGCGCAGCTTCTCCCAGATCGCCTCCGGCGACTCGAGCAGGCCGATCGTGTTGCCCAGGCTCTTGGACATCTTGGCGCGACCGTCGAGACCCAGCACGCGCTTGGTCGCGGTGAGCTGCGCCTCGGGCTCCGGGAAGAACTCGCCGAAGCGGTGATTCCAGCGCCGGGCGATCTCACGCATCAGCTCGAGGTGCTGCAGCTGGTCTTCACCGACCGGCACCAGCGTCGCAAGGTAAAGCAGCACGTCGGCGGACTGCAGGATCGGATAACTCAGGATCCCCGCAGGCACGCTTTCGTGGCGTTGGGCCTTATCCTTGTACTGAGTCTGGCGCTCCAGTTCGCCGACCGGCGTCACGGAGGTCAG
Source organism: Gemmatimonadales bacterium (assembly GCA_035691925.1). Taxonomy (GTDB): domain Bacteria; phylum Gemmatimonadota; class Gemmatimonadetes; order Gemmatimonadales; family GWC2-71-9; genus DASTHG01. The sequence goes on from DASSIL010000344.1 coordinate 5,551, forward strand.
GATCCAGCTCAGCTCAGGATGCTCCCGCACGTGGGACTGCACGAACAGAATCGCCGTGGCCGGATCGATCCCGGCGGCGAGGAGTCCCACGGCCATGTCATGCGTGCGCTGGGCCAGGTCGGCGGGCTCGTAGGGTTGCGTGATCGCGTGCAGGTCGACGATGCAGATCAGCGACTCGTGCTGGTGCTGCAGCCGGACCCAGTTCTTGACTGCGCCGAGGTAATTGCCGATGTGCAGCTCGCCGGAGGGCTGGATGCCGCTGAACACGCGCGCCATGGGGTCACAACCTAAGAGGCTGAGGGGAACCGTCGCAAGGTGCGAGCGCTCAAGGACTTAGTCGATATCGCCGAACGGGCGGCAGAGCGTGCCGCGAACCTCGTGCGCGCCGCACGGCCGCCCGACGCCCTCCACTGGACGGAAAAGACACGGCACGACTTCGCCACGCAAGTCGACCGCGAATCCGAGGAGCTGATCGCGGAAACGCTCACCGGCATGGTTCCCGGCTCGATCGTCGTCGGCGAGGAGCTCTCCCCCAACGCCCTGTACCGCGGCGAAATCGTCTGGCTCGTCGATCCCCTCGACGGCACGACCAACTTCCTGCACGGCTACCCGCAGTACGCCATTTCGATCGGGGCGCTGGTCGACGGGGTGCTGAGCGTCGGCGTGGTTCACGACGTCACGCGCGACATCTCCTACCGCGCGGCGCGCGGCCTCGGCGCCTGGTCGGGCGGCCAGCGGTTGACGATCTCCGGGCTCACCGACCCGACGCGAGCGCTCGTCGGGACGGGATTCCCGTTCAAGGAGCTGGATCGGCTGGACGAGTACCTGCGGCAGTTCGCCGCCGTCTGTCGCACCACCAGCGGGATTCGTCGCGCCGGTGCGGCGGCCCTGGACCTCGCCGACGTCGCGACGGGACGCTTCGACGCCTTCTGGGAGCTGACGCTCGCTCCCTGGGACATCGCAGCGGGGATCATGCTGGTGCGCGAAGCGGGGGGCATCGTGACGACCACGAGCGGCGGAGATGACATGCTGCGGGAGGGGACTGTGGTCGCGGCGAATCCCACGTTGCATCGGTGGTTGATCGACTTGCTGAGAAACGCGTGAACCTCTGAGAGGAGTGCGAAAGTGCCATCACCGCTGGTCGAATGCGTGCCAAACTTCTCAGAGGGCCGGGACGCCGCGGTCATCGACGTGCTGCGCGCCGCGCTCACCTCGGTCCCCGGCGTGCGGCTGCTCGACGTCCAGGCCGATCCCGCCCACCACCGTTCGGTGTTCACGCTGGTGGCGCCGCCCGCCGCAGCGGCGGCGGCGGCATTCCGGGCGATCGCCGTCGCGCGCGAGCGCATCGATCTGACGAAACATTCCGGGGAGCACCCGCGCATGGGCGCGACCGACGTCGTGCCATTTATTCCGGTGCGCGACGTCACGATGGACGACTGCGTGGCTCTGGCCCGAGCGCTCGCCGAGCGAGTCGGGCGGGAGCTCGAGATTCCCGTGTATCTGTATGCGCGCGCGGCCTCACGGCCGGAGCGGGAGCGCCTCCCCGACGTGCGCAAAGGAGAGTTCGAGGGGCTGCGCGAGCGCATCGGCACCGATGCCGCCGCCGATCCCGATTTCGGACCGCGCCGGATTCACCCCACGGCGGGGGCGACGGCTATTGGGGCGCGGCCGTTTCTCGTCGCGTACAACATCTATCTCGCGTCGTCCGACGTCACCATCGCCAAAGAGATCGCCAAGAAGATCCGGGCGTCGAGCGGCGGGTTGCCGGCCGTGCAGGCGAGCGGCTTCGACGTCGGCGGACGGGCGCAGGTGTCGATGAACCTGCTCGACATCGACGTCACATCGCCCGCCGCAGTATTCACCGCCGTGAAAGACCTCGCTACCGGGCGCGGTGTGGCGATCGAGCGGAGCGAGGTGGTGGGCCTCATCCCCGAGCGTGGCATCCTCGGCGCCGGGACGGCCTTGCTGCAGCTCCCTGATGCGGCGGACCATCTGCTCGAGGCGAAGATCCGCGCCGCCGAGGGACCCACGTTGGACGGCTGGCTGGAGGAGCTTGCCGGCCCAAGTCCGGTGCCGGGGGGCGGCAGCGCCGCTGCACTGGCAGGCGCGCTCGCCGGCGCCCTCGTGGCGATGGTGGCGCGTCTGACGGTCGGCCGGAAGGCCTATGCGGCGGTGGACGAACGGGCACGGGCGATCCGCGACGAAGCCGACGTGCTGCGGGGCGAGCTGCGCCAGCTCGTGGACGACGACGCGGCGGCGTACGCCAGGGTGAGCGCGGCCTACAAGATCCCGAAGGATGACCCCGCCCGCGTCGCCGGGATCGACGCGGCACTGCTCGGCGCCGCCGTCACGCCGCTCGACGTGGCGCGCCGCGCCGCCCGGCTCGGCAAGCTGGCACGTGAAATCGGGACGATCGGCAACAAGAACGCGCGCTCCGACGCGAAAGTCGCCGAGGAGCTGGCGCGCACCGCAGTCATCGGCGCGGTGGAGAATGTGCGCGTGAATGTCGCTGCGTTATCAGACCCGAAGACGGGGCAGAATCTGCTGGACGAGGCGGAGAACCTTCAATACTAGACGTACAGACGCGCAGGGTTGACAGAGAACAAAAAAAGTCAGTCAGGCAATGCCTAACTGACATCTGATTCCTGTTCACCACTGGCGCGTCTGTACGTCTAGAACTGCATTTACCTGGTCAGTATTCTCGCCTGTTCTCCGTTCTCTCCTATCGCCACGGTGTGTTCGAAGTGCGCCGAAAGGCTCCCGTCCACCGTGACGACGGTCCACTTGTCGGCGAGCGTGCGGATCTCGGCGCCTCCCACGTTCACCATCGGCTCAATCGCGATCGTCATCCCGGGCACGAGTCGCGCGCCCCGCTTCGGCTTGCCGAAGTTGGGGACCTGCGGCTCCTCGTGGAACGCCGAGCCGATCCCGTGCCCCACCATCTCCCGCACCACTGAATAGCCCGCACTTTCGGCCACCTGCTGCACCGCGTGTCCGATGTCGCCGACGTGATTTCCCGCCTTCGCCTGGGCGATCCCGGCGGCAAGCGCATCCTTCGTCACCTGCAGCAGGCGCTGCGCCTCCGCCGGGATGTTGCCGACCGGGAACGTCGCCGCCGAGTCGGCATGCAGCCCTTCCAGCTGGACGCCGACATCAACGCTGATCAGGTCGCCCTCTTTGAGAACGCGCTTGGAGGACGGGATGCCGTGCACCACTTCGGAGTTGATCGACGTACAGAGCGTGGCGGGAAAGTCGTACAGCCCCTTGAACGAGGGCCGCGCCCCCGGGTGGCTGCGGATGAACTCCTCCGCCTGGCGGTCGAGCTCCTTGGTGGACACGCCGGGGCGTGCCGAGCGCTCCATCAACGCCAGCGTATCGGCGACGATCTTCCCCGCCGCCGCCATGGTGTCGATTTCCCGGGGAGACTTGAGGGTGATCATCGGCCCAGCACTCGCTTGATCTCCGCCGCGATCGTGTCGATTTCCCCGACCCCCGGCACGCGGTGCACGATCCCGCGCTCGGCGTAGTGCGCCACCAGCGGAGCGGTGTCCTGCTGATACACGACGAGTCTGGTGCGGATCGCCTCGGGAGTGTCGTCGGACCGGCCTTCGTGCAGGGCGCGGCCGCGCAGCCGCTCCACCAGCTCTTCCTCGGGGACATCGAGCAGCAGTACGTGCGTGAGGCGATGGCCGCGCTGGGCCAGCGTCTTGTCGACCAGCTCCGCTTGTGCGGCGGTGCGCGGGAAGCCGTCGAAGATCGCCCCCTCCTGCGCTTCGGGCTTCGCCAGCTCGACCTTGATGAGGTCGGCGATGACGCTGTCGGGGACGAGTTTGCCGGCGTCGTAGAAGCGCTTCGCTTCCTTGCCGAGCGGCGAGCCGTCCTTCATGGCGGCGCGGATGATGTCCCCGGTGGCGATCTTGGGGATCCCGAGCCGGCGCGCGACGAGCAGGCCCTGGGTCCCCTTGCCTGACCCTGGCGCGCCCAGAAACAGGATGAACACCGGTGCGAACGGCCTAGCGCGGCCGGCCGCGGAACTTGATTCGGCCTTCCTTCATGAAGCCGTCGTAATGGCGCAGCAGCAGATGCTGCTGCACCTGCTGGACCGTGTCGAGCGCGACGCCGACGACGATCAGCAGCGCGGTGCCGCCGAAGCCGAATGGCATGTTCAGCACGTTCCCGACGACGATCGGCAAGAGCGCCACGACGGTGAGGAAGATGGCGCCGGGCAGCGTGATGCGGGACAGCACCTCGTCGATGTAATCGGCCGTCGCCGCGCCCGGCTTCACGCCGGGGATGAAGCCACCCTGCTTCTTGAGCGTCTCCGCCACGTCGACGGGGTTGAAGATGATCGAGGTGTAGAAATACGCGAAGAAGATGATCAACAAGAACAGCGCGCCGAGATAGACCGGCGAGGTCACCGAGAAGTAGCCGGCAAACTGCTTCAGCCAGGGCACATTGCTGAACTGCGCCAGCGTCCCGGGCACGATGATGAGCGACTGCGCGAAGATGATGGGCATCACGCCGGACGCATTGATCTTCAGCGGGATGTAGGTCTTGCGCCCCTCGGCGATGCGGCCGCGGCCCATCACCTTGCGGGGGATCTGAATGGGGATGCGGCGCGTCGCCACGGTCACCGCGACCGTCCCCGCCACCACGAACACCATCATGAGGAGGATGAACAGCAGCACGCCGACGCGCAGCGACCCGGCCTGGAGGGCCTCGAACGTGCGGATGGTCTCGGGCCAGATCCGCTCCACGATGGAGAAGAAGATCATGAGGCTCTGGCCGTTCCCCAGGCCGCGCTCGGTGATCTGCTCCGCCAGCCACATGACGAACACGCCGCCGGTGGTGAGCGTCAGCACCGTGGTCAATCGGAATCCGAATCCCGCAGCGGCGACCGCGCCGGGGATCTGCGTCTCGACGAAGAGGGCGTAGCCGTAGGCCTGGAACAGGCAGAGGACGACGGTCAGGTACCGGGTCCACTGCGTCAGCGTTTTCCGGCCTTCCTCGTCGCGCTGCATCTTCTCGATGATCGGGAACACCGGGCCCGCGAGCTGGAATACGATGCTCGCCGAGATGTAGGGCATGATCCCGAGCGCGAACACGCTCGCCCGCCCCAGCGCGCCACCGGAAAAGAGGTCGTACAGCCCGAACAGCGTGCCGCGCGACTGGTTGGCGTAATCCGCCAGCGCCTGCAGGTTCACGCCCGGGGTCGCGATGTGGGCCCCGATGCGATACACCAGGAGACAGAGGAGCGTGAAGAGGATCTTCTCCTTCAGCTCCGGCACCTTGAACAGATTGGGAATCTTCGGGGCGGTCACGCGCCGGCTCCTTCGATGACGCCCCCCGCCGCCTCGATCTTCTGGCGTGCCGATCCCGACACGCCGACACCCTTGACCACGAAGCGGCGTTGCACGTCACCCATGCCGAGCAGCTTGATCGGCGTATCGGGGCGACGGACCAGCCCCGCGCCGAACAGCGTTTCCGGCGTCACTTCGGCGCCCTCGGCGAGCAGCCCGAGATGGCGCACGTTCACGACCTGCGCATCCTGCTTGAACGGATTGGTGAAGCCGCGCTTGGGGATGCGGCGGATCAGCGGCATTTGCCCGCCCTCGAAGCCGGGCCGGCGGCCGCCGCCCGAGCGGGCCTTCTCACCCTTCTGGCCGCGTCCCGACGTCTTGCCGATGCCCGACCCCGGACCCCGCCCGACGCGCAACCGCGGCCGCGTCGATCCGGCGGGCGGCCGCAGCAGGCCCAGCGTCAACTGGACGACCTGCTCCTCTGCTTTCGGCTTCGGCCGCGCCTTGGCCCGTGGCTTCGCCTTCGGCTTTGCCTTCGGCTTGGCTCTCGCCTTCGCGTTCGCCTTCGCTTTCGCCTTGGCCATCGCCTACCCCTTCACCGGCGTCACCTGCACGAGGTGCCGCACCTTGTACAACATCCCGCGCAACGCGGGGTGATCGTTGTGCACCACCACGTCCTGGTGATGCTTCAACCCGAGTGCTTCGAGCGTGCGCTTCACCCGGGCCGGCTTGCCGGAGCCGGAGCGCGTCTGCCGCACTTCGAGCTTCCCTGTTCCCGCCGGCGGCAGCACCGGATCGGTGCCGCGCACACGCTTCCGGTGTTTCCGCGTCGGAGGAAGCCTACCCATGGGTCGCCTCCTGCCGGGCCTTGTAGTGGATCGCTTCGACCTCGACCCCGCGCTCCTTGGCGACGCGGCGCGCGGTGGTGAGCCGCGTCAGCCCGTTCATCGTGGCGCGCACCATGTTGTGCGGGTTAGTCGAGCCGAGGCTCTTGGTGAGAATGTCCCGCACGCCGGCGCACTCGAGCACCGCGCGTACCGGCCCACCCGCGATCACCCCGGTGCCGCTCGCCGCCGGCTTCAGGAGCACCCGGCCAGCGCCGTGATCGCCCACGATCTCGTGCGGAATCGTCCCGCCCGTGAGCGGCACTTCCGCCATGCGGCGGCGCGCCGCTTCGACCGCCTTGCGCACGGCTTCGCTCACTTCGTTCGCCTTGCCGGTGGCGACGCCGACGTGCCCGTGGCCGTCGCCCACGGCGACGAGGGCGTTGAAGCTGAAGCGCCGACCGCCTTTGACGACCTTCGCCACGCGATTGATGGCGATGACGTTCTCGACGATGCCGTCGCTCTCACGCTGCCGGTCGCCGCCGTCCCGCCCACCGCCCCGGCCTCCGCGTCCGCCCCGGCCGCGACCGCCGCGACCACCACCACCGCCGCGGCGATGATGCTCGGGTGGTGGTGACGAAGGTTCGGGGGTAGCGCTCGCCGCTTCCGGCGGGGTCGTCGTCTCGGGCGCCGCTGCGCCCGGCTCAGTCTCGTTCAGCATTTAAAGCTCCAATCCGCCTTTACGCGCGCCGTCGGCAACCGCCTTGACGCGCCCGTGATACTGGTAACCGCCGCGGTCGAACACCACTTTGGCGATCCCCTTCTCTTTCGCCTTGGCGGCGATGAGCCGGCCGAGCGCGTGGCTTTTCGCCGTCTTGCCGCTGCCCTCGACCTGGATGCCCTCGCTCGTATCGGCCGCACCCACCAGCGTCACGCCCTTGTCGTCGTCGACCACCTGGGCATAGATGTGCTTCGACGAGCGGAATACGACGAGCCGCGGCCGCGCCGCGCTACCGTGCACCCGCTTGCGGACACGCAGGTGGCGCCGCGCGCGGCGGTCGGCCTGCGTCTTGATCTTGCGAATCGCACGCATCGGTTACTTGGCCGCCTGGGCGGTCTTGCCGGCCTTGCGCCGGACCTGCTCGCCCACGTAGCGGATCCCCTTTCCCTTGTAGGGCTCGGGCGGACGAACG
>DASSIL010000345.1:0-2433 GCA_035691925.1 Gemmatimonadales bacterium
CTGGACAGCGTGGCGGGAATCGGGCCCAAACTGTTGGACGCCTTACGACCTTACGTCACATTTTCGGGTGCTGCGCCTTGACACATCGAGGTCGCCAAGTAGTTTAGTTCATTCTAATTCAACGAGTTGCATACGACGACCGCAGCACTCTCCCCCGATAAGCTGGGTGACATTCTGGTCCGCGACGGTCTCATCACGTCGGACCAGTTGAAACGCGCCCTGTCCGAGCAGCGCAGCTCCGGCATGCGCCTCGGCTACACCCTGGTGAAGCTCGGCTTCATCGAGGAAACCGAGATCACCAAGATGCTGGCCCGGCAGTATCGCATGCCGGCCGTCGATCTGTCGCGTTTCGAGGTCGATCCCAAGATCCTGAAGCTGATCTCCGCCGACATCGCGAACAAGTACACGGTGCTGCCGCTCAAGCGCGAGGGCCGCACGCTCACGATCGCGATCGCCGACCCGAACAACGTGGCGGCGATCGAAGACATCAAGTTCATCACGCGCTGCGACATCTTTCCGGTGATCGCCGGTGAGTACACGCTGCGCAACGCGATCGACCGCTATTACCAGCAGTCGGACGCCCAGCTCGCGAGCCTGCTGAAGAGCGTCGAGGACGAAGGGGCCGAAGACCTCGAGGTCGTCGAAGAGCAGATGGACGATGAGGTCAAGGCCTCCGAGCTCGCCGAGGACGCCCCGGTCGTCAAACTGATCAACGGTCTCCTGACGGACGCCGTGAAGCGCGGCGCCTCCGACATCCACATCGAGCCGTTCGAACACGAGATGCGGGTGCGCTACCGTGTGGACGGCGCGCTGCATGAAGTGATGAAGCCGCCGATCAAGATGCGGGCGGCGCTCACCTCGCGCGTGAAGATCATGGCGCAGCTGAACATCGCCGAGCGGCGCGTGCCGCAGGACGGCCGCATCAAGCTGAAGATGGGGCACCGCGTCATCGACTTCCGTGTGTCGACGCTGCCGGTGCTCTTCGGCGAGAAGATCGTGCTGCGAATCCTCGACAAGGGAAACCTGACTTTCGACCTGTCGAAGTTCGGCTTCGAGCCCAAGGCCGAGGCCGACCTCATGAAGGCGATTCTCAATCCCTACGGCATGGTGCTGGTGACCGGGCCGACGGGGTCCGGCAAGACGACGACGCTGTACTCGGCGCTGTCGAAGATCAACACGATCGAAGTGAACATCATGACGGCGGAAGACCCCGTCGAGTACAACCTGATGGGGATCAACCAGGTGCTGGTCCGCAACGAGGTGGGGATGACGTTCGCGGCGGCGCTGAAGGCGTTCCTGCGCCAGGACCCGAACATCATCATGGTGGGCGAGATCCGCGATCTCGAGACGGGGTCGATCGCGATCAAGGCGGCGCTCACGGGGCACCTCGTGCTGTCGACGCTGCACACCAACGACGCGCCCTCCACGATCACCCGCATGATCGACATGGGGATCGAGCCGTTCAACGTGGCGAGCGCGGTGAACCTGATCGTGGCGCAGCGCCTCGTGCGGCGCATCTGCGTCGACTGCAAGCAGGAGTGGGACTACACCGACGAAGAGATGCACGCCTTCGGGATCGACCGGAACCAGGGCCCGTTCTTCAAGGGCGCGGGTTGCGATACCTGCAACGGCACCGGCTACAAGGGGCGGCAGGGGCTGTACGAGGTGATGGCGATGACCAGCGGGCTGCGGCGCAACGTGCTGCGCGGCGCGTCGACCGAGGAAATGCAGGCCGCGGCCGTCGAGGAAGGCATGCTGACGCTGCGCATGGACGGCCTGGTGAAGGTGAAGCGGGGCGTCACCACGCTGGAAGAAGTCGTGAAGGAAACCGCCGCGTGAAGAAGGAGATCGCGCCATGCCGGTGAACCTTCGAGCACTGCTCGAGGAAATGATAGAAAAGGACGCCTCCGACCTGCACATCGTCGCCGGGGAGCGCCCCAAGCTGCGCGTGGACGGCGACATCACGAGCGCGTCGACCGAGGAAGTCCTCACCCCGAAAGACACACTGTCCCTGGCATACTCGGTGCTCACGGAGAACCAGAAGAAGCGGTTCGAGACGGAAAACGAGCTGGACTTCTCGTTCGGCATCCAGAACCTCGCCCGCTTCCGCGGCAACTGCTTCAAGCAGCGCGGCTGCGTCTCGCTCGTGATCCGGCAGATCCCCTTCAACGTCCGCACCTTCGACGAGCTGGGCCTGCCGCCGATCGTCGCGAAGCTGTCCGAGCGCCCGCGCGGCCTGGTGCTGGTGACCGGGCCCACCGGCTCGGGGAAGAGCACGACGCTGGCGGCGATGATCGACAAGGTCAACAAGGAGCTGAAGGGGCACATCATCACGGTGGAAGACCCGATCGAATTCATCCACCGCCACCAGCAGTGCCTCGTGAATCAGCGCGAAGTGGGGACCGACACCAACAGCTTCGCGGCGGCGCTGAA
>DASSIL010000346.1:0-3885 GCA_035691925.1 Gemmatimonadales bacterium
GAGCATCGAGTTCGTTTGGGCCGCAGGCATCGAACTCGTTTGGGCGGAGGCGTCGCGCTCGTTCTGCGCGGCGCGCGTCGCGCTCGTTCCGCGCGGCTGAGAGCCGCGGCTCGGCTATCTATCGCTAAGAGCGACAAGAAATCCACGTCACCATCGGTGACAGCAGCCGAGTCGCGCCTCTCAGGCGCGAACAAACGAGCGACGGGCTCGCTTGGGGCGGAGGCATCGCGCTTTTTCCGCGGGGCTGAGAGCCGCGGCTCGGCTGGCTGTCGCTAAGAGCGACACAAGAAATCCACGTCACCATCGGTGACAGCAGCCGAGTCGCACCTCTCAGGCGCGAACAAACGGGCAACGGGCTCGCTTGGGACGGAGGCATCGCGCTCGTTCCGCGGGGCGGAGGCATCGCGCTCGTTTGGGCGGAGGCATCGCGCTCGTTCTGCGCGGCTAAGAGCCGCGGCTCGGCTATCTATCGCTAAGAGCGACAAGAAACCCACGTCACCATCGGTGACAGCAGCCGAGTCGCGCCTCTCAGGCGCGAACAAACGGGCAACGGGCTCGCTTGGGACGGAGGCATCGCGCTCGTTCCGCGGGGCGGAGGCATCGCGCTCGCTTGGACGGAGCATCGTGCTCGTTCTGCGCGGCTGAGAGCGCTACAGCACTTCCTGCGGTCGCCGCGGCTCGGCTATCTGTCGCTGAAAGCGACGGGAGACGGATGGGACGAAAAGAGGACCAACGCATGGCCGCCCGACTCGAGCGAGCCGGGCGGCCATAGTACGACGCAGTTACTGCCCGAACATCAGGCCCACGCTTATCGGGATAAACGTCAGCGAGGAACCGGTGGTCTGGACGCTGATGTAGCGCCCTTCGGCGAAGGCGTGCATGGTGCCCACACCGAACAGGATCCCACCGCCCACCCCGAAGGCGAATTTCGACGTCGATGACCCATCCGAGACGTTGAAAAAGCCCAGGCCACCCAACACGTAGGGCCGCACGCTGCCCCTCGGGTCCCCAAAGTGGTACAGCAGGTCGCCCGTACCCCCCGCCAGCTTGGTGTTGCCGGAGGCGAAACCGCTCTTGTGGGAAGTCGACCCGTACAGCGCGTCGAAGCGCAGATGGATTGGCGACTGCGAGATCGGGAACTGGATCAGTCCCAAGACGTGCCACCCCGCCTTGTCGACGGTTCCGTAGTCACCGGTCGGAAGGGTGATGCCACCCCCGACGCCGAATCTGACTCCCTCCGTCGGCTGCGCATGCTGGCCGTGCAGCAGGGGCGTCGCAAACAGGCCGAGTGCGAGGGCGAAAACTCCAAGTCGAACGCGTATCATTCGTGCTCCTCAGTGTCAGTAAGAGACCGGGACCAGATGCGGCCCACTCCTGAAGACACGATACCGGGCGGCCGGGGTGAAAGCTGTCCCTCGTACGAGTGATACGGTCTACATCCTTCGAGTCGGAAACTGCGGCGGTCGATGAGGCGGCGGTCAAGAAGAAAATGCGGCGGTCAAAGACAAGAGGCGGCGGACCGAGACCGCGGCTCGGCTATCTGTCGCTGAGAGCGACACAAAAAACCCACGTCACCATCGGTGACAGCAGCCGAGTCGCGCCTCTCAGGCGCGAACTATCGCGCCAGGAACTCGAGCAGATCGGCCAACGGCTTCTCGGAGTCCGTGTCGAGCAACAGCTCGTGGTACATCTCCGGATACCACCGTGTCTCGACCGAGCCCCGCAACCCCGCCGCGAACGACTGCGCTCGGGGTGCATCCACGATTGCGTCCTTCCCGGCCAGCAGGAACAGCAACGGCACGCGGATCCGGTGCGCATCGACGGGGACGACGCGCTGCGCCCACTGAATCTCGCGCCACGCCCCCGGCGTGAGGACATGATGCACCACAGGGTCGGCGCGATAGGCGGCGGCGACGGCGGGATCGCGCGACAGCTGCCGCGCGTCGAGGCCGGTCGCGAGCGGCAGCGACGGCCACAAATCGGCGAGGGGGCGGGCGGCGAGCCGCGTGAGCAACGACACCGGCCGCGCCAGACGCAGCCAGGGCGAGGAGAGCACCGCGCCGGCCACGGGGTCCGCAGGCTGCGTCTCGAGGTAGCGCAAGACGACGAGGCCGCCGAAGGCGTGGCCGAGGAGGATCTGCGGGACGTCGAGCTTCGAGCGGATGAGCCGGCGGAACGCCTGTATATCGGCGAGCAGCTGGCTGAAGCGGGACAGGTACCCGCGGATCCCGGCGGAGTCGCCGTGGCCGCGCTGGTCGAGGATGTAGACGGCGTAGCCCGCGGTGGCGAGACGCTCGGCGGGCTGCTTCCAACGCGTGCGATGATCGGACCAACCGCACACCCAGAGAATGGCGGCGAGTGGCTTGTGGCTGGTGGTTGGTTGAAACACGTCGTACGCGAGGAGTGTCCCGTCAGGAGCGCGGAACTGCTCCATCAGGCCGAGGCCAGGAGCCCGCGCAGCAGATCGAGCGCGGCCTGGGCCGAGCGCGCGCGGATCTCTTCCCGGTCGCCCACCATCATGCGGCCGATCGCCTTCGTCTCGCCGCCGCGGCGCGCCGCGAGCCACACCGTCCCCACCGGCTTGGCGGGAGTGCCGCCACCGGGACCCGCGATCCCGGTGATCGCCATGGCGCAGGCGACGTCGAACGTCCGCGTCGCGCCTTCGGCCATCGCCCGGACGGTTTCCTCGGAGACGGCGCCATGCGCGGCGATGATCGCCGGCGGCACGCCCAGCTCCGCGATTTTGACGTCGTCGGCGTAGGCGATGATGCCGCCCACGAAGCAGTCGGACGAACCCGCAATGGCGGTGAGCCGTGCGCCCAGCAACCCTCCCGTGCACGACTCGGCGACGGCCACCTGTTCGCGCCGGACGCGCAACAGGTCGAGCACGACGGCGGCGAGGTCGGTGGTGTCTTCGCCGTAGCAGCGCGAGTCGAGCACAGCGGTGAGGGCCTGCACCCCTTCGGCGAGACGGCGATCGGCCTCGTCGGCGGGGAGCCCCCACGCGGTGAGGCGCAGGTCGACGCCCGGAGTCCCCGGGAGATACGCCAGCGTCAACGGCAAGAGCCCCGCCTCGAGGTGCTGCACCCGCTCGGCGACGGCCGATTCGGGGAGTCCCGTGGTCCGCACCGTGCGCGAGCGCACCACCCCCGCGGCGCCGCGACTCTGGTCGCGCGCTACGAGTCGCGGCAGCACTTCTTCTACCAGTAATCCGCGCATCTCGTGCGGCACGCCGGGGAGCATGACGACGAAGCGGTGCGCGTCGTCCTCGATCCAGAGCCCGGGGGCCGTGCCGCGCGGATTCGGCAGCACCGTGGCCCCTTCGGGGACTTCGGCTTGGGTACGATTCACCGCCGGCATCGGCCGCTTGAACCTGCGAAACCGTTCCTCGAGCTGACGCAACACCGTCTCATCCAGCACGAGCTTGCGACCCAGCAACTGTGCGACTGCCGTCTTGGTCAGGTCGTCTTTGGTGGGTCCGAGACCGCCCGTCGTGAGGACGGCACCGGTGCGCTGCAGCGCGTCCTGGACCGCCGCCGCCACGGCCTCGGGGCGGTCGGCGACGCTCTGGCGCCGCACGATCTCGATCCCCGCCGCCGCGAGCGTCGTCCCGATATCGACCGCGTTGGTATCGACGGTAAACCCGAGCAGCAGCTCGGTGCCGACGGTGACGACCTCGAGCTTCACCCGCTGCCCGTGATCAGACGCCGATAGCGGTACAGGTAGACGCCGAGGGAGTAGAGCGTGAGGATGATCGCGGCGCCCAGCGTGATCGCGACGACGGCGCCGTGGAACTGGTCCCAGAAATTGCGGAACCACCCGGCGAAGCGGTGCGAGGCGAGCCAGTCCTTCCAGGCGAACCAGAGGATCGTGGCGCCGATGAAG
>DASSIL010000347.1:0-6289 GCA_035691925.1 Gemmatimonadales bacterium
GCCGATCTATTTGTCGAGCGCCGTCACATCCAGAATGAACTGGGCGGGTCCGGCGGGATCCTTGGCGCCGAACGCATACAGCTTGCCGTTGATCCGTGAGAACGTGGCCGTGTGAATGCCGTTGCCCACGAGGTACTTCGCAGCGTACGTGGGGTGTGCGGGATCCGTGAGTTTGTAGAACCAGAACCCCGAGTTCGGCCCCCCCTCGGTGCTGAACATCAGCAGCTTGTTGTCGTCCGTCACCTCGACGTCGCTCACCGTGAGCACATTCGATGTGATGATCGAATCGACCAGCGTCGGCGCACCGGTGGCGCCGATCTGCCAGATCTTCAGGGCGTTCCCCACGACCCCGCTGACCCGCTGCGCGAAGCCCCACGTCCCCGTGTAGGCGTAGCCGTTCGTCACCCAGAGATCCGACCCGAAACGCTCTGTCTGATTGTTCCCGCCGGCGGCGACGCCCAGGATGGCGGCCGAGTCGTGCAGCTGCCAGAACCCCGAGAGCATGTCGATGGCATAGAGCGATCCCTGGTACAGCTGCACGCCCCAGGTATAGGTGTTGTTGGCGCCGAAGGTGATGGTGTCGATCATCCGCGACGAGATGTCGCCCGAGAGGGTGCCGGAGACGTCGATCGCCACGACGCCGCCGTTGTAGTAGGCGGCATAGAGAATCTGGTGCGGCTCGTCCATCCAGAAGTTGTGCGTCCCCGATCCGGTGCGGTGGAACGTCGCGACCTCGGTCGGCTTCGTCAGGTCCGAGACGTCGAGGACGTGGATATCTCCCGATGAGCTCGACCCGACCGACCCCGGACCTTCCTGTCCCACGAACAGATACTTCTTCTCGTTCGTCACCGGGTTGTGGAACCACCACGTATTGTGCGCTTCGCCTCCCGCGGTCGTCGTCGATCCCACGAGCACCGGATGCGCCGGTGAGCCGCCCTTGATGCCGTTGCCGACGTCGTAGATCAGGATCCCGGTGTTCCAGGCGCAGATGATGTCCAGGCCGTCGCGCAGGTACTGGTCGTGGATACCGTAGTTCGCAGCCACGGGGATCGTATCCATGAGCACGATGTCGGCGGGAGGCGGTGGCGGCTGCGTGACAGTGCCACTGTCCCCGGCGCACGCTTCCAGAGCCAGCGCGATGCCCAAGCCGGCGGTGGAGCTCCACCTCATCATGGTACCCTCATCTCTCGCATCGAATTACGGTCATCCGGCCACGTTCGCGTCATGCAGCACAGCGGCAACCTGCGCACGAATACCCCGCCTGCGACGCGCCCGATCCCAGATCCGATCCCGTGACGTAGGGCGAGTGCACGGCCGATTATCCGGTGAGTGCGCGTAGGGTTGCGTTACGTGAGCACGGTCACAACCTCCGCGCAACAGTTTCGTCGCGTCCACACGTCAGCTGTAGCGAGCGCCCACAGCGACGGATTCAGCCATGCCACCAGCGCCAACATGACGCCTCCCTTACAGATCGGCACGCTGGTTGCGTTGGGACGGTACCGAGTGTTCGCCGTGCGATCGACGCCCGGTGCTGATCCTGTATCTGGAGTGCGTATGCGTGTTGTACAGGTGTTGGTGGTCGTGGCGTTCGTGTCCCTATTCGCATGTAATACCGATTCGAGGGACCCGGTGGCCCCGCGGGCCCCAGGCGGTCTGATGGCCTCCATTGGCACCGACCCGGTGAGCGGCGCCACAATAGAAACGAACCAGGACGACTACGCGCCGGGAGAGCTGGTCCGGGTGACGGGGCATGGCTGGGGCCTGGGCGAGGCTGTTCACCTGGACATGACCGAGGACCCGGACACGCACGGCGACGTGACGCAGGACGTGCAGGCCGACAGCACCGGGGCGTTCAGCGTCCCGTTCTACGACGTGCAAGACCACGATCTCGGCGTGACGTTCACGCTGACGGCTACGGGGCAGACGTCTGGCAGCAAGGCGGTGGCGGTCTTCACGGATGCGATCAACCTGAAGCTCCTCGGATCGGACAATACGCAACATCAAAACGTCGGCACCGAAGAGAATCTTGGCTCCATCGCGCAGGGAACCAGCCTCTCCCTGACGTGTCCACGCGGCACCGGCCTCTCGACCAGCGCTGGCGGCCTGGGCTCGTCTATCACGATTTCCTGGGCCGTCGCATACGCGGGGGCCGGCAGCAACAACGCAATGCTATCGCCCGTGACTACGTTCAGCCCTGGTGCAGGGTCCCTGAGCGGATCGAGCGAGACCGACTGCATCGGAGTCGGGATAGCTACCACGTCCCTCACGGTCGGCACGACGTACCACGGGTCCCTGCGAGCCACGTCGAGTACCAGCGGAGTGAATGCGGGAGACTATTTCTTCGCGTTTACCGTCTCGGCCCCGAGCAAGACCACACCGACGATCACGTGGGCCAACCCCGGCGACATCGTGTACGGGACCTCGTTGAGCGGGGCCCAGTTGAACGCAACCGCTTCGGTCGCAGGCACGTTCACCTACTCCCCGACCCCTGGGACGCTCTTGAGTGCCGGCAGCGGCCAGACGCTCCATGTGGATTTCACACCGGGCGACGGCAGCCTCTACAACAACGCCTCGAAGGACGTGACGATCAATGTTCTCAAAGCCGCGGTGACGGCGACGGCGGGCAGTGGCTCGGGAACGTATGCCGGCTCGTCGCAGGCCCCAGCGGTCTGCCAGGTGACGGGTGCGTTTACGGGAGACGTGAGCTGCGCGAACAGTCCGGCGTTGGTGGGGCCCGATGCCGGGATCTATGCCATCGCCCCGGTGGTCAGCGGGACGGGGCTGAGCAACTACGATATCACGCCGATCAGCGGTTCGTACACGATCGCCCGGGCACCGGTCACGGCGACGGCGGGAGGCGGGTCGGGGACCTACAACGGGTCCACCCAGATCCCGTCGGCCTGCAGCATGACGGGCGCCTACATCGGAGACCTCAGCTGCGCGAACAGCTCGAGCCCGGTGGGGCCGGACGCCGGGACCTTCACCCTCACGCCCATCGTGAGTGGGACCGGCTTGAGCAACTTCGAGATCACGTCGGTGAATGGATCGTACGTGATCGCGAGAGCGTCGGTGACCGCGACGGCGGGCGGCGGCTCGGGGACGTACAACGGGGCGATGCAATCGCCTGCCGCGTGCCAGGTGACCGGGTCATACACGGGAGACCTGACTTGCTCCAACACCCCTGAAGCGGTGGGGCCGGGTGCCGGGACGACGGCGATCAGCCCGACGGTGCACGGGACGGGACTGAGCAACTTCGATATCACGGCGATCGGCGGCTCGTACGAGATCCTCAAGGCGCCAGTGACGGCGACGGCGGGTAGCGGTTCCGGGACCTACAACGGGAGAACCCAATCGCCTTCGGCGTGCGCAGTCGCCGGAGCGTACACCGGGGACCTGAGCTGCGCCAACGCCCCGGCCTCGGTTGGGCCCGACATCGGGACCGTCCAGATCAATCCGGCGGTGAGCGGGACCGGCTTGATCAACTTCGCCATCACCTCGGTCGCCGGGTCGTACACGATCAACAAGGCGCCGGTGACGGCGACGGCGGGGAGCGGGTCGGGGACCTACAACGGAGCCGCGCAGACTCCGTCGGGATGCGCGGTGAGCGGCGTCTATACCGGCGACTTGAGCTGCAGTAACGACCCGGTGTCAGTCGGACCCGGCGCTGGGACCTATGCGATCTCCCCGATGGTGAGTGGCACGGGGCAGAGCAACTTCGCCATCACGTCGGTCGCCGGCTCCTATGCGATCGCGAAGGCCAACGCAAACGTCACGGTCAACGGCTATAGCGGTGTTTTCGACGGACTGATGCACGGAGCGACAGGATCGGCGGCCGGCGTCCTCGGTGAGAATCTGAGCGGCCTCCTCGACCTTGGTGCGAGCTTCATGTATCCGACGGGCGGTACCGCGCACTGGACCTTCAATGCGACGGGCTCGAACGGGAACTACAACGCCGCCGCCGGCAACGTGGCGATCACCATCCAGGCCTGGACGCTGAGCGGATTCTATCAACCGGTCGACATGCCCAATACGGGGGTCGTCTGGAACACGGTGAAGAACGGATCGACCGTGCCGTTGAAATTCGAGGTCTTCGCCGGCAACGTGGAGCGCACCGATGTGGCGGCGGTGCAGTCGTTCGTCCAGACGAATGTCGCCTGTGACACCTACTCCCCGGCCGACGAGATCGAGGTCACGTCGACGGGCGGAACGATTCTGCGCTACGATGCGGTGGCGGGGCAGTTCATTCAGAACTGGCAGACACCGAAACTGGCCGGCCTCTGCTTCTTGGTCACGATGACGACGCAGGACCACAGTCAGCTCAAAGCGTACTTCAGGCTCAAGTAGCGCGGCACGAACGCGGGCGGACGGCATCAGGGCATCCTCATCTCCTGCATCGCATCGCGGTTGTACCGCCCCATCCGCGGCATGCGCATCCCCGCCGCAAGACGCACACCGGCGCTGATCTCGTATCCCCGGGTTCGGCCGTATTGGATCTGGGGATCGAATACCCCGCCGCCGACACGGGCGATTCCCAGGTAGGACCCTTCTACATATGGCGTGAGCCGCACCCGCGAGCGGCGCCACACTTCCATGGCGTCACCCGCGGTCAGGACTGTCCACCGTGTGATCCCGAGGATCGAATTCTCGAACAACGGCCGGCGCGTCCGAAACGGGCTGCCGAACAGCCGCTCTTCCTCCGGCCGGTCGCTCTGTTCGAGGCGCAGGTATGGGCGCTGCCTTCCGAGCGTCAGCGCGCCCTCACCAACGAGCGACCGGAACACGAACGCGCCCCCCGCCGTGCGGGTGTGGGCCCACTCCACGAGACCGTACCAGGAGCCGCGCTCCCAGCGCACCGATGCGCTCGTCTTCGCATCGTCGGGGCCCGCGCCAGGCCGGTTTTCCGGCGAGTGCACGAAGGCGTACGACGCCTGCGTCTCGAGTCCGGCCACCGGCGCAACGGTGAGTCGAGCCGCCCAGGAGTCTCCAAAGCGGCTCATGGCGGGCCACGATCCCGGCGAGACCGGCTCGTCGCCGTTGAACAGCGCGCCCTCGAGGGTGACCGGTCCGGCGCGGACGCCCGCGACCGCCACCGCCCGCTCGAGGATCTGGCTGAGGTGGTGGTTCACGGGGTAGCGCACGACGGGTCGTGCCATCGGGTCGTCGGTCCCGAACGGGACGAACCCCTTGCCGGCGCCCGCGAAGACGTGCACCGCTCCGAGCCGCCCGCCGGACAGGTCCGGCGCGACGAGCATCAGCTGGTGGACGAGCGTGTGCGGGTGGCGCCGGTCTTCGAACCCCTCCCCCCAATCCCCCGGCGCCAGCTCGCCGTGTGCGATCGTGTACTTCTCGAAGTCGAGCGTCGCGACGAGGCGGATCCGGTCGCCCAGGGCGGAGACGTCGAGCATGCCCATCGGTTGCACGACCCGCAGCTCGGCGAGGGAGCGGTTTCCGGGAACGACGTTGGTTTTCGAGAGGGTGGGGATCGCCTGCGCGCCCCAATCGACCTGCAGGCGCTGCGCGGCACTGCTTCCCGCCGCCCCGATCTGCAGCAGAGCGGCCCACGCCACCAGCGCTCGGGACGTCACGACATCACGACATATGGAAGCTGACGCGGATGCCGTCGATGATGAACTGGGCCGCGATGGCGCAGAGGACGAGTCCCATCAGCCGGGTGAGGATACGCATACCCGTCGTGCCGAGGCGGCGTTCCACGAACGAGGCGCCGGCGAGCGTCAGGTACGACGCGTACGCCGACAGGGCGATCGAGAGGTACAGCGCGGCGGTCGTGACCCAGCTCTTCGACGCGACCGCCAGCACCATCACCGTCGAGATCGCGCCTGGCCCCGCGAGCATGGGGATCCCGAGCGGCAGGATCCCGATGTCTTCCTTTTCGACCCCTTCCGCCGTCTCGGCCGGCGTCTCGCGCTGCAGGCTGCGCCGCGCCTGGACCATGTCGAGGGCGTTCATCCCCATGAGGACGCCGCCCGCGATCTTGAACGCACCGATCGTGATGCCGAAGATCGTAAAGATCGCGCTGCCGGCGAGCGCGAACAGCGCGAGGGTGATGGCGGTGGTCCAGGCGCCGCGCCGGGCCAGCACGCGCCGCTGGGCCGGCGTGTCGCGCGCCGTCATCGCGAGGAAACTCGGAACCGTGGCGAATGGATCCACGATGAACAGCACCGAGGTGAAGACGAGCAGCAGCTGTTCGATGAGTTTGCCGAGCTCCGCGGTGCCCGGCATCAGAAGCCCGGTTCCGCGAGGTGGACCGGGTCGTCGAGCACGAGCGCGG
>DASSIL010000348.1:0-48901 GCA_035691925.1 Gemmatimonadales bacterium
ACCATCTCGTGTTGACGCGCGACGTCGCACAGCTCACGCTGGAGCACGGGCAGCTCTACTTTCTCTCACCCGTCGGCGGCCGCACCGTGGGTGCTGTCTTTCGGGGATCGGGGGCGTTTAGTTTCGCGCCCCCGGTCCCCGCCGAGCAGGCGGAACTGCAGCGGTTCGGCGGTAACCCGTTACTCAGCGACAGCCTCACCGAGGTCGTTCTGTTGTTCGCGGACTCCACTACGCCGCGGCAGCTGGCAGCGCTCCCGGGCATTCGTGGAGATCCCCCCACCGATCTCGCGGGTCACGTCCGCGACCTGGTCGAGTCGCTGCGCGGCGACAACGAGGGTGCCTACAACGAAGAAGTCATCGGCCCGATCCTGAACGGGGACACGACCGGACTCTTCCTCGCGCACATCGAGCGGACGCACGGCGGCCCTGTATTGTTCAAGATCGACCCCACCGCCAACGAAGCGGTGCAGCTGTACCGTCCGGTGAACAAGGCACGCTGGGGCGGCAATTGGGCGGTCGTGACGGAATTCCCTCCGCAGAATCAACAGGCGGGCGCCGGCGCATGGTGGTACCGCAAGCGCCTCACCGTGCCGAGCTACCGCATCGATATCCACCTCACCCCCACCGGCTCAGCGGATCTCGACTACGCCGCTGCGGCGAGCCTCTCCATGAAGGCGGAAGAGCCTATCGGGCCTTGGCTGCTGTTCGCCCTGCACCCCAAACTCCTCGTGGATTCGGCGCGCTGGACTGGTGGCGACGCCGCGCCCGTGTTCAAAGCGAAGGACAACAGCGACGTCTGGGTCCGCGCCCCGCACCGCCTCGCGACGGGCGACTCGCTTTCCCTGACGCTCTATTACCACGGCGATCTCATCGATCGCTTCCTCGACTGGTTCTTCATCAACCCGACCGCGGCGTGGTATCCGATGAACAGGCAGGGCATGAACCACGCGATGTTCGACCTCACGTTCCATTCGCCGAACTGGTACCCGTTGGCCAGCATCGGCGACCGCGTGGACTCGAGTGAAACCCCCAAAGTGATGACGACCCACTGGGTCACCCGGACGCCGACATCCTACGCGACGTTCAACCTGGGATTGTTCACGAACCACCGCATCCAGCAACCGGGAGCGCCGACGATCGACGTGATGCTCTCCGATGACGCGCATCGAGAGCTGCGCCGCTACCTGACCCTCCAGGGCGAGAGGATCCCCGAGCAGTCCCACATGTCGGAAAATGTCGCGTCGGATGTCTCGAACAGCCTGAAGCTGTTCACCCAGCTCTTCGGAGACTGCTCGTACCCGCACTTCTTCGTCACGGAAATCCCCTACAACGAAGGGGTGTCCTTCCCCGGCATGATCGATCTGTCCTGGTCCACCTTTCAGGAGACCTCACTCGACGGATTCGACGAATTCTTCCGGGCGCACGAAGTCGCGCATCAGTGGTGGGGCAACGGCGTGCAACCGGTGTCGTATCGCGACGCGTGGCTGAGCGAGGGGATGGCGTCGTTCTCCGCGCTCTGGTATCTGCAGGCCGAACGCAAGCACAACGTCGAATACTTCAAGTTCCTCGACCAGTACAAGAACGACATCCATGACGATCGCGACGACGCGGGGCCGATCTGGATCGGGTATCGCAACTCGACGCCCAGCGCCCGGCGCGGCTACGACATCATGATCTACGAGAAGGGCGCGTGGGTGCTCCACATGCTGCGCATCATGATGCTCGACCTCAGCACCATGAAAGAGGATCGCTTCACGGAGACGCTGCGCGATTTCTACCAGTCCTATCGGGGCGCTCCGGCCACCACCGACGACTTCCGCCGGGTCGTCGAGCGGCATATGGGCGTCCCCATGGACTGGTTCTTCGATGAGTGGGTCAAGGGAACGGCGATTCCCACCTACCGCGTCGCCTGGAGCCCCCAGCCCGCCGCCAACGGCCGGTTCACCGTTCGGATGCGGATCACCCAGGAGAACGTCCCGGCGGACTTTCGGATGACGGTACTCGTGTCGGCGGATCTCGGGGACGGCCGCTTTGCGCACTTTCGCGTCCCGGTGCGCGGCGGGCAGAGCGACTACACGAGCCCGCTCCTGCCTGCGGAGCCGCGCGATCTGAAATTCAACGACCTGAGCAGTACGCTGGCGGACGTGAAAATGGAACGCTGGTGACCGCGCGCGCCGGGATCTGTACCACGATCCTCGCCGTCTCCCTGGCGGGCGGGCTCGCGGCCCAGCAGCGTTCCGCTTACGAGGAGCTGCAGACCTTCTCGGGCGTCCTGAACCACATCCGCCTGAACTACGCCGATTCCGTCGGGTATCCGCAGCTGATTCAGGCGGCGATCGAGGGCATGCTGCGGGCGCTCGATCCCCACAGCTACTTCTATTCCCGCCTCGAAGCCGAGCGTCTCGATCTCATTCAGCGCGGCACCCTCGCCGTCACCGGCATCACGCTGGAAGAAGTCGACAGCGCCGTCACCGTCCTCGCCGTGGCGTCGCAGAGTCCCGCGGCGAAGTCCGGTGTCCAGCCGGGCGATCGCCTGGTCAGCGTCAACGATACGTCGGTGGCGGGATTGTCGGTCAACACACTCGAGCTGCGGCTCGCCGGAGAAAAGGGATCGAAGGTGCGCCTGCGCCTCGAGCGCGGTCCCCGGCTCGAGCCCGACACGTTGGTCATCTCCATCAAGCGCGACGTCCTCGTCCGGCGCTCGGTGTCGGTCGTGCGCATGCTCGACTCGATTACCGGGTTCGTGCGACTCGAGGAATTCGGCCCGGACGCCGGCAAGGAAGTGCACGACGCCCTGGGCCGCCTCGATCATCAGCATATGCGCCGCGCCATCCTCGACCTGCGCGGGAATCCTGGCGGCATCGTGACGTCCGCGGTCGCGGTCGCGTCGGAGTTCTTCCCGAAGGGAACCGTGGTCTTCCGCACCGAAGGACGCAAACGGCAGGTCGACACGACCTACACGACGGGCCACGACGGCGCATTCGTCTCCCTGCCGCTCATCGTCCTGATCGACGAGCACTCGGCGAGCGCCGCCGAGGCGCTGGCCGGTTCGCTGCAGGACCATGATCGCGCGCTGCTGCTCGGCCGGCGCAGCTTCGGGAAGGCCCTGATCCAGACGGGCTTCCTGGTGCCGCCGAGCGGCGAGGTACTGATGTTGACGATCGGCCACGTGTTGAGTCCCAGCGGCCGCTTTATCCAGCGTCGCTACGCCGGCCTCGCCACGGAGCAGTATTACGCACTCGCCGGCAATGGCGGCACTGCGGAAGACACGCTCAAGGAGTACCACACCGACCACGGCCGCATCGTGCGAGGCGGTGGCGGCATCGCTCCCGATGCGCCCCTTCCCCGACCCGCGCCGTTGCCGGTGTGGTGGAGCGTCGCCGCCGACTCGGGGTTCGACAACGCCGTGGCCGACAGCGTCGCACTGTCGCTTCCCGCGACGCCGGCGGCGCGGGCTGCCTGGCTTACCGCCTCCGATCGGTGGCGCGCCACGCTGCTGCCCCGCTTTCTGTCGCGGGTCCGCACGCGACTCCAGGTCCCGGCACAGACCGATTCGGCGCTCGACGTTCGTATTTCCCGCATCCTGGCCGCCCGTGTGGCCGAGGTGCGCTGGGGCCCCGACGCCTACGACGACCTGGTGGTGCGCTCCAGTCCGGATGTGGAGGCGGCGATCGGCTATTTCCCCCGACTGCGGCAGCTTTTGGCAGCACCCTGACCACTGAGCTATTTTGCGACCATGACGACTCCCAAGACGCGCGCTCGTTCCGAGGCGCGGGCCCCCCGCCAGCCCCTCTCCAAGCCGGAGCTGCTCGACATCTACCGGCTGATGTACATGTCGCGCCGGCTGGACGACAAAGAGCTGCAGCTGAAGCGTCAGGGGAAGATCTTCTTCCAGATCTCCGGCGCCGGCCACGAAGCGATCCTCGTGGCCGCAGGCAAAGCCCTGCGGCCCGGCTCCGACTGGTTCTATCCCTACTATCGCGACCGCGGGCTCTGCCTCGCGCTCGGCATGACCCCCACCGAGATGCTGCTGTCGGCGGTCGCCGCCGCCGAGGATCCCAATTCCGGTGGCCGGCAGATGCCGTCCCACTGGGGCCACAAAGCGCTGAACATCGTGAGCCAGTCGAGCCCGACCGGCACGCAGTTCCTCCAGGCCACGGGCTGTGCCGAGGCGTGGCTGCGCTATAGCCAGGTGGACGCCATCACCGACAAGCCGATTCAAGATGAGGAGATCGTCTATTGCTCCGCCGGTGAGGGGACGACGAGCGAGGGCGAGTTCTGGGAGGCGCTGAACACCGCCTCGAACCTCAAGCTGCCGGTCCTCTTCCTGATCGAGGACAACGGCTACGCGATTTCCGTGCCCGTCGAAGTCCAGACCGCCGGCGGTTCCGTCAGCGTGCTCGTCAGCAATTTCCCCGACCTTCTGATCGAACGCGTCAACGGCTGTGACCCCGTCGCATCCTACGAAGCGATCACGCGCGCGGCCGCGCATTGCCGCGCCCGGCGCGGGCCGGCGCTCGTGCATGCCAAGGTCACTCGGCCGTACTCGCATTCGCAGTCGGACGACGAGGTGTCCTATCGCCCGCCGGCCGAGCGCGAGGAGGAGGCGAAGCGCGACTGTCTCGTGACCTTCCCGGCGCGATTGATCGCAGAAGGTGTGGCGAGCCAGGCGGAGATCGACGCCATCAAGCAGCAGGTGGACGACGAGGTGCAGGTGGCAACCGACGTGGCGCTCGCGGCGCCGCAGCCGGGCCCGGAGACGGCCCTGCGCTACGTCTATTCGCCCGACGTCGACCCCACGTCCGAGCAGTTCGACACCGAGGACGACCCCCACTTCACGGGCGAGCCTACGACCGTCGTCGATCTTCTGAATATGTGCATGAAGGACGAGATGGCGCGCGATCCGCGCATCCTCGTCTTCGGGGAGGACGTGGCCGACGCGAGCCGCGAGGAGAGCCTCGGCAAGGTCAAGGGCAAGGGCGGCGTATTCACCGTTACCCGCGGGCTGCAGCGTCAGTTCGGCGGGCATCGCGTCTACAACTCGCCGCTCGCTGAAGCGAACATCGTCGGACGCGCGATCGGCCTCGCCACGCGCGGCCTGAAACCCGTCGTCGAGATCCAGTTCTTCGATTACATCTGGCCGGCCTATCACCAGCTGCGCAACGAGCTGGCGACGATGCGCTGGCGCTCCAACAACGCGTTCAGCTGTCCCGCGGTGGTGCGCGTGACGTACGGCGGCTACCTGAAGGGCGGCGCCGTCTACCACTCACAAACCGGCGCGGTGGTGTTCACGTCGGTTCCGGGCCTGCGTGTCGTCTGTCCCGCGACCGCACTCGACGCCAACGGGCTGCTCCGCACCGCGATTCGCTGCGACGACCCCGTGTTGTTCCTCGAGCACAAACACCTCTACCGCCAGACCTACAACAAAGCGCCCAACCCGGGGCCCAACTTCATGATTCCGCTCGGCAAGGCGAAGGTCGTGAAGGAGGGGACCCACCTCACCGTCGTCACCTATGGCGCAGTCGTGCAGCGGACGCTCGTCGCCGCGAAGGAAGTGGAGGAGCAGAACGGGATCAACGTCGAGGTGATCGACCTGCGCAGCCTGTCGCCCGTCGACTGGCCCACGATCGCCGCGTCGATCCGGAAGACGAACAAGGTCATCGTCGCCTACGAGGACGCGCTCTCCTGGGGCTACGGGGCGGAGCTGGCCGCGCGCGTCGCCGACGAGTGCTTCGCCTGGCTCGACGCGCCGGTGAAGCGGGTCGCCTCGACCGATACGTTCGTCGCCTACTCCCCTGTACTCGAGGACCATATTCTGCCGCAAGCCGAGGATCTCGCGCACGCCATGCGCGAGCTGCATGCGTTCTAAGCCGGTCCTCGGCTACACCATCCTCTTCTTCCTGTCCGGTGCCACAGGGCTCGTCTACGAGCTCCTGTGGGTCCGGTTGCTGTACCAGTCGTTCGGCTCCACCATCCAGTCCGTCACCACCGTCGTGGCCGCCTACATGGGTGGCCTGGGACTCGGCGCCTACCTCCTCGGCGCGAGAAGCGATCGCCATCCTCGCCCCGCGGCGCTGTACGGCCGCCTCGAGATCCTGATCGGCTGTTTCGGGCTGATCTCCCCGCTCGTTCTCGGCCTCGCACAACAGGCCTACATCGCGCTGGCGCGCGGACTTCCCGAAGGCTCGGGGCTGAGCGTCGCGTTGCGCTTCGGCCTCGCGGGCCTCGTGCTCCTGATCCCGACGACCCTGATGGGCGGGACCCTCCCCGTCCTGACACGCGCCTTCACCGCGACCGACCGCGGCTTGCTGCGCGCGTCGCTCGGGCGCCTGTACGGGGTCAACACATTGGGAGCGGTCCTCGGGACCGGGCTCGCCGGATTCTTTCTCATCGAGCACGTCGGGATCCGTCTCAGCCTGATCGGGACGGCGGCGGTGAGCATCGCGATTGGTGTCACCGCCCTCCGACTGCCCGGCCCCGGTGGCTTGCCTGATCCCGGGCGTGAGCCCGCGGTTGATGCGGCCGGAGACTCGTCGGCCCCAGCCCTCCTCGGCCGCCTCGCCCTCGTCCTCCTGGGAGCCACCGCATTCGTCTCCCTGCTCGACGAAATCGCCTGGACGCGGGTTCTCGTCATGGTGGTCGGCGGATCGACCTACGCATTCACGCTGGTCCTGCTGTGCTTCCTCCTCGGGATCGGTCTCGGCAGCGCGCTGGTGGCGCGGCGCTCGGCGACTCCCTCGGATGCCGCCGCATCGGCGGTCTTCGCGCAGGGCATCACCGCGGCAGGCGCGGCGTTGATGATCGCCTTCTTTTCCGCTCTCCCGGCCTACGTCCTGCTCGTCTTCCAGATTCCCGGACTCAACGCCGGTCCCCGGCTCGGGTTGCTGGGCGGTGCGGTCGCTGCCGTCGTCCTCATTCCCGCCATCGGAATGGGAATGACATTCCCGCTGCTCACCGACCTGATCGCCGCGACCGGAGAAGCGCGTGGCGCCGACGTCGGCCGGGCCTACCTCCTCAACACCGCCGGGTCGATCCTCGGCGCCGTGCTCACCGGCTTCGTGCTCGTGACGGTGCTCGGGAGCGACACGACCTTGCGGCTCGGCGTCGGCGTCAATGTCCTCGCTGCGCTGGCGCTCGCGGTTGCGGTGTCGCGTGGCGTCGCCGAAGGGTCTGCGCAGCACAAGCACCTGCAGGTACGGGTCCTCGGCGGCGCGATTCTCGCGACGGCCGGTCTCGTTGCCGTTGTCGCAGCCCCAGGCCGTGGACTGCGTGCCATCGATCTCGGCCCGACGATCTATGGACGCGAGAAGATGTCCGCTGCCGAACGCCGCAGCTTTCTCGACCACCCGGGGGCGCGGCCGCTGCAATTCATCGAAGGCCGCAACTCGACGGTGTCGGTGTGGGAGTCGCCCGTCGGCCGGGCGCTCAAGGTGAACGGAAAGGTCGACGCGTCGGATTACGGCGACATGGATACGCAGGTCATGCTCGGATTCGCCCCGGTCGCCGCCCGCCCGCATCCCCATGCCGCGCTCGCGATCGGTTTCGGCAGTGGCGTTACCACCGCGGTGCTCGCCGCCGTCCCGGGGATGGAGCGCGTTCGCGTAGTGGAGCTGGAGCCCGGGGTGCTCGAGCTGGCGCGGTTCTTCCGCAGCGTGAATCAGGATGTGCTCACCCGACCCAACGTACGGGCCATTGCCGACGATGCCCGGAGCGCCCTGCAGCTGACCAACGACCGCTTCGACGTGATCGTCTCCGAGCCCTCGAACCCGTGGGTCGCCGGCGTCGCCACGCTCTACACGCCCGACTTCTATCGCATCGTCCGCAGCCGGCTCACGGACGAAGGCGTCTTCTGCCAGTGGGTGCAGCTCTATCAGCTGCCGCTTCCCGTCGTGGCGGGCATCGTTCGCAACGTGCAGAAGGTCTTTCCGCACGTATCGGTCTGGTCCGCCGGAAACTACGACCTCATGGTGCTCGGCTCGGCCCACCCGCTCGTCCCGGACACCGCCTGGGTGGAGACGCTCGTGGGCCACGGCGGCGCCCTCGCAGTCCCGGGGCACGAGTTTCTCATGCTCGATGCGCCCCAGCAGTACTTCGATCGCCAGGTGCTCGGGGAAGCGGGTGTCGCCCGGCTCGTCCAAGGCGCCACCCTCGCGCACACCGACGACCGCCCCGAGCTCGAGTACGTCGCGGCGCGGCGCTTCCTCGACAGCCGTGACATGGGGGACATCCTCGACTCGCTCGCGGGCGTGGAGCGTCCGGTGGAAGCCGAGGATCACCTGTCGCCAGACCGTCTCGCCCGGGCGTTGTCGGCCCGCCTCGGGGACCTCGCGGCGCAGGGCTTCGTCGAGGCGGCACACCGCGCTGCCCCTCAGGATCCCCGGTGGATCGTCCCGCTGGCTGGCCTGGCGGTGGCCTCGGGCGATACGGCGCGAGCCGATTCCCTACTCGCCAGCTTGCCCACCGCCGATGCCCGTGCGCTCCTGCTCTCGGGTCTCATCGCGACCGCGCGCGGCCAGCCCGCACGCGCCCGGCCATTGCTCGCACGCGCGCTCGCTGCCGGCGCCGACACGGCCCGGGCCCGCGCCGCGCTGGCGCGGCTCGATGCCGCCGATTCGCTCTGGCCGGCTGCGGTGCGCGGGGTGTGGGCGGTGTTGGCCGCGACGCGCAATACGTTCCGGTCGGCACTCCCTCGCGACCTCCTCGCGCCCACGCTCGAAGGGATTGCCCTGCAGGCCCCTCCGGCCACCGCAGACAGCGTCCTCGCCGCCGTCCAGGAGATCCGGCCGGGTTGGCCGAAGACGTATGAGCTGCGTGCCGCGGCGCTGCTGCGCGAAAAGCGGTGTGACGAAGCTGCGCGCCAGTTCCTGACGCTGGAGGACTTCGGTCTGGAGCCGGAGGACGGGCCGGTGCTGGTGGAGCGCTGCCGCCGCGGGACTTAGGTCGGGAACGGAGGCGGGCTGCCGCCCAGCACCTGCCGGATCTCGCTCGCCGCCTCGATGGCGTGATCCACGTCGCGGGACAGCGCGCGCGCCTGCTGCGTGGCCATCGTGAGATCGCCGAGCACCGCGTCCACGCCTGCGGACTTCAGCCGCAGAAGATCGAACCGCATGGTCTGCATCGCCAGGATGCACGACTCGAGCTGATCCTCGATCACCTGGCGGCGCTGCAGCAGATCGCTCAGGGCCTGGCGTTGCCGCTGCATCAACCCGAGCTGGCGCTCCCGTTCGGGCGATTCCGGCAGATCACGCAGCGCCGTGAGTCGCGCATCGAGGCGATCGACCGCACCGTCCTCCACGCCGGCGCTCAGCGAGTGCAGCGTCCGCGCCAGCTCCTGGGCGCGCTTCAAGAGGGCGTTCGCCGTGGCCGAGATGTCGGGAAGCAGCTTCTGCTCCGACTTCGGCAGTCGTTCGACCACGCGCATGATCGCCTGGTAGTCGCCGGCGACCTGTTGGACCTTGTCTGCCTGACGGCCGAACTCTCCGGTCGTCGGTGCGAGGAGTTGTCCCGGCTTGCCGGGACCGGCGAGGCCGAGCCGCACCTCGGCCGCATCGGAAGCGATCGGGCGATGCAGGACGTCGCGCCACGAGTACCCCGCCTGCCATAGCCGCATGTACGCCGGCAACAGCGTGAACCCGCCCCAGATCGCTGCCACCATCGGTCCCCACCCGAAGCCCCCGCCCGTCACCGCATCCAACAATATCAGGCCGCCGCTCACGCCGGCCCAGTTCACGAAGCGATTGCGCATGCTCGTGACGATCTGCGGCTCTCCGGTGACCGCAGTGACCTTATTGGCAGGCTTCGGTGGACGGGCGCGTCGCGGAATCGTGGGACTGCGCGGCACGGAGCCAGGCAGCGGCGGCAACGGCGGAGGGGCGAGGCCGCGCCGGGAGGTCGGCGTCGAGCGGCGCGGGCGGAACGCCGGTGCGGTGCGGGACTCGAGCGCGCGGCGCAGTGCGTCGGCGGTGGGCCAGCGGTTCTCGGGCTCCTTCTCGAGGCAGCGCATCACCGAGCCGGCGAGATCGTCGGGCACACCGGCGACCCGGTCCCCGATGTATTTCGCCGTTTCCGTGATCTGCTTGATCAGGATGGCGGGAACCGTCGGCGCCTGGAACGGCAACTCACCGGCGAGCATCTGATAGCCCACGACGCCCAGGCTATAGAGATCGGACCGCCCGTCGATCTCGCGGTCCCCCGCTGCCTGCTCGGGACTCATGTAATGCGGCGTCCCGATGGCGACACCCGTCCCCGTGAGCCCGCCGCTGCTCGAGGAGGAGAGCGCCTTCGCGATCCCGAAGTCCGTGACCATGACGCGGCCCCGGCTTCCCTCGAGCATGATGTTGTCGGGTTTGACGTCGCGATGGATGATGCCCAGGGAATGGGCGGCACCGAGCGCGTCGGCGGTCTCCATCATGATGCGACGCGCCTCTTCCGCCGGCAGCCGCGTGCGGCGCTTCAGCCGGGCCGACAACGGCTCGCCGTCGATGAACGCCATGACGAAGTAGACCAGACCCTCGGGTCCTTCGCCGACGGAATGGATCGGTACGATATGCGGGTGGGTCAGCCGCGCCGCAGTCTCAGCCTCCCGCAGGAAGCGCAGCCGGACCTCTTCGCGAAAGGCGAGATCAGGTGGCAATACTTTGATCGCCACCTGCCGCTTCAGGCGCTCGTCCTTCGCCTGGAAGACGACTCCCATCCCGCCGCGCCCGATCTCACCTTCGAGCGTGTAGGAGCTCCCCAAGGCTTCGCCCAGCCGGCCGGCAAGGGAACGGTCGGGCCCGGTCATTTCAGATCGAAGCGCATGTCGGCCCTAGATTAGCCGCCTTGGGAAACCCATGCAACCAGTCCACAGCCAGTAACTTAGACGTCGCGTGCCAACCTGACGGAACTGAAACCTCTACAGCCACGGTTTTGTCAGTCCATGCCCAATTGGCGGCCCTCCATACGGAACGATCCCTCACAACGTCGTGTTTGAGGGGTGGCATGGCCGATGCGTTGCAACGGTCGGGCGTTGATCAACTTTTTCCGTTTGGAGCGATGAGAACATGACAGATCGTCTGACGCTGCCCGTGCTGCCGTTGCGGGAGGTCGTCCTTTTTCCGGGTGTCACCACCGTCATCGGTGCTGGACGCCCCGGTACCCTCCGCGCCATCGAGGACGCCACGCGGTCCGAAGGTCGCTTGATCTTCGCCGTCTCACAGCGAGACAACGTCGACCAGGTCACTCCGGGCGTGCTGTATACGATGGGGACCATCGCGCGCGTCGGTCAGGTGCAGCGCGGCCTGAACGGCGTGCAGATCCTGTTGCATGGTGAGCGGCGCGCCACCGCGGTGCACTACACCGAATCCGACGGCCATCTGCAGGCCGTCGTGCGTGACGCACCCGACCTCCCCCCGCTGAACGAGCACGATGCGGCGTTCGTCGCCTTGTACCGTGAGGTACGCGAGCGTGCCGCCGAGCTCGGTCAGAAGACGGGGCTGCCGGACGAGGTGGTGAAGCAGGTCCTCGAGGGTGTGACCGACGCGGGGCGGCTCTCCGACCTCGTGGCGGGTCACGTCGAGATGAAGCCGGCCGAGCGGCAGTCGCTGCTCGAAACGCTGGCGGTGGAGGAGCGGCTGCGCCGCGTCCTCGTAGCCACCCAGCGCCAGATCGGCGTGCTCGACGCTCAGGAAGACATCAAGTCCCAGGTGCAGGAAGAGCTGGGGGAGCGCCAGCGCGAGATGTTCCTGCGCGAGCAGATGAAGGCGATCCGTAAGGAGCTGGGCGAGGAGGACGATGCGAACGAGAACGACGATCTCAAGAAGCGTCTCGAAGCGCTCGACCTGCCGGAGGCCGCCCGCAAGGAAGTCGACCGCGAGCTGTCGCGCCTCGAGCGCACCAGCCGCGACTCGATGGAAGCGCAGGTCATCCGGACTTACCTCGAGACGGTCGCCGAGCTGCCGTGGAACAAGCGCGCCGAGGAGTCGCTCGACCTGAAGCGCGCCGCGGCGATCCTCGAGGAGGACCACTACGGTCTCCCCGATGTGAAGGACCAGGTGCTCGAGTTCCTCGCCGTGCGCCAGCTGCGCCAGCGACAGCAGCCCGCCGCGGAGCGTAAGCCGGCCGACTCGGAGTCGAAGGGCTCGGTGCTGTTGTTCGTCGGCCCGCCCGGCGTCGGCAAGACGTCGATCGCGAAGTCGATCGCTCGGGCCATGGGGCGTCCGTACGTTCGTATCTCGCTCGGCGGCGCGCGCGACGAGGCCGACATCCGCGGCCACCGCCGCACGTACGTCGGGGCGATGCCGGGCCGGATTATCCAGGGGATGAAGCAGGCCGGGGCGAAGAACCCCGTCTTCCTGCTCGACGAAGTCGACAAGCTGGGCGTCTCGTTCCAGGGCGATCCGGCGGCGGCGCTGCTCGAGGTGCTCGATCCGGCGCAGAACGACTCGTTCACGGACCACTACCTCGGCGTGCCCTTTGATCTGTCGGAAGTGCTGTTCGTCGCGACGGCCAACTTCCTGCAGAGCATTCCGACCCCGCTGCTCGACCGGCTGGAGACGGTGAATTTCGCGGGGTACACCGAGCGCGAAAAGCTGGAGATCGCCAAGCGCTATCTCGTGCCGCGGCAGCTGACGGAGAATGGCCTCACCAAGGAACAGCTGGAAATCCGGGATGGGGGCCTCGAGGAAATCATCTCGAGCTACACCCGGGAAGCCGGTGTGCGGCAGCTGGAGCGCGAGATCGGCAAGCTGGGCCGCAAGGTGGCCCGCCGGGTCGCCGCCGGTGAATCCCAGACGGTCGTCGTCGACCGGTCTGAGATCGATGATCTCCTCGGTCGTCCCAAAGTCCATCCCGAGCACAAGGCGCGGGAGGACCAGGTCGGTGTGGCGACGGGGATGTACTACACCCCCGTGGGCGGCGACATCATGTTCGTCGAGGTCAGCCTCATGAAGGGCAAGGGCGAGCTGGTCCTCACTGGCCAGCTGGGCGACGTGATGAAGGAGTCCGCCCGGGCCGCCTTGACCTACGCCAAATCGCACGCCGATCGCCTCGGCATCCCGAGCGAGCTGCTCGGGCAGACCGATATCCACGTGCACGTTCCGGCCGGCGCCATCCCGAAGGATGGGCCGTCGGCGGGGGTGACGATGGCGACCGCGCTGGTGTCGGCGCTCTCGGGACGCCCGGCGCGGCACGACCTCGCCATGACGGGCGAGATCACTCTGCGGGGCCGCGTGCTTCCTATCGGCGGCGTCAAAGAGAAAGTGCTCGGCGCGGTCCGGGCCGGGATCCGCACCATCGTGCTCCCCACGGAGAACGAGGGCGATCTCGATGACCTGCCGGAGGACGTGCGCAAGTCGCTCGACGTGCACCTCGTGGCGGACCTGGGTGAGGTGCTTTCCCTCGCGCTCCGCGGCGCAAAGTTCGAGTCCGGCCATCTCGTCTTCGATGGACCGGCGCCGGTCGAGCCGAAGATGGTCTCGAAGAACTAACCTCGATTCGCCCCTGTCCGGAAACCGCCAGCCATCGCGCCGATGGCTGGCGGTCGTATTATTGGACCCACAATGCGCACTATCCTGTGGGTCCTTGCCTGCTCCGCTTCCGCGTTGCAGGGACAGACTCCGCTCTCGGTGAGCGGACTGCGTACGGAATACCTCTCGAACCCGATCGGCATCGATGTTCTTCGACCTCGTCTCAGCTGGCGCATGACGAGCGACACCCGGAACAGCATGCAGACCGCGTATCAATTGCAGGTCGGGCGGTCGGCTCCGGAGGTCGGGCGGGGGAGCGCGTTGCTCTGGGATTCCGGCCGGATCAGCTCGGATGCCTCGGTGTTCGTCGAGTACGCCGGTCCGCCGCTCCAGTCGCAGACACGCTACTACTGGCGAGTGCGGGTCTGGGACTCGAACGGCCGCACGTCCCCCTGGAGCGCCGTCGCCTTCTGGGAAACCGGGCTCACCCAATCCACCGACTGGTCTGCGCAATGGATCGGCCCGGCAGCGAGCCCCGCGGACAGCTTGCCTGCCCCGTCTCCCTTGCTGCGTCGCGCGTTTCGTGTGAAGGGTCCGGTCCGCTCGGCGCGTGTGTACGTCACGAGCCTGGGGCTGTACGAGCTGCACCTGAACGGGGAGCGCGTGGGCGATCAGCTGTTTACCCCTGGTTGGACGTCATACCATCACCGGCTGCAGTACCAGACCTACGACGTCACCGCACTGCTGCACCCCGGCGCCAATGCCATCGGGGCAATGTTGGGTGACGGCTGGTATCGCGGGTACCTGGGGTTCTTCGGCCAGCGCAATATCTACGGCCGCCGGCTCGCCTTGCGCCTGCAGCTCGACATCCGCTATCAGGACGGCACGAGCGACCGCGTCTCCTCCGACGCCGACTGGAAGACGATGGTGGGACCGGTGCTCGCATCGGACATCTATGGCGGTGAGACCTACGATGCGCGCCGCGAGCATGCCGGCTGGGCCGCGCCGGCGTTCGACGATCATGATTGGCCGTCCGTTTCGGTCCTCGACCCGCCGCCGACGACCCTCGTCGCTTCGATGTCGCCGCCGGTGCGCCGCGTCCGGACGCTGCGCCCGGTCGCGATTCAGCGGCTGGCGTCGGGCGAAACGCTGTTCGACCTCGGCCAGAACTTCACCGGCTGGACGCGACTCGTCGTGCATGGACCTGCCGGCTCGACCATTACGCTGCGCTACGCCGAGGTGCTCGACGGTAAGGGCAACCTCTACACCGCCAATTTGCGCCGCGCCAGCCAGACCGATCGCTATACCCTGAAGGGTTTGGGAGAGGAGCGATACGAGCCGCACTTCACGTTCCACGGGTTTCGCTATGTCGCCGTTACCGGACTGCCCGCTGCGGCGGACACTTCCACGATCACCGGCATCGCGCTGTCTTCCGACCTCGACCAAACGGGGTTGTTCGAGACGTCGGACTCGCTCCTGAACCGGCTGCAGCGAAACATCGTGTGGGGCGAGCGCAGCAACTTCCTGGACGTGCCGACCGACTGCCCGCAACGCGACGAGCGATTGGGTTGGACCGGCGACGCTCAGGTCTTCTCCCGCACCGCCGCGTTCAACATGGACGTGGCGGGGTTCTTCGCGAAGTGGCTCGCCGATCTGGCCGCCGATCAGGATACCAGCGGCATCGTCCCATGGGTGATCCCCAATTTGTTCGGCGACTCGGTGCACTTCGGCGGGACGGCGGGCTGGTCCGATGCCGCCGTGATCATCCCCTGGAACATGTACCAGGCGTATGGCGACCGCGGGCTGCTCGTACGGCAGTACCCGAGCATGCGCGCCTGGGTCGACTACGAGCAGCGCCACGCCGGTCCGGACCTGATCTGGCGGCCGGGCTGGCAGTTCGGCGATTGGCTGGCCCTGCACAGCGATGATCCGTCGTATCCCGGCGCCACGACCAGCACCGATCTGATCGCTACGGCGCATCTGGCCCATTCCGCCGATCTCGTGGCGCACGCCGCTGCCGTGCTCGGCAAGGCGGAGGATGCGGCACGATACGGAGCGCTATTCCGTGCAGTGCGCGACGCCTTCAATCGCGAATTCGTCTCCGGGGCGGGCAGAGTGGGAGAGAACACGCAGACCGCCTATGCACTGACGATCGCCTTTGGACTCCTCCCCGATTCGATCGTCGCGGTTGCCGGCAGCCGCCTCGCGCAGGATGTGCGCTTCCGTGGTGTCCATCTTACCACGGGCTTCCTTGGCACCCCGGTGCTGTTGCACACCCTCAGCGGGACCGGTCAGGTCCCCCTGGCCTTCGAGTTGCTGATGCAGCGGACCTATCCCTCGTGGTTGTATCCGATCACGCGGGGTGCGACGACGATGTGGGAGCGCTGGGACGGCATCCGCCCGGATAGCTCGTTCGAAGATCCGGGGATGAACTCATTCAATCACTACGCATTCGGCGCCGTGGGTGACTGGATGTACCGCAACATCGGCGGCATCGACCTCGATTCGGCGGGTGCCGGCTACAAGTGGTCGCGTATCGCCCCGCGCGTCGGAGCAGGGCTCTCGAGCGCCAAGGCGTCGATCGCGACCCCATACGGCACATTGGCGACGGCGTGGAGCGACAGTGGTGGGCGGTTCGTGCTCGACGCGACGATCCCGGCGAATACCAGCGCCACGGTCACGCTGTGGGACACGCGAGTGGAGCGTGTCCGGGAAGGCGGCCGGCCCGTGAACGGCGCTGCCGGGATTCGTGACGTGCGGCAACGGGGGAGCGACGTGGTCATGGTGGTGGGCTCAGGCCGGTACCACTTCTCTGCCTCGGCAGCGCCTTAGCCGGCCCGCACGCCATTCACGACGAGCTCAACCGCCGCGCGCCGCCAGCGCTCCCGCAGCGCGGGCTCGTCCGCGGCGAGCGGCGGTGCGCTGGCAGCGATGATCGGCTCGAGTCGCAAGTACCCGAGCATCAGGACGAGTGCCTGTGCGGCAGCGACATGCGGGTCGATGTCGTCACGCACCAGGCCGAGTCCCTGCCCCTCGGCGAGCAGCACGACGATGCGCCGAATCGGCGGCGCGAGCGGCGTACCGTCGGGTCGCTCGGCGTGGGCCAGCAGCGCCACGAGATCGGGGTGAAGCTCCAGAAACTCGTATAGCGACGACAGCAGCTGGCGCAGGCGGTCGAGCGGGCGTCCGGACAGTTGCGCCGCCGTCCCCAGCGCCGCCTCGAGCTCTTCCATGGCGCGTCTCACCGCCGCCTGGAACAGTCCCCGCTTCGATCGGAAGTAGTAGAACAACAGCTGTTTG
This sequence comes from Gemmatimonadales bacterium, assembly GCA_035691925.1. Classification (GTDB taxonomy): domain Bacteria; phylum Gemmatimonadota; class Gemmatimonadetes; order Gemmatimonadales; family GWC2-71-9; genus DASTHG01. The sequence continues at coordinate 16,746 of DASSIL010000348.1, forward strand.
TTGACCCGGGCCTCACGGGCGATCCGCTCGACCCGAGCGCCGGCAAAGCCACGTTTGGCGAATTCCTGCTTCGCCGCCGCGGCAATACGTAACGCCCTATCATTATTGAGCTTGCGTGCCAGATTACTACTCCTCAACCGGATGGTTGAGAAGATACTCTCAACGCCGATCGAGCGCCAGGTTGGCAGGTGTCGTCGGGATACCGGACTTCAGAAAGCCGAGCAGGACGCGGTTGAACTCTTCGGGGCTTTCCTCGGGGAGTGCGTGCCCGGCGGCCTGGAACCGCGCCAGGGCTGAATGGGGCAGTCCCGCCGCCATCGCCACGCCGATCGTTTGTGGGATCAGCCGGTCTCGTGTCCCCCACATGACGAGGGTTGGCGTCATGAGGGTGCCGAGTCGACCTTGGAGATCCTCAAAGCTGAATTCGCGTAATACGCCGCGGAGACTGCGGCCGAACTCCGGGAGAGCGATCGGTGCATAGTACTGATCGACATCCTGATCGGTTACGCGGCTGGGGTCGCCGTAAATCGCGCGCAGAATGCCACCGGTCGCGCCGCGTCCTCTCAGGTGGTCGAACAGCGGACCAATGATCGGCCACCGAGCCACCCGCAGGATGAACGGATACCGCACGCCCAACCCGGCAGCGTCCACCAGGACGAGGCCACGAACGCGGTCGGGCCGCGCCAGCGCCGCGTCCGCGACGATCGCTCCCCCCATCGAGTGGCCTACCAGGACCGCATCCGACACGCCCAGGGAATCGAGCAATCCGAACAACAGGTGGACGTATGCGGCGTTCGAGTACCCGGTGGCCGGTTTGTCGGAGAAACCGAAACCCCTGTTGTCGTAGGCGACCACGCGATACCCGGCCTGGACGAGGGGGTCGATCGTCTGGCGCCACGAGTACATCGAGGCGGCGAGGCCGTGCACCAGGACTACCGCCGGTCCCCGGCCGACGTCCAGCACGCGCAGGCGGCTCGAGTCTACGGTTACGTACTTCGGGGCGAGGTTCGTCCCTGCCGGAAACACTCGCGATTCCGGGATCGGAGATGCGCGGCATGCGGCCATCAGCGCCGCGAGACTGGGGAAAACGAGCGATCGCAGTCTCAGGTGGGCTCTCCGAGCGTCGTTCGCGCGAGGAGCACGATCAGTGGGTGGCCGCTCCATACCGCTGTCATCGATGACCCGCTCCCGGAAGCCACCAGCGTCATCTGGTCGTCGACCAGGAGCATCGTGGGGGCTCCGGCGGCCGCGCGGCCCGCGGCCAGGCCTTCGGAATCCACTGCGTCGCCGCTGATGCGGATCTGAAGCTTGGCATGGCGGGCCGCGTGGCGCCACGCGGGCAGAGTGGGTGCCCACAACTCGGCAGCCACGACACCTTCCACACGCTGCACGGCACGCGCCACGAGCTGTTGGATGACATTGCCGATCGCTCGGGATCCTTCCAGGAGGCGGGTAACGGGTTCGACCGGCCGATGCAGACCTGCCACCGCCCGCGCCAGCCGCTCGAGCCGTTCCCCTTGCTCCCCCGCCAACTGCACGAGGAGGGTCTGTGGATCAGTTGCATGGTAACGGGCGGGACGTCCGCTGCCACGTTGAGCGGCGCCACGCTGCTGCAGTCCCTCGAGGGCGGCGTAGGCGTTGGCCCGGGCGTACCCCGCAGCTCGCGCGACGCCATAACCGGTGGACGGGCCAAGCTCGAGCAGTGTGCGATACACGCTCGACTCGGTCGGAGTAAACCCGAAAGGTGTGAGGTCGATCTCAGTAGTAGCGATAGCTACTACTAATCTACATCAAACGACTTCGACGGGAATACCGAGCAGCCGCGCGATCAAGCCCAGGCGGAAGGTGATGTCCGTTTGTCGCTGCGCCGGACTCTTCCCCGGTCCTTCGAGCGGAAACCAGTGGAACAACACCGGATTATCGCTCTTCGGGAGTCCCCGCAGGTTCTTCGGAGTCCAGATTCCCTGCTCATCGCACTCGCTGAACAACCGGGCCAAGACCTTGGAGGCGCTGGGGACCTGTCGCACGACGCCGAGACGCGCCAGGAGCTCGAGCCAATACGCGGCGAACGGCACATCGGGGACATGACCCTGCGCATCGGCACGGAGCGGATCGCCCAGCAGCTCGAACACCGGTTTGAAGAACTTCTTTCCCGCGAGCACGTAGAACGCGCGCTTCGGGGCGGGGTTGGAGAAGTAGGCCGCGAGCCGCTCCACAAAGCCCGATCGCTCGCGCTGCACCGCCGGCATGAACGCCAGGGTTTCCACGCCGAAAATCGTGGGCGGCGTCATCAGCGGGTCGAGAATCGTCTTCCCCGATTGCTTGCGGAATGGCTTCTGCGGCAATTCACTGCGCAGGTAAGTGGAGATGTCGCTCGCAATCTTGTGCGCGGCGCCGCGCAGCCGCGGATCGTCGACGCGGCCCGCCCGAGCCAGTGCCGCCGCCGCCCCCTCGCGCCCCAGGTTGCGAGCCCACACTCCTAATCCGGGGTCGCTTTTCGCCGGGCGCTGGAACTCGAGCAGCAGCGCCGGGTCCTCATCGCGCGACAGGAGACGGAACAGGAACCGGTCCGCCAGCTTGAAGGGGTGGCTCTCGGGGTCCCAGCCCAGTTCGATCAGCCGCCGATACTGGAAAATCGTCCCCGCTTCCTTCCATCCGTATACCTTGCTCGCGCCGTAACCGAGCAGATTCCCGCCCCACAACCCGGTCTCTTTCTGCTTCCGTGCGATCGCCGTCGCCCCTTTGTCGGCGAGTACTGCGGCCTTCAACGCGGCAACGCGCTCCGGGTCGCGCAACGACCCGGGAGCGACTTCTGTGAGCGCCCGATATTGGATGGGAGCGCTGGCAGCCTCGTACAGCCAGGCCAGGGGGAAACGATGCGCGCCGGGGAGTTCCAGTATGCGCTCCGGTCAGACGAGAGACGGAAAAAGGGCGAATTACGGCGAGTAAAAAGCGGCGCAAACTTATCGGGGGACTGCCCAACGGGCCAGTCCCCCGAATGCCGACTGCTCAATCACCTGCAGCGAAAGAGCTTACGCTTACTTGCCCGGACTCCGTTTGAACTCTGCCGTCGGCAGCCAGGTTGGCAGTGCCGGGGCGTTTGCCACCGCGATCGCAACGCGCATCATCACACGCGCCTCCTGCACCATCCCATCGTAGGTGAAGTCCGCCGAGTACTGGTCGGAGGGCTGATGGTAGCGCTCGCCGTTGTACTTCTCGTTCTGTTCGCGTCCCCAACCGGCCGGACGGCCCACGAAATCGACGCCCGCCTCAAACGACAGACCCGGGACTCCGGCACGGGCGAGAGGAAAGTGGTCTGAGCGGAAGAACGACCCCTTGCTCGCGTCCGGATCACCGGTAGCGGTGAGTCCCTCCGCTGCTGCCGCCGAGCGAAACGTGGCCGCGAGTGATGACCGCTCGATGCCGAGTGCCGCGATATCGCGCGTCCGCCCGCGCACGTTCGCGCCGTCGATGTTCAGGATCGCCGCGGTTTGCGACAGCGGCACCAGCGGATGCTCGGCGTAGGTCTCGCTTCCCAGGAGCCCGCTCTCCTCGGCGGTCGTGGCGATGAAGAGCAGCGTCCGCCTGGGCCCGGGCCGCACCCTGGCGAGCGCCTCCGCCGTCGCCAGCATCGCCGCGACGCCCGACGCATTGTCCTCGGCGCCATTGTAGATGGAGTCCCCGTTGACGACCGGGCCGATACCCTTGTGATCCCAATGGGCGCTCAGCAGCACCACCTGTTTCGACAACGCGGGATCGGAGCCCGGCAGCCGCGCCACCACATTCACACTCCGGATGTGTCGCAGGGCGCTCTGCACGGCGATGTCCGCCTTGAGACCGGTGTCGACGGGCCGGAAATCCCGCCGTGCGGCGGCGTGCATCAGCGAATCGAGGTTGAATCCGGCACCAGCGAGCGCCGTGCGGGCCGCACCGTCGGTCACCCACCCCGCGAGCGTCAGCGAGGGATTCTGTGGCTGGTCGATCTTGAACTGCTCCACCGACCAGGAGCCCTTCACCACCGACCACGGATACGTCGCGCTGCGGGTGGTGTGGATGAGGATCACCGCCGCCGCACCCATCCGGGCGCCTTGCTCCAGCTTGTACGTCCAGCGGCCGTAATAGGTCAGCGCCCGGCCATTGAAGATCGTCGAGTCCTCGAGGCCCGGATCGTTCACCAGCATCAGGAGCACTTTGCCTTTGGTGTCGATCCCCTTGTAGTCGTCCCACTGCCATTCCGGCGACTGGATGCCGTAGCCGACGAACAGGACCGGCGCCGCGGTGATCGCCACCGCCGAGTCCGGCGTTTCCGCCCAGGCGACGAAGTCATCGCCGTACGCCAGCGGATGGGCTCCGGTCGCAGTCCCCCACGCCAACGTTGGCTGGGGCTTCATCCCCACGAGCGCGACGGGCTGAAAGAAGCTCCCATCGGGACCGGCCGGCTCCAGTCCCATCGCTTCGAACTGCGTCGCGATGTACTTCGCGGCGAGCTGGCCGCCGCGCGTGCCCGGACCGCGGCCCTCCAGGAGATCGTCGGCGAGATACTTGAGGTGGGCATCCATGGCACGAGCGCTCGGAACCGGAAGGCTCTGGGCGGGGCGCTGCGCGGCCGCGGTCGTCGTCACGGCAGCGAGGAAAAGGGCGGCGGACCGGCCAATCATCGGGTGTGGCTCCTGGGATCAGTGCGCGCAGCGCACGGTGTGAATGGTGCCGCGGCCGAAGAAGTCGGCCTCGCTCGTGAGCACGAAGGTCGAATCGTTGAGAAAGTCGATCGCTTCCCCGACGCGCTCGAGCCCGGCGATCGGGCAGACGGGCCCGATGGGGCTCAATCGCCCGCCGGGCCGCGGAATGAAGAAATAGATCTCCGTGTAGGTGCGCACCGCCACCAGCGCCCCATCGTGCCGGATGGCCGCATCCGTGACCAGTCGCCCGGCGGACTTATCGGGGATGATCGGCAGTCGCTGCAGCAGCTCGGCGCGCACCGTGGTGCCGGCACTCCATGCCGAGCGCGGCAGGCGGTACAGGCGCACTGGGCTGTTGCGTCCCTTCGAGATCAGATACATGCCGCTGTCCTTGGGCGACACGAACAGCGCCTCCACGTCGTGGGGGCCGTCCGGGTAGCGGAATTTGAGCGCGCGGGCCGGCGGCGTCGCCCGCAGCGTGTCCGCCGGGCCGGTCGGAGGATCGGGCTCCGGCACCGCATAGATCGTGACGCTGCGGTGATCCTGCAGGTTGTCGCCCGTATCGCCGATATAGATGCACTCCCCGGGTACGTCGGGGCACGGTCCATGCGATAGTGCCTCCCAGTCGATGTTCTTCGCGCCCGTCACCCGCACCGCTCCGCGATCGGTGCCATGCAGGTCGGTGGCGTACAAGTATGGTCCATCTCCCGAGTCGTTATGGGTCCAGAGGATTCCCGCGTGCATGTGGCTGGCGACGACCCCCGAGCTCTCGGTCAGCCGTCGGCTGCGAAACGTCCCCGTGAGGGTCATTTCGGGGCTCGGGATTGCGGCTTGCAGCAGGAACAACGGGGCCAGCATGGCTGGAAGGAAATGCGCTTGATCGCCCCCGGGCAAGGGGCGAGATTCCGCTCATGATCGCGGCGTTGAAGTCGCGGACGGTGCGTCGTCTCCCCGATCGCGTGCGGCTGCAGGGCAGGATCCTGTTTCTGACGGAGGACGCCGCCCTGGTGCGGCGGCAGCTGGCCGGCGAAGACCTCGCCTGGACCAGGGCCATGACGTTGCGCGACAACATCTCCACCGACGAAATCACCCCTGCTTACATCTGCTATTACTACGATGACACCCTCGGCGACTTCCCCTACCTCGGGCTGAAGTGCGGTGACGAGTTCCCCATCACACGGGGCTCGGTCCGGGGGGGTGGGTTCGTCGCCTCGGTGAGCGGCAAACGGCGCGGCAAAGGATCGTCCCGCGAGCAGTCGCCCTATGCCGAGATGTGTGCCGGCATCAGGCTCGTGATCGCCGAAAACATCGAGCGCATCTACCACGAAAACTGCCAGAATCTCGGGCTCCTCACCTCCACCGACTTCTCGCTGATCGACCGGGTGCGCCGCGGCGAGGAGATCCCCCTCTCGGTGTTTACGGAAGGAGAAGGGGAGATCACGCGCGGCATCATCGAGTACGGTGGGCTCTTTAACTACAACGTGGCGCGGCTCCAGGGGCAGGTGGGCGTGGCGCCGCCGGCAACGCCGCGGCGTCCCATGACGCTCGGCGAGAAGATCCTGGCACGTCACTGGGTCGTGGACCTCTCCTCCGGCCAGGTCGGAGTGCCCGCCGTGAAGCCCGGTGACGAGGGCTTCGTGACCACCGACATCCGTTTCAGCCACGAGTATGTGACCCCGATGGCGGCGATCTTCTTCGAGCAGCTCGTCGGCGCAGACGAGAAGGTCAACGATCCCGACTCGGTGTTGCTGTTCCGCGATCATCTCACCTTCCTTGCCGAAGCGATGACGCCGGAGCGCGTGAAAGAGGGCTTGCTCGATGTCGCGATGGAGCTGGAGAAGAAGCAGCGTGCCTTCGCCGGGAAGCAGGGCATCAAGCTCTACGGCGAGCTGACGCGGCTCGGACTCCACGGCTCGGAAGCGATCTGCCACTCCAAGATCCTCGAGTCGCACGCTCTGCCGGGCCAGGTCATCATCGGGTCGGATTCCCACACCCCGCATGCCGGCGCGGTCGGATGCCTCGCCTTTGGCGTCGGCACGACGGCGATCTTCAATTCGTGGATCACGAAAGACGTCCGCGTCACCGTTCCGGAGACGGTGAAGGTGGTCGTGCGGGGGGCCAAGCCGCAGAACGTCACCGCGAAGGATTTCATGCTCGAGATCCTGCGCCACCCCTACGTCAAGGGCGGGCAGGCGATCGGTAAGCTGGTGGAGTACTGCGGGTCCGCGATCGAAGCGTTGTCGGTCGACGAGCGGGCGACCATGACCAACATGACGGCCGAGGTCGGCGGATTCACGGGCTATGTCGCCCCGGACGACAAGACCGTCGACCACCTGATGGCGTATCACGGGATGTCGCGAGCCGACGCGCAACGCGCGTGCAGCGACCTGGCGAGCGACCCCGACGCCGCCTACTGCGAAGTGATCGAAATCGACGCCGCGCGCATTCGCCCGATGGTGGCGCTCCCGGGCGATCCCGGCAACGGACGCTACATCGCAGAGCTGCCGGGACGCGTCAAAGTGGAGATCGCCTACGCCGGGTCGTGCACGGCGGGCAAGAAGGAAGACATGGACATGTACGCGCGCGTGCTGCGCGAAGCCGCGGACCGCGGCGAGCGCGTCGCCCCGGGCGTGCGGTTCTTCATTCAGTGCGGCTCACAGGACGTGAAGCGTTACTGTGAGGAGCAAGGCTATCTCGAAGTGTTCCGGCAGGTCGGGGCGCAGTTCCTCGAGCCGTCCTGCGGCGCGTGCATCAACGCGGGCCCGGGCGTCTCCCGCACTAAGGAGGAAGTGACGATCAGCGCGATCAACCGCAACTTCCCGGGCCGCTCCGGACCGGGCCAACTGTACCTCGCCAACCCCTATACCGTCGCGGCGTCGGCCATCGCCGGCTACATCACCGAGTGGGAGCCCGGCCTCGCCCTCGCGGAGACGACCTCCTAGAACGTTCCGGTGATCTTCAGTTTGACCGCGTGAATGCCGGAGGTGTAGCTCTCGGCACTCGAGACGGTCGTGCTCGAATCGGGGACGAGCTTTGCCGTGAGGTGGTACTGCCCGCCGAGGCTGCCGCGGAACACCGTCAATGTCAACGTCCCGGCGGTCGATGACGAGCCGCCGCCGTAGCTCTGGCTCGCGAGTTGTAACGCGCCCGTGCGGGCGGTCCACGTGGTGATGACCGAATCGGGCCCCTGGTGGAACACGAATCCTGCTCCCGCTCCGGCGCTGTCGGGAGAGAAGGCTTCGCGCAGTGAGTCGTCCACCGGGGCGGTGAGTCCCGTCCCGATCACGAAGAACACCGAATCGACGGTCTTCGTGGCCGGTCGGAACCCGCGCCAGGCGAGCACGGCGGTGAGCTGCGACGTCACGTGCACGGTATCCTGCGTTGCGTTCACGTCGAGCTGGATCCCGACCAGTTTGGTCGTATCGCTCCCGGAGGGCTGCGGCGTCGCATTCAGGATGAAGGGAAAGACGAGGGCCGACAGAATCGGGTAAAGCGTGTCGCCTGCGAGGCCCTTGGTGAGAACCGCCTGGACTGCCGCCTTTTCGTCGGCGCTGATCGCGTCGGCGGTGGGAGCGCTGCTGTTATCCGAGCAGGCGACCGCCGCTACCGCAGCGAGCGCCACGGCCAGATACCTCATTCCAACCTCCGATGGTCATTCTTGTCCGGTGCCGGGCTCTCGGGCCCCGCCGGTAGAAGGATACGGGGGAAGGGAGGCTCTTTGGTAGACACTGCGGGGATTCCACAGGACCCACGACTCGATGCCGAGGTCCTTCGCGGCCCGGATCTGGTCCCGGATCTCCACCGGGGTGTAACGCGGCAGCCGCCGGCCGAGGGTGAAGGCCTGCAGGTACGGCCGGATTTGAGCGGCATTGGGGGCCCGTGAGCGGGCCAGGGCGTCACTCAAAGCGTAGCGCACGACGCCATAGGGGTTGGCGTTGGGACTGCGGAAGCCGAACGACCCCCCCTTATAGTGGCTCGGATACACCATCGGAAGCAGCACGTCGCCGATGTCCGAGAAGTCTTCCCAGACCTGGCCGATGCCGAGGTCGCCGGTCGTCACGGAGGCAGTGAGTCCAAAGACGTCGAACGTCACCGGCACGCCCATCGGCCGGACGAGATCCGCGAGCAGCTTGATGTGGCGGCGCACCGCCGCGCGTTGCGTCTCGCCATCGCGCCGGGCGGCGAAAATCGCCGTTTCCATCCGCGACCTCGGCTCGTCGGGGAAGCGGACATAATCGAACTGTACCTCGCCGAAGCCGAGCGACACCGCTTCGCGGGCCAGCTGGCCGGCGTACACCCACACGGAGTCGTTGTACGCGTCGACCCACGCCATTCCGATCCGGTCGCGCCACAACCCGCCATCCGTCGACTTGACCGACCACGCCGCTTTGCCTTCGGCGAGCAGCCGGTCCTTGGCGACGACGATGCGCGCGATGGCATAAATGCCGTGTGCGTGGAGGGTGTCGAGGCGGGCGCCCACGTCCGCGATCCGGGCGCACGCGCTCGCGCCGATCTGCCGCGCGGTCTCCACCTGGGAGTGATACAACAAGCAGCCCGTGTCGTCCTTCACGTCGATGACCAGCGAGTTGATCTCGGTGCCATCGATCATGCGCACGATCTGCCACAGCCGGCTCCCGGAGAATGCCCAGGCGTTCACGTACAGCGCCTTCACCGTCGTCGGCCGGCCGAACTGATTGACCCACTCGCCCCGCCAGACCGCGCCCAGCGGCGTGAGCGACACATGGCTCGCGTCGGGCGCCGCGCCGAATCGCACCGGCGGCTCGGCGACGAAGCCCGACCCCCCGGGGAACCGCTGCGCCATGAGCGAGGGAGCCAGAACGACCAGCGAGCCGCAGAAAGCGGGGATCTTCCATGAACCGGACTTCATGGAGCGAGAATAGGTAAAACCCATAGAAACAACAAGAGCCCTACATCACATATTACTTGGCAGGCTGCAAGCTGTTGAACAGCAGGGGGTAAGTGGCCAAACTCTGACCGCGATACTGCGGCCGGAACCCGAACAACACGACTCTCCCTTTGCCGACCCGAACTTCTACCAAAGCCGCTCGTCCCGCCACCCGCTCTGGATGCCGTACCCATCCCGACAGCAGGACCTCTTTGGGATCGTCGGGATAGCGCGCCACCACCTTCACGTCGTTCGAATCGAGGACGTCGAAGGCCGGGCCGCTCTCGAACCAGACAGCGGTTTCCGACGACAACCCGTGGGCCAGCGGCTGGGCCTGATCGATGTCGACACGGAAGATCGAGCCGGGGGCGTAAAAATCCTCATCGGGAAGGCCTTCGAGGACGTTGCGTACCGGGAGGAGCAACGACTGAATCGCGAACCGGCTGGCGTCATTCAACGCAACCAGGGTTCCACCCTCCTGGACGAACTGGCGCAGCGCCTGAATTCCGTCGGGACCGAGCCCGCCGGGGTAGGGTGCGGGGTAGCGAACCTGGGGCAATCCTTCGGCGATGTCGTGCGGCGACTCGTCGGGGAGCACGATCACGTCGAACCGGTCATGCAGCTTTCCCGCGCGCGCGACGGAGTCGACGAGTGAGCTGTAGGGCACCTTCCAGTTGTCGAACACCCAGCGCGTCCACCCCTCGTCCATCGTCGCGGCGTACGAGCGGTACAGACCGATACGCGTCGAATCGGCGCCCGTAAAGCTGGTCGTGGCGCGCGGAGGCGCCACCGGTGCTGAGAGCGCGACGCGTATCGAATCATTTATCGCGATCGCATTGAGGCCCATCAGGAGCGGCAGGGTGTGTGCCGTGACGTCGTACGGCCGTTCCGGCGGACCGCCGGGGTACAACCGGCGATCGGGATAGCGCTGTGGTTCGAGCAGGGTCTTCGCGAACGCCGCGTACGGTTGACGCAGCACCACGACGTAGCTCCCGGCCGGATAGCGCTGGCCACCGGCGGCGAACGATTGTTGCGCGACGCGGATCTCGACCTGCCCGCGCGCGAGAATTCCGAGGAGCGTCGCCAGGGCGATGGAGTCCTGCTGGCGCGGAATGACGTAGGCGTACGGCCAGCCCCGCCAACCGCGCACCGCGCGCGATCCGACGGACAGGAAGGTGCTGAGCCAGTGGTCGCGATAGCGCGCCGCGTGCTCGAGCAGGGCGAGGGTGACCTCGGTCTGATACGACACGATGTCCCGCATCCCCCACCGCCCGCCCGGCCAGGGAGCGGTGAAATTCCAGGAGCGTTCGTGGGGGTTGAAGCCGCGGGCGTTCGCCTCGAGCCGGTCGGCGGGAACCTGCACCGGGCTCGCGAGCTGTCCGCTCGCCGCTTCCGACAGAATCCGCACGGCGCCGTGGTAGTGGGCGTAGGCCCGGGACGGCGTCCAGGCGTCGTAGATCGAGCTGATCGAGATTCCCGTCTTTCCCTGTCCCGCGAGCGCCCAGGCGATCGACGTCCCCAGGGTGTTGACGCCATCGACCAGCAGCGGGTCGACGTTGGGCTCGATCGGATCCAGGTAGGGCGGCAGAAACATGCGTGAGCCGTTGGACCCCTGCTGGTGCAGGTCGAGCACGATCTGTGGGTGCCAGACGTTGTAGATCGAGTCGACCACGAGCTGTGTCTCGACCTGGGTAAACGCGTACCAGTCGCGGTTGTCGTCGTGCCCCACGTAGTGATGCCACAGCTCGGGGGGATCGGACCCCTCGGCCGAGGTCCCGAGGGTGCGCGCGTACCACTTGGCGACGATCGTCACCCCGTCGGGATTGAGCGACGGTACGAGCCACAGGATCACGTTGTCGAGAATCGCCCTCGTCGTGGCGGACGTGTCCGTCGCGAGCCGGTAGGCAACCGCGGCGGGCGTGAGGTTGCCGCCCACCTCGTCGGAGTGGATGCCGCCCGTGATCAACACCGTCGCGCGGTCATCCTGCACCGCGGCTTGAGCATCCCGCGACATGCGCAGCGTGCGAGGGTCGGCCAGCCGGTCGGTGAGCCGCCGATAGGTGTCGAGCTGCTTCAGATTCTGCGGTGACGAGATCACCAGTGCGACGAGCGGCGCTCCCAGCGTCGTCTTCCCGAGTTCGCGGTAGTCGACCCGGTCGCTCGCGCGCGCCAGCGCCTGGTAGTAACGCACCAGCGTGGGCCAGTCGGCGAGCTTACGGTCGTCTCCGGGATCGAATCCGAGCACCGAGCGCGGTGTCGGGATGACGACTTTCGGAGCGGGCTTGGGTGCGACTCGTGCGCCCGGCCTCGCCTGCCCCGCAAGGGGCGAGGCGAGGGCGAGGAGCAGCAACGGCAGGCGTCCGGACATGGCGCGAGTCGAGCGCCGCTACGGGTTCAGCTTGTGCAGCTCGACCCGCCGGTTTTGTGCCCGGCCGGCAGCCGTCGCGTTGGTCGCGACCGGTCTCGATGGTCCATACCCTTGCGCCACCATACGCGACGGAGCCACGCCCTTACGGGCGAGATACGCGCGGACCGCGGCGGCGCGCGCCGACGACAGTCGTTTGTTGACGAGTGCCGATCCGGTGTTGTCGGTATAACCCGCGATCTCGATCTGGATCTCCGGGTTGGCCACGAGCGAGCCCGCGACCTGATCGAGCACCGTGTACGATTCCGGCGTGAGCGCCGAGCGTCCCGTTTGGAAATTGACGCCCCGCAGGATGAGCGTGGGGCGGGCCCCCGGTGTGCGTTCCTCGCGGAACAGCACGATGCAGCCGACCTGATCGACCTTCGATCCCGCGGGCGTCCCAGGGCAGCGATCGATGTTGTCGGGGACGCCGTCACCGTCGGAGTCCCGCGTCAGCGGGCAGCCGGTCGCGTCGACCCTCACACCGACGGGTGTGTTCGGACACTTGTCGATGCCGTCGGGGACGCCGTCGTTGTCGGCGTCCTTGGGGCAGCCGTTCGCGTCGACCGTCGCACCAACCGGTGTGTCGGGGCATCTGTCGATGCCGTCGGGGACGCCGTCGCCATCCGTGTCCTTCGGGCATCCGGTGGCATCGACGGCGGCGCCGCGCGGTGTGTCGGGACATTTGTCGATCCCGTCGGGCACGCCGTCGCTATCCGCATCGGTCGGGCAGCCGAAGCTGTTGACAGCGGCTCCCGCGGGCGTGTCCGGGCACTGGTCGAGACCATCGGCGACGCCGTCGTGATCCGAATCGATCGGACAGCCGACCGCGTCGACTTTGGCACCGGCCGGGGTACCGGGGCACTTGTCGATCCCGTCGTAGACGCCGTCCTGGTCGGAGTCACTCGGGCAGCCGCGCACGTCGACCGTGGCGCCGAGCGGCGTATTGGGACAGGCGTCGCGCTTGTCCGGAACCCCATCGCCATCGGCGTCCCGCGGGCCGTGTGCGACCGTCGTGGGTTGTGACTCGCCCGTCTCCAGGAACGACAAGCCACCGAGCACGAGGAAGTGGGTCGCGTGCGTCTGACCGAAAGAGCCGTTGGTCGTTGGCGTGTAGACGGCCTGCCCCTCGAGCGTCACGCCAACCCGCCCCCCGATCGGCAGCCGCACCCCGAGCCCACCGCCGAAGCCGCCGTCGGTAAAGGAAAAGGGTGCGCTCTTCCCGAAATCAATGCGGGAGTAGCCGCCCACGACGTACAGCAGCGCGGGCAACCGGACGATAAGATCTGCGCTCCCGAGCAGCGGATCCATCGTGGCGCCGGCCGATCCGGGGACGTTCTGTTCGCGGTTGAAGATGACACCGGCGCCCAGACCAACGGCGCCGGTGACGTAATAGGCGAGCCGCGCCCCGCCGCCGATCCCGGCGTCGAGGTTGAAGGCCTTGTCGTATTTCGTGTACGCCCCGAACAGGCTCAACTCGAAGTCGCCGGCTCGCTGAGCCGCGAGCGTGACGACACTTCCCAGCGTGAGCACTCCGACGGCCCAGATCGCGCGCACGTTCCCCTCCCGGGACCAGGGCAACAAGATAGGAAAGGGGCGACCGTCACGCATCGGGTCGGTCACGGGAACCGGGGTCAAAAGCCCCAGACGGCGGCGCGGCGCTCCCGGGAAACGAGGTCGACTCCGCCGACCACGAGACCGTGACCGGTTCCGTCGCCGTCCATCCAGGCGATGCCGGCCGCTCCGACGAGCGCGCCGCCACCAAGAGAAAAGATTGTGTTCGTCCCGACCGGGCCCGCGAAGCTGCCGAGCGAGTCGCCGCTGACCGGCGCGGCGAGCGTCTCGGCGCCGTTGCCGGCGGCACCCGCGTACACACCGCCCACGATGAGAATCACGTCGCCCAACGGCAGCGTTGCAAACTGGGAGCGGCCCTGCACGAGCGGTGCGGCGGCCGGCGCCCAGCCGCCTGTGAAGAACCCCGACAGCAGGCTCGTGGGCGCCGAATCCGCCGTCGCAAGACGCTGGTGCAGCGTGTCGAGACCGCCGCCAGGCGGGGCACTGTCGGTCAGGCCGCCGAACACCGTAGCCCGGTCGTCCTGCACGACGCCGCCACCGTAGGCGCGCGGCGTCGGCAACGAGGGCTCGACGAACCATCCATCGATGTGTCCGTCGAGGCCGATCCTCCCGACGAAGACGTTGGTCTGGGGGCGTCCCAGCGAATCGGCGCCGCCCATCACGTAGATCCGCCCGCGTCGCACCACCGCCATCGCCCCGGCGACCGGCGCGGGAAGCGCCTCGATCGTCGTGAACGGTCCCAGTGTGTCGGCCGAGCCCAGTGCCTGGAACACCGTCGCACGAGCGCGGCCGCTCGAGTCGACGCCGCCGATGACGTACAACGCATGTCCGTTGAGGCGGGAGTTGAACCGGTTGGCGGCGACCGCCGCGGCGTACACGCGCGGGGCGGGGAGCTCGGGAAGCCGAGTCCACGGACCAATCGCTCCACCCGGGGTTGCATGCGCCGTGAACACCGCGGAGTCGGGGACGATGGAGGAATCGCCTCCCCGAGGCTCGCCCCCTCCGGCCGCGTACACGGCGACGGTGAGTCCTGAGCCCGCAGGCTGTGAAGCGGCGGCGAGCGCGACTCCCGCCGGCGCACCGGGAAACGCAGGGCGCGATTGCCAGGTGAGTGTGGTGGGGTCGAAGGCGACGTGGGGGAGGACGTGGACGGTAGCGGTGAGATGCCGCCCATCGGCACTCGTCACCGTCAACGCGCCACTCGTCGCGCTATCGGGTACCGACGCCCGCAGCAGGCGGTCGCTCCACCCTCCCGCCGGCACCGGCGCGAGCACGGCACCGCCGCCCAACCGCGGGAAGTCGATCGCTCCCGTGCCCTGAGAGTCGCCGAAGCCGAAGCCTTCGATCACGACCGCCTGGCCACGGACCAGGAGCGGCTCGATCGCGCCGTCCACGAAATCGACGCGCGGTGTCGACGGCGCCGGCCCGGTGGCGGAGCCGCCGCACGCCAGCACCGCGCCGCAGGCCAGGGGGAAGAGGCTAGCGCGCGCCCTCGGTGCCACGAACGAACCCGACTGCCTGGACGAGTCGCTCGGACACCGTCGCCAGCTCAGTCGCTCCTTGCGACAAATCTTCAATGGCGCGCAGCTGCTCGGCCGCTGCCGCGGCCACCGATTCCGCTTCGTCGGCGGACGCCGATCCGCCGGCTGCCGCTTCGGTGAGCGTCTGCACCATGCGCGCGGCACGGTCCACCGTGGCGCGTGCGACGTCGGCGACCCGCTTCCCGGCCCGGGCGGTGTTCGCCGACACCTCGGCGATGCGCTCGAGATCGGGGAGCAGCGTCGTCGAGGATTCGACCACCGTGCCCAGCTCCGAGCGAATCCGCTCCAACAGCTGCGCGGCGCGATCGAGCGCGCGCAGCGTCTCCTGCACCGACTTCCCGACGTTGCGCGACTCCCGCCCCGCCTCCTCCGCGAGCTTGTGCACTTCATCGGCGACGACGGCGAAGCCATGCCCATGCACCCCTGCGCGTGCCGCCTCGATCGTCGCGTTGAGCGCGAGCAGGTTGGTCTGATTCGCCACGAAGCCGATGGCCTCTGAGAACTTCTCCACCTGTGCGGCGACTTCCCGCAGCCGTCCCATTTCCACGGCGCCGTGCTCGGTGGAGCGTCCCAGCTCGCTCAGGCGACGCACCGCCTCCTGCGTCGCCGCCCGCACGCGCCCCGCGGTACGCTCGACCTGCTCCCCGGCGTCGCGCGTCTGGTCCCCCGCAGCCGCGACGTCGACCGCCCCGCGTTGCAGTTCGCCGGCTTCGGTCGCCGCGCTGGTCACGAGCGCCGCTCCATGGCGGGCGCCGTGGCTGGCGCGCTGCGCCGCCGCCGCCACCTCCTCGCTCGAGGCGTGAATCTCCTCCGTGGTCGCCGTAATCGTCTCGACGTATTGGGTCATCTGATCGGACGCCCCCACGACCGGGCGCACCGCCCGCTCGAGTGCCAGGATCAGCGCGATCTGCGGCGCGGCGAGGTTGAGAATCGTGGCGTCCGAGTCCCGGTACATCCAGGGATCCGAATGACGGATACTCCACAGGCCGATCAGCTGATCCCCGTGATAGAGTGGCACGAGGATCTCGGAGCCGGTCTTGTCGCTCCCCGGCGCGATGGTGTCGCCGCGTCCGAGATTGCGCGCCACGATCGGTTGCCGGGAGCGGACGGCCTCTCCGGTCAGGCCGGTGTCGGCTTCGAAGCGGAACTCCCCTGTCGTCTCGCCGCCGTCTCGCAGCGCCGTGTCGGCCACGAGCACCATCTCGCGCCGCGTGGGGTCGTAGCGCGCGAACCCGATATGCTCCCAGGGGACGAGCCGCCGCGTGGTCTCCTGAATGTGGGCGAACGTGCGGGCGAGGTTGATGTCGGTCGCGATGGCACGCGCGAGACGCTGGACCAGCCGCAGCTCGTCCGCATGAACGCCCAGACGGATCACGTACGCCGACACGTAGGTCGCGCCGGCGAGCGCGACGCCGATGAGCAGCCAGGTAGCCGTCGGGAGTCCCGAGTGGAACAGCCGGAACCAGGCGAGCGACAGGGCGATCGAGGAGCCGTAGACGATCGCTTCCCATCGCGCGGTGAGGCGGGCGTCCACCCAGGCGATCGTGCGGCTCAGGGCGAGCGTCAGATAGAAGGACCCGTTGATCAGGACCATCGTCGCGACTACCAGAATCGCGATCGGACCGATGTTGTCGCTCTCCAGAGCCAGGCTTCCGGTCGCCCCTCCCAGCTGCTCGTACAGGAGCCCGGCGACGGCGGAGCCCGCCGTGAGATGGGCGGCGTTGGAGGCGGCGAGCTTGGGCGGGAGCCGGCGCAGGACCACGTCGCCCAGCACCGTCAGGAGCGGCGCGACGATCGTGGCGAATTCCCAGCCGCGCTCCATGACGGCGAACACCGTCACGCCCAACACGTACGACGAGAACCCGTTGCCGGGCAGTGCGATGCCGAAGCGTCGCGTGAATGCCCCCACCACGACGAGCCCAGCCAGGGTCAGTGGAAAGGTGCCACCGGTGCTGAGGCGGCCGCTGGCATAGCCGCTGAATGCGACAGCGACCGCGATCACCGCACCCAGCGCAACGATGATCGACATGATGATTGCCGGGGCCGACCGGCGGCGGGATTGCGGAGTCATGCGTGGCTAGCGCGCAAGGTCAGACGTGTGGCGCGGTGTGTCAAGCGTCGATATCCTTGCATCATGCGCGTGACGATCGAATTCTGCGTCGTCTGAAACTATGAGCCCCGGGCCGCCGGTCTGGCGGCCGAGATCCGCAAGGCCTTTCCGCAGGCGGAGGTCAAGCTCATCGAGTCGTCCGGCGGCGTTTTCGAGGTCGAAATGGACGGCCGCCGGGTGTTTTCGAAGAAGGCGCTGAAGCGGCATGCCGATCAGGGCGAGGTCGTCCGGCTGCTGCGGGAGGCCGGCGCAGCCTCGTGAAGCTCGCCATTCTGACGGGGGGTGGCGACGCGCCCGGACTGAATGCCGTCATTCGCAGCGCCGTCCTGTCCGCGGTCCAGCGCGGGTGGCAGTGCGTCGGCGTCCAACGGGGATTTCCCGGGCTGCTCGGTCAAGAGCCGCTGGTCCCGCTCGGCGCACAGGAAGTCCGCGGCATCACTCACCTCGGCGGTACCATCCTCGGCACCACCAACCGCGCCAATCCCTTTGCGTGGCGCGAGCAACGCCCCGACGGCACCTGGACCGAGCGCGATCGCTCGGATGAGCTAATCGCCACCTTCCGCGCCCAGGCGCTCGATGCCCTCATCGTCATCGGGGGCGACGGCTCGCTCGCCCTCGCGCACCGACTCTCCTCCAAAGGCATTCCCCTCGTTGGCGTACCGAAGACGATCGACAATGACGTCGGCGGCACCGTCGCGACGTTCGGGTTCGACACCGCCGTCGCCACTGCCACCGACGCAATCGACAAGGTGCACTCGACGGCGGAAAGCCACCAGCGCGTAATGGTGGTTGAGGTGATGGGGCGCAACGCGGGGTTCATCGCGCTGCACGCCGGGATCGCCGGCGGTGCGGACGTGATCCTGATTCCGGAAATCCCCTTCGATCTGGTACGGGTGGAAGAGAAGATCCGCGAGCGCGAACGGCGTGGGCGTCATTTCAGCATCGTGGTGGTCGCCGAAGGGGCGCGGCCGCGAGGCGGCACCGAGCACTACCTCGATCCCGAGCACCGCCGGCTCGGGGGCATCGGCGAGCAGGTGGCGCTGGCGATCGAGCAGCGCACGGGGAAGGAAACGCGCGCGCTCGTGCTCGGTCATCTGCAGCGCGGCGGGAGTCCGACGACCTTCGATCGCGTGCTCGCGTTGCGCTTCGGCGCAGCAGCGGTTCGGCTCGTCCGCGACAACCGGTTCGACATGATGGTCGCGTTCCAGCCACCCGACATCGTGGCAGTCCCGCTCGCCAAAGCCTTGGCCCATCCCCGGCGCGTAGACATCAATTCCGATACGGTAGCGACCGCACGGGACATCGGGACGAGTTTCGGCGACTGAATCAAAGGTTGTCCTCTCCGTTGGACACTCACCACCGTCGTTCCTTTCTGGTGCGTCACGCATAACAGTAAGAGCCAATGCAACTTACGGCAAAAAAGATGAGCGGCACGGAGCTTCCATGAGCTTATAGCGGCAACCAGGAGGAGCCATGAAAAAGATCGCATTGCTGTTCGGGCTCGTGCTGATGGCTGCGGCCGGTACCGCCTCCGCTCAGACGAGCGTTGAAGTGCAGTTGGGGTTTGGGGCGCCGCGCCCGTACATCGCGGGTGATGTGTTTATCGGCCAGTCGTTCGTGCGACCGGTGTACCGGCCGTATTACTACTACTACCCGAACCGCTATCCGTACTACTTCGATGAGCCGCTGCCGCTCTGGTACGGACCGCGCCAACGGGTCATCGTCTTCGAGCGCTCGAATCGCTTCTATCGTCGCGATTTCGATCGCGAGCGTGACTGGCGGCGCGACTGGTCGCGCGATCACCAAGGTCGCGACTGGGACCGGAGTAATGACCGGAGCTGGGGCCGGAATCGTGACCGGAGCTGGGACCGGAATGGTGACCGGAGCTGGGACCGGAATCGTGACCGAAACCGTGACCGCAATCGCAATTCCGGCCGCGATTCACGTCACAACGACCACGATCACGATAACGAACGCTGAACGCTGATGCAGCACAGTTGCAGACGGCCGGGGGCCTGAGCGCTCCCGGCCGTTTAGCTTTCCCGCGTGCCTTCCGCCCCCCGCGACCACTTCCTCCCACCTGACCCGCAAGCGTTCGTCGCTGCCCGGCCCACCACGGGACGGGTGATCGTGATCGCCCCGACCCGGGCCGCGTGCGAAACGATCGAGCTGGCGATGAGTCTCGATCTGGACACTCTGCTCGAACGCCAGCACGGATCAGACATCCGGCGGCTCGCCGGATCGGGGACCGGGTTCGGGATCGTCGCCGGCACCGGAACGGGTAAGACACTCGCTATCCGGCCGATCGCCGAAAAGATCCTGGGGGCACCGCTCAAGGTCGGCGTTGTAAACCGCGAACGGGAGGCGACCCCCGACACCCCCACGTGGAATGTCGTCATCGTTACAACCGGGATCGCACGTCGCTGGTTCGAGGACGGGCTGATTACGGCGCGCGACACCCTCGTGGCGGACGAAATCCACCAGACCTCGGCCGAGCTGGAGCTGTGCCTGGCCCTCGGCCTGCGGGCGCGCTGCCGCTTCATCTGGCTCTCAGCCACCGTCGACCCGAGCTTCTACGCGCGCTATCTCGGCTCGTCGGAAGTCCTCGAGACCACGGCGTTCGATCCTACCCGGGCCGCCCGGGTGCGCGTCATTCCGGTACGCCCGCTCGATTTTCTCGACGACCGGTTCGTGCGCCGCGTCCTGAAGGAGCGCCGCGGCGTCGCGGTCTTCGTCCCCACGCGCGCCGAGGTGGAGGAGCTGGCCGGACGCCTGGGGGCGCAATGGCCCGGGCTCACCGCCGCCTTCTACCATGGAGGCGAGCCGATCCGGGTGATCCGTCCCTTCCTGGACGGCGAAGTGGAACGGCCGTTCTTCCTCGCGATGACCGCGGCCGGCCAGTCGGCGTTGAACATTCGCGGGCTCGATACCGTGGTGATCTACGACGCGCGCTACACCAACGTCGTCGATCGCGGCCGCAACGTGCTGACGCGGCTGTACCTCGGGGCCAACGAGATTCTCCAGATGGCGGGGCGGGTGCACGGCCGCGTAGCGCAGGGCGAGGTGTTCATCCTGAGCGACCGCAATCTCGACTTCGCGGCGCTGCGTCCCACGCCGCCGGAATTCCAGCTCGCCGGAGACGCCGAGCGCGTCGCGATCACCTGTGCGGCTCTCGGCGTCGACGCGCGCGAGCTCGACCTTCCCGTTCCGCTCGATCGACAGGCTTATCGGAACGCCGTCGAGCTGTTGACCAGCCGCGGCTTGATCGAACAAGGGCGGCTCACGACCTACGGTCGTGCCGTGGAGGCGATGCCGGTCGACCGTCCCTGGGGCGAGCTCCTGGTGCACGCGGACGACGAACTGCTGGCGCGCGTGGCGGTCAGTGCCAACATCGACTCCCTGCACCGCATGACGCGCGAAACGCGCAACCTCAAGGGATTGATCCTCCCCGGGAGCGATCATCTCACCGCCTACAATCTCTTCGCCGAAGCGGTGAACAAGCACGGGTATCTGGGGGAGGTCTACGGGCTCCCACGGCATCTCTTTCGCGAGACGCTGGATCGCTGGGCGGATTGGCGCGGAGTCTTGATCAAGGCACTCGAGGACATCGCCCTCGGCACGGCGTCCGTCTATCGCCAGATCGAGCGCCCGCTGCCGGAGCGTTTGCCCCTCGCCGACGAGCGCACCCTGGCCGCGTTCCAGGACCTCGTAGCTCGTTACCAGCCGTTCGACCTCGTCATCGACGAAACGACGGCCGACGGTCATGAAGCGCGCGTGTCGCGCAGTTCGGTCTGCGGCAGCTGGGGGGCGATCGCCGGACCGCTGCGCTATTTCGCGGATCGTTTCGGCAACCCGCGCGCCGGGATTGAAGGCACCCAGATACCCGAGCGGCTGATTCGCCGCTACGCCCGACGCAGCCCCGCGATAGTGGAGTACGTGGAAGGTCAGAAGCGCGGCCGCCTGGTCGCCGTGCGCACGCTCGAGTACTTCGGTTTCCAGCTGGAACGCGAGTCGGAGGCGCTCCCGAGCCCCTTCCCCGAGGACCTCGCGTCAGCCGCGCGACAGGCGCTCGTCCAGGCATTCATGAAGGGGCGCACCCCCCACCCCGACCAGCGGCAGGTGCGACGGGCGATCGAGCGCGCGGATGAATACTGGCGCCGTTCGGGGGGTACTCTGAACGTCGTCTCCCCTGAACGGCTCGCGGAGAGTATCGCGGAGCAGCTTGCGGGGGTCGATAGCTGGGACGCGTTCCTGGTGCGCGCCCTGACCCTGGACCCAGTGGCGCTCATCCCGGAGGATGTCCGGAGCCGGCTCGACGCGCTTCCCGGATCGATTCATCTGTACGGCGACCGGGTGCCGCTCGAGTACGAGGTTGAGCGCGGATCAGGTGTCGTGCGTATGGTGCTCAAGGAAGGACAGGCGAGGCGGCTGCGCCCCTCGGATCTGCCGTCCTTCGATCGAGGCTTACGGTTTGCTGTCCTCCGGGGGAGACGCCCGGAGATCCTGGGCAGCTCGCTCGATGAAATCCGTCGGCAGCTGAGCGAATTGCCGCGGACGGAGCGGGCCCGGCTGGTGCGTCGTGGACGACGTCCCCGCCGGCGATGAAACATTTCGCATCTACCGGTGGTAAGGGGTGCCGATGGACGCGCTCATTCGCGCGGTGCTGGAGTCCCTGGGACAGGGTGTTGCCGTATTCGATGCGGATGGTCGGCTGGTCTACGCGAACCCGCCCGCCCGCCGCGTTCTTGCCGAGTCGAACGGAAACGGTCCTGATGCCCGCCGGGTCTTGCTGAACAAGCACGGCCACGCGGTCGTGCTGCGTGACGGCGCGACATCGATCGGCGAAGCGGTCTTCGTCGCCGACAACGGCGGGGTGGGCACGCTCGCCGAGCAGGAGCGTGAGGCCATCCTCGAGGCCCTCTCGGTGACGGGAGGCAGGCTTGCCGAAGCGGCCCGGAAGCTCGGTATCAGTCGCACCACGTTGTGGCGCCGACTGCGGACGTACGGTGAAAGCGGACGTCCTGGCGCCCTTCAGTAACCGCCTCTAGCTTCCCGCGGCGATGCCCGCCGCAGCGTCGCCTTCGCCCTACATCATCGAGGAATATGTCCGCTGGTCCGACGTGGACTTCGCGGGCATCATTTTTTACGGCTCCTACGTGCGATTCTTCGAGATCGCCGAGACCGAGATGTTCCGCGCCTGTGGGCTCGCCTACAAGGACGTGTTCCAGCGCTACGACATCTTCCTTCCTCGCAAGGCCGTCCACAGTGAGTTCTTTCACCCGCCGCGACTCGATGATCGCCTGCGCGTCGCGACGTACGTCGGGAAGGTGGGCAACACCTCGATGACGCTCAACTTCGATGTGCAATGTGCCGGGACGCCGCAGCTCGCGGCCGCCGGGTGGATGGTTCTGGTATGCGTCGATCGCAATACGCTGAAACCGGAGCCGCTGCCGGCCGAGCTCGTCGCGTCGCTGGCGCCGCATACGTTGAGCGTCGCCGCGGCGCGAGCTCAACTCGGCGTGGCTTCCTGATGCGCCGCGCGGTCGGGAGGATCACCTGCGCTTGGGTCGCGGTGTTGTGCAGTTGCAGGGCGTCCGCGGATTCGCAGACCGGCGGCACCGCGCACGTGCACATCTCGATCACGGGCGGCGGCGACACGGTCGGGTTTCGCATCCCGATCCGGGCACGCCGCTGCGGCGACGGTCATGGCGTCGTGCTCGATGGGGGGCAGCACGGCAACGGCCTGCTGGTGTGGCTGCGAAGCGGCGTCGGCTCGCCCGATAGCGGGACCTACTCCCTGCTCTCCCGCGGCGACTCGGCTGCGCCCCGCGGCGCGATCACCTCGGTTCGGTACATCATCGGCACCGTCGCGCACGGGATCATCGTCGACTCCGGCACGGCAACGCTCGCTCGCGAACGCCCGCCATACGCCGTCCACGTCAAGGGCAACGGGGCGGAGGTCGCGATCCCGGGGCGACGGTCGGTAGAGCTGACCGCAGACAACGTGCCCCTCGAAAGCGACACCGTGAACTGCGCGGTGCAGCTGTGACGCTGCGGATCGGCATCATCGGCACAGGATTCGCGAAGCGCGTCCAGCTGCCCGGATTGAAACTCGTCCCGGGCGTGGAGGTCACCGCGATCTCCAGCGGACACCGCGCCAATGCCGATGCCACCGCTCAGGAATTCGGGATCCCCAACGTCTTCGACGATGGCGTCGAGCTGGCCCGCTCCGGCCGCGCCGATCTTGTGATCGTATCGTCCACGCCAGCCAACCACGCGCGCTATGCGATCGCCGCGCTGGAAGCGGGACGACATCTGCTGTGCGAGAAGCCGCTGGCCCTGGACGCCGCCGAGGCGTGGCAGATCGTCGCGGCGGCCGAGCGGCGGCCCGGTCAGGTCGCCTGGGTGGACCACGAGTTGCGCTACGAGCCGAACCGGCGCCGCATCCGCGAGCTGGTGCGCGCGGGCGCGATCGGCGAGGTGCGCCACATCGAGATCGTCCTCAAACCCTACATCCGCGGGGACGGCCGCCCGCAGGCCCCGAACGCTCTATGGACCTGGTGGTTCGACGCGGCGCAGGGGGGCGGGATCCTCGGTGCGGTCGGGTCGCACCTCATCGACCTGTGCCGCTTCTGGACGGGACGCGAGGTGGTGCAGGTGGAAGGACATGCGCACACGTTCGTGCGCGAGCGCGCCGACGCCGGTGGAACGGTGCGGCCCGTGACCGCCGACGAGTTCGCGAGCGCGGTACTCACGCTCGCGGGCGGCGTCATCGTCACGCTCACGCTCTCCGTCGTGGCGCAGCACGGACCCGGACATTACACCCAGATCTCGGGGACCGACGGCACGCTGGTCCTCGCCGGTGAAACCCGGCTCGAGCTGGGCAAGCGCGGTGGGCCGCTCGAGGACGTGAGCGTCCCCGACGATCTGTCGGGGAAGACCACGGTCAACAACATGTGGGCGCGGTCCTTCGTGCGCCTGATGCGCGATCTGGTCGCTACGATCGGCGGCGCGCGCCCGGAGGGCGAGCCCGCTGCGATCCGTGACGGCTGGCAGATTCAGCGCGTACTCGACGCGGTACGCGCCGGAGGCTGTACGCCGTTAGATTGACGGTGTGGAGCAGACGTATTTCCGCAAAGGGTTCGGCCTCAAGGACGAGATCGAGGGCGCCCTCACCGCCGACTATCACAGTCGCGTGGTCGAGGCGATCCGCGAGCAGGGCTTCCAGCTGACGGTCGGCGAAGTGACGATCCGTCTCGCCCGCGAGTTCGGTTTCTGCTACGGCGTCGACCGCGCCGTCGAATACGCTTACGAAGCCCGCACCAAGTTCCCCGATCGCCGGACCCTCCTCGTCGGTGAGATCATCCATAATCCGCACGTGAACTCCAAGCTGCGGGGGATGGGTGTGGAGTTCCTGTTCCGGGGACCGGACGGCGCGTTCGACTTCAGCGGCGTGACCGCCGACGACGTCGTCATCCTGCCGGCGTTCGGCGTGACGGTGCACGACTTCGATCGGCTGCGCCAGATCGGCTGCGTGCTGGTCGACACGACCTGCGGGTCGGTGCTCAACGTCTGGAAGCGTGTCGAGTCCTACGCGCGCGACGGCTACACCGCGGTGATCCACGGAAAGTTCTTCCACGAAGAGACGAAGGCGACGGCGAGCCAGGTCACGAAGTTTCCGCGGGGGAAATACATCATCGTCCGGCATATGGACGAAGCGAAGCAGGTCTGCGCCCATATCGAAGGGCACGGCAGCCGCGAGACGCTGCTCCAGAGTTTCGCCCACGCAATCTCCCCCGGGTTCGACCCCGACACCGACCTCGTGAAGGTGGGGGTGGCGAATCAGACCACCATGCTGTCGAACGAATCGCTCGCCATTGCGCGAGAGCTGGGCGTGAGCATGGCCCGGCGCTGGGGTGAGGCCGCACTGCCCGAGCACTTCCGCACGTTCGACACGATCTGCTCGGCGACCCAGGACCGCCAGGACGCGGTGCTGAAGCTGATCGCCGAACCGCTCGATGTGATGGTGGTGATCGGCGGTTACAACTCGAGCAACACCACCCATCTCGCCGCGATCTGCGCGAGCGCGGTTCCGACCTATCACATCGAAGACGCGCAGTGCATCGATCCGCACACCGGCGGCATCCGCTTTCTGCCGGTCGGCAAGCGGGAAGAGGAGCGCCGTGACACATGGCTCCCAGCCGGCCGGGTCACCCTCGGCATTACGGCCGGCGCGTCGACGCCCAACAACAAGATCGGCGAGACCGTGGAGCGCATCGTCGCGACGCGCGGCACCACCCTCGACGCCCTGCTGGCGGGCTCGTGACCACAGCGCGCTTTCATCCGGTCGTCGCTCGCTGGTTCGCGGAGCGTTTCCGCGAGCCCACCGAACCGCAACAGCTCGCCTGGCCGCTGATTCAGGCCGGCCAGGACGTGCTGATCGCGGCGCCGACGGGCTCGGGGAAGACCTTCGCCGCCTTCCTCGCCGCCATCGACGACCTCGTGCGCCAGGGACTCGACGGCACGCTGACGAACGGAATTCAAGTGGTGTACGTCTCGCCCCTCAAGGCCCTCTCCAACGACGTCCAGAAGAACCTGTCCGAGCCTCTCGCGGAGATCCGTCACGCCCTGACCGATGGGAACCAGGCGGACGTCGACGTGCGGGTGCTGCTGCGCACCGGAGATACGGCGCCCGCCGACCGGCAGGCGATGGTCAAGCGACCGCCGCATATTCTCGTCACGACGCCCGAGTCGCTCTATCTCGTGCTGACGTCCGAGCGGGCGCGCGAGATGCTGCGATCGGTGCGTACGGTGATCGTGGACGAAATCCACGCCGTGGCGCGCGACAAGCGGGGAAGCCACCTCTCCCTCTCGCTCGAACGCCTGGCCGCGCTGACGCGTCACCCGCTGCAGCGCATCGGATTGTCGGCGACCCAGAAACCGATCGAGGACATCGCCCGCTTCCTTGTCGGGGCCGGGCGCGCGCTCCCCGCCATCGTCGACGTGGGGCATGCGCGCGAGCTCGATCTGGCCATCGAAATCCCCTCCTCGCCCCTCGAGGCGGTGATGGCTGCCGAGGTGTGGGAGGAAGTCGACGACCGGATCACCGCGCTCATCAACGAGCACAAGACGACCCTCGTCTTCGTGAACACGCGGCGGTTGTGCGAGCGGCTCACGATGCAGCTCTCCGAGCGCCTCGGCGCCGATCAGATCACTTCCCATCACGGCAGCCTGTCGCGCGAGAAGCGACTCGAGGCGGAAACCCGTCTCAAGAACGGCCAGCTCAAGGCGCTCGTGGCAACGGCGTCGCTCGAGCTGGGCATCGACATCGGCGCCGTCGACCTCGTCATCCAGATCGGGACACCGCGCGCGATCGCAACGCTGCTGCAGCGCGTGGGCCGCTCGGGGCACCGCCTCAGCGCGGTCCCCAAGGGACGCATCTTCCCGCTGTCCCGCGACGAGCTGATCGAATGCACCGCGCTGCTGCGCGCCGCGCGCGAGCGCAAGCTCGACCGGCTGATCATTCCCCAACAGCCGCTCGATATCCTGGCCCAGCAGATCGTCGCCGCGGTCGCCTGTGAAGAGTGGGACGAGGACGCGCTGTTCGCGTTCGCACGCCGGGCGTACCCCTACCGCGACCTCGCCCGCAAGGATTTCGACGACGTCGTGCGCATGCTGTCGGAAGGCTTCACCACGAAGCGCGGGCGGCGCGCCGCATACCTGCACTACGACGGCGTCCATCACCGTCTCCGGGCGCGCCGCGGCGCGCGGTTGGCGGCCATCACCTCGGGCGGGGCGATCCCGGACCTGGGCGACTACCGCGTCGTGCTCGAGCCGACGGAGACGTTCGTCGGCACCCTCAACGAAGATTTCGCGATCGAGAGCGCCCCCGGCGACATCTTCCAGCTCGGGAACGCGTCGTATCTGATTCTCAAAGTGGAATCGGGGCAGGTCAGGGTCGCGGACGCCAACGGACAGCCCCCGTCGCTCCCGTTCTGGCTGGGGGAGGCGCCGTCCCGGACCGACGAGCTGTCAACGGAGGTGTCGCGCCTGCGGCAGGACATCGAGCGGCGGCTGGGCGACCCCGCAGCGACGCGTGACTGGCTCGTGGCGGAAACGGGCGTCTCTGAGGCCGCGGCGTCACAGATCGTCGAGTATCTCGCCGCTACGAAGGCCGTGCTCGGCGTCGTGCCGAGCCAGCAGACGCTCGTCCTGGAACGCTTCTTCGACGAAGCCGGCGGGATGCAACTCGTGCTGCACGCCCCCTTCGGCGCGCGCGTCAACAAGGCCTGGGGGTTGAGTCTGCGCAAGCGGTTCTGCCGCTCGTTCAACTTCGAGCTGCAGGCGGCGGCCAACGACGAGGCGATCGTCATTTCGCTCGGACCGCATCACAGCTTCCCGCTGGAGAGCGTCTTCCAATACCTCAATGCCGCGACGGTGCGCGATCTCCTGATCCAGGCGATGCTCGATGCTCCGATGTTCCAGAGCCGCTGGCGCTGGAACGCCACGCGCGCCCTCGCCGTGCTGCGCTTCCGGGGCGGCCGCAAGGTCCCGACGCCGCTGCAGCGGATGGAGGCCGAGGATCTCTCGGCGGCGGTGTTCCCGGATCAGCTTGCTTGCCCCGAGAATCTGGTGGGCGACCGCGAGATCCCCGACCATCCGCTGATTCACCAAACGATCGCGGACTGCCTCACCGAGGCGATGGACCTCGCGGGGCTGGTGCGCGTGCTGGAGGGGATCAGTGCCGGCCGGTTCACCCTCGTGGCGCGCGACACCACCGAGCCCTCTCCCATTGCCCACGAGATCCTCAACGCCAAGCCGTATGCGTTCCTCGACGACGCACCGCTCGAGGAGCGTCGCACCCAGGCGGTAGCGACGCGCCGCTCCCTCGACCAGAAGACCGCTGAAGAGTTCGGCAAGCTCGACACCGCGGCGATCGAGCGCGTGCGGGAAGAAGCGTGGCCGGAGGCGACGAACGTCGACGAGCTGCACGACGCGCTGCTGGTGACCGGAGCGATTCCGATCGCAGAATGCGGATTGCGGAATGCGGATTGGCGGGGGTTGTTCGAGCAGCTCGTCGAGGCTCGGCGGGCGACCGTCCTGAGGGGCGGACCAGGATTCTGGGTCGCGGTCGAACGTCTCCCGATGCTTGGCGCCGTCTACCCGGGTGCACAGCCTGAGCCCGCGCTCGACGCGCCGGAGCGCGAGCGAGCGCGGAGGTGGACGCGTGAGGACGCGATGCGGGAGCTGATCCGGGGACGCCTCGAGGTGATCGGGCCCACCACCGCCGCGAGTCTTGCGGAGGCGCTCGCACTGCCGTCCAGCGATGTGGACTTCGCGCTTGCCGCACTCGAGCACGAGGGGTTCGTGCTGCGCGGCCGATTCACGCCGGGCGTCATCGAGCTCGAATGGTGCGAGCGCCGGTTGTTGGCGCGCATCCACCGCTACACCCTCGACCGGCTGCGCCGCGAGATCGAACCCGTCAACGCCGCGGACTTCATGCGGTTCCTGTTCCGCTGGCAGCGGCTCACCGAGGAGACGCGCGCTGAGGGGCACGAGGGGCTGGCGGCGGTGCTCGACATCCTCGACGGTTTCGAGCTGGCGGCCGGTGCGTGGGAGAGCGACGTGCTCCCCGCCCGCGTGGCCGATTACGATCCGCTCTGGCTCGACGCGCTGTGTCTCTCGGGCGAGATCGCCTGGGGTCGCCTCAGCCCGCCGCCTGCGGCGATGGCAGGAAGCGGCCACAAGTCCGGCCCGATCAGAACCACACCGCTGGCACTCTTTCGCCGTGAGCGCGGCGAGGTGTGGCGGGCGATCCAGCCGGAGCCGACAGCGGAGCGGCTCGTCCTGTCGCACGTGGGGAGCACCGTGCTCGCCACGCTGGACGCGCGCGGCGCGTCGTTCTTCGGCGACCTCGTCAACGCCACTGGTCTGTTGCGCACGGAGGTCGAAAAGGGGCTCGGCGAGCTGGTGTCGTGGGGGCTCGTCGTCTCGGACAGCTTCGCGGGGCTGCGCGCGCTGTTGGTACCGTCGGATCGCCGCCGGCCGATCGGCAGACTGCGGCGTCGCGGCCGGACCGCGCCGTTCGGCGTGGAAACGGCGGGACGCTGGTCACGTACCGGGCGCCGTTCGCTGCTGCCGGAGGAGCAGCAGGCCGAAGCGGTCGCGTGGATGCTGCTGCGGCGCTATGGCGTGGTGTTCCGTCGCCTGGTTGAGCGCGAGACGACGCTCGTCCCGTGGCGCGACGTGCTGCGCGTCTACCGCCGGCTCGAGGCGCGCGGGGAGGTCCGCGGCGGGCGCTTCGTCGGTGGCTTCTCGGGTGAGCAGTATGCACTCCCCGAAGCCGTCGGATCGCTGCGTGCCGTGCGGCGTGCCGAGGCGACCGGGGAGCTCGTGGCGGTGAGCGGCGCCGACCCGTTGAATCTCGTGGGGAGCATCGTTCCCGGCCCTGTAGTGGCATCGCTCGCCGGCAACCGCCTGCTGTACCGCGACGGGGTGGCGGTGGCGGTCCGTGAGGCGGATGTCACGCGGCTGCTCGTCGAGGCGTCGGCGGAAGAGAAGAATGAGCTCGAGGCGGCGCTGGTGCGCCGGCGCGTGGCACCGCTGGTGCGGGCATACCTCGGCAAGCGGTGAGGATGAGGACGGCCCTCCACACGCTCGCGTGCGCCGGAGCGGTACTCGTGGGGGCGGCGCCGCCCGGAACTGCGCAGATCGGCGTGGGTGCGGGCGTGATTTACCTCTCTCCCGCGGGCGTGGATTTCAGAGGGACCGATGCTGGCCCTGGTCTTGACGGTCAACTGAGGTTCTCGGCCGGCTCCCACCTCTCCTTCGGTCTCGGCGCGCAGTGGTCCCGCCACGGTGCTCCCAGCCTGAACTCCCATTTCACGGTGCTGGCGATCTTCGCCGAGCCGCGCTTCGCGATTCCGGTGCCGCCGAGTGCGGTGCAGCCATATGTCGCGGCGCGCGTCGGGTATGCGCATGAACGGATCGTCGCCGGCGGAACAACCTACCACGCCGACGGCCGGTTTTACGGCGCCGGCGGCGGCCTCCTGTTCCGCGTGAGGCGCTCTGCGCGCATCGATCTGTCCCTGCTTTTCGGACCGGTGCACTTCGGGGATTTCAGCTCGGCCGGTGGGACGTTGACCGGTTCGCGGCGGGACGGCAGCGCGTTGCTGATCCGCGGCGGCGTCGTGGTGGGCCGCGCGACATGATCCTGATCGCCGCTGTCAGTACGGCGCGAACGTAATCGGCTGCCGGATCGTGACCGCCACCGCCTGCCCGCCGCGGCGCGCGGGTTTGTAGACCGCAGCAGTTACTACTCGCATCGCTTCGCGCTCCAGCCCCGGATTCGGACTCTGCACCACACGCACCGTCCCCGCCAGGACGTGTCCCCTGGCGTCGACGCGCGCTTCCACCACGACCGTGCCGCCCACGCGCAATGCCTGCATCTCGGGCGGATAGTTGATCGCCGGGTGGGAAATGGGGACGGGTGGGGTATCCACGGCTTCGAGCACCGCGGGCGAACCGAGTGCGCCTGGAGTGCGGCCGGATCGGGCGAGCCGTACCGAGTCGGCAAGTCGCTTCAGGAACGGCGCCAGCTCCACACCGCGAGCGGTGAGCTGCTGGTATCCGGCAAGCGCGCTGTCGAACGCCTCGCGTGACAGTGTGTCCCGGCCAGCTTCCTTCCAGGCGATCCCCTCCACGAGCTGTGCATACACACGCTCGCCCTCCGTCGCTCTGGTCATCGGATCGAGTGCCTGTCTTAAGAAGGCGAGCGCGTTGGCGGTCTCATGGACGGCCAGGCGTCCGCGCGCGGCGGTGACGAGCGAGGTCGCATTGGGCGGCGTTCCCGGAACGAGATCGATCGCCAGCTCGATCAACGTCCGCACCTTGCGGCCATGGATGCGGCCGGGGGAGAACGTCGACGCGAGCACCATCGAGCGGAGCGCGTTGTTCATCCCCGAATCGGGCGTCGCGACGATGACCAGCGATCGTTCTTCCGCGTGCCCCAGCGTATCGACGGTCAATCCCACGAGAGCTTGGCCGCGCACCTGCCGCCGCAGCATGTCGGGCGGGTACACCACCGGAGGTCCGGACAGACGCCGCGGCTTCTCGTCGACATCGCTCGAGACGAAGGAGATACCTGGTCGCAGCTCCAGCCGCTCCTGCTCGAAGAGCCGGGCCAGGCGCGGTGACGCCCGCTCGAGCCCCGGGACCTGGAGCGACGAGTCCAGCTGCAACGCGTGGTGAAACTCCATTCGCGTCGCGGAGTCACTGCCCTGCATGAACGCGAGAATCCCGCGCCAGGTGTAGGCGTTGACGCTGTCGGAGCGTTGGGTCGCGCTGGCCATGGCGGTGCGGAGCAATGCAGCAGCGCTGTCCAGCGCATTCGCCGACATCTGCGTGCGCGCCTGCTGGATGAAATCGACGGTCGGGCTTTGCGAGGCCAGCGGGACGGGCAGCAACAGGACCAGGGTCGCAAGCGGTGGGCGGCGCATGGCGTGGTACGCTACAGAATTGGTCGAGCGGTGGATATCTGGCTGGCTCTAATAGATATGTCAGTGTCACGCCATTTATAGGACATTGTGCTGTAAATATGGTTATTAAGTAGTTGCTTGACTTTCGGTATTATTTCGGGCACGTTCTCTTTCCCAGAGCCAGGTTTGTGCCCGATGGACCGCGTCATTCTCTACGTCAATCCGCTCACCTTTCCGATCGCGGTCGAACGTGTAGCGCAACGCAGTGCGCGGTTTCATGACCGGCCGCTGGCGATCGCCCCCGGCGGCACCGATCGCGCCATCATCTGGTCGGCGTCGCCCGAGGCGGCGCTCGCGGGAATCGCGGTGGGCATGCCGATCTATCAGGCGCTGCGCCGCTGCCCCGATCTCGTCCTCCTGCCGCCACGCTACGGGCTGTACGCCCGAGCCTCTCGCGCGCTCGA
>DASSIL010000349.1:0-4081 GCA_035691925.1 Gemmatimonadales bacterium
GCAAGACCCGGGGGCGCTGGCAGACTGTGCGCCTTCCTTAACCCGGGACTTCGAATGCACCAGCAACATGCGGTGGTGATCGCCGGAGGCGGTCCGACGGGGCTCATGTTGGCGGCCGAGCTGGCGCTCGCGCAGGTCGACCTCGCGATCGTCGAGCGGCGCGCCGGCCAGGACCTCATCGGCGCGCGCGCGGGTGGCCTGCACGCACGGACCATCGAGGTGTTCGATCAGCGCGGCATCGCCGATCGATTTCTCGCGGAAGGACAGAAAGCTCAGGTCGCCGGGTTCGGCGGGGTGTCGTTGGACATCAGCGACTTCCCCACGCGGCACCCTTATGGGCTCGGGCTGTGGCAGAACCACATCGAGCGCATCCTCGCCGGCTGGGTCGGCGAGCTGGCGGTGCCGATCCATCGCGGACGCGAGGTGACCGGGTTCACGCAGGACGATACCGGCGTCGACATCCAGCTCTCCGACGGCACCGCTCTGAGAGCGGACTACCTCATCGGGTGCGATGGAGGACGCAGCCTGGTCCGCAAAGCCGCGGGTATCGAGTTCCCCGGATGGGATGCGACGACGAGCAGCCTGATCGCCGAAGTCGAGATGACCGAAGAGCCGCCATTGGGCACCCACCGCACAGCCCTTGGGATCCATGGGTTCGGTAGGCGGGAGTACGAAATCCGAGACGGCAAGGTGGTCTTCAAGGATGCCGGGCCGGTGCGGGTCGGGGTCCCCGAACAGCTCGGCGCCGTCGGCGAACCCACGCTGGGTGATCTCAGCGCGGCGCTCATCAGGGTCTGCGGGACCGATTACGGGGTGCACAGTCCCACGGCGATCTCCCGATTCACCGACACGACGCGCCAGGCCGCTGCCTACCGCGCCGGACGGGTCCTCTTGGCCGGCGACGCCGCGCACGTGCATTCGCCGGTTGGCGGCCAGGGCCTCAACACCGGCGTGCAGGATGCGGTGAATCTGGGCTGGAAGCTGGCCCAGGTGGTCAAAGGGATATCGCCGGACAGCCTCCTCGAGACCTATCACCGCGAGCGCCACCCGGTCGCGGCCCGCGTGCTGCGCACCACGATGGCGCAAGTCGCGCTGCTCCGCACCGATGACCGCACCGACGCGTTACGCGAAGTCGTGTCCGAGCTGCTCAAGATGGACGAGCCGCGCAAACGATTCGCCGCGATGATGTCTGGCCTGGACATTCGCTACGACCTCGGGCCTGGTCACCCGCTGCTCGGACGCCGCATGCCCGATCTCGACCTGGTCACCGCGGATGGCCCGCGGCGCGTCTTCACCCTGCTGCGCGATGCGCGACCGGTCCTCCTCAACCTCGGTGAGCCCGACGGCTTCGACATCACGCCGTGGGCGGATCGGGTGCGGTTGATCGATGCCGGCTACGATGGGATATGGGACCTTCCGGCGATCGGGACGGTCGATGCTCCGGTCGCCGTGCTGATTCGGCCGGACGGTCATGTGGCATGGGTGGGAGACGGAACCCAACTGGGGCTCGTCGCTGCGCTCACCACCTGGTTCGGACCGTCGACGGAGGCGTAGTAGCGACTGCCTTCATGTGCGACTCGTGGTCGGCGGACTCGCGGGGCGCCGGCAGCCGCC
Source organism: Gemmatimonadales bacterium (assembly GCA_035691925.1). Classification (GTDB taxonomy): domain Bacteria; phylum Gemmatimonadota; class Gemmatimonadetes; order Gemmatimonadales; family GWC2-71-9; genus DASTHG01. Next base: position 1,615 of record DASSIL010000349.1, read on the forward strand.
GTCCGGTCCCCACGACGCGGCGAGGACATTCAGGATCAGTCGACCGGCGGTTACACAGGTCACGCCGTTCGCCGCGTCGAACGACGGCGCAACCTCCACGAGGTCCATGCCGACGACACGGTGCCGGCGCGCCACGGCGCGCAACAGCGGCGCGACCTGGTGAAAGCGTAATCCCCCCGGCGTCGGGGCCATCACCGCCGGCATCTCCGCCGGATCGAGGCCGTCCGCGTCGATGGTGAGGTACACGGCGCGCCCCTCGGGGATCGTGGCGAGGACGGCATCGCTGCCCTCGAGGTGGAAGCGTTCGGCCGTGACGAGGTGCGACCCGTAGGCACGCGCGGCGTCCACTTCCCCGCGCCGGGCGCTTCCCACGGCGCGCAGGCCCACCTGCGTTAAGCCCCGCACCGCCGGCGTGGCGCTCGCCCAGCGCAACGGGCTGCTGTAGCCGCGGCGCACCCCGTCGACGTCCGCGCGCCAATCCAGATGTGCGTCGATCTGCAGGACGTGAACCGGCTCGCCGAGCGCATCCAGGGCGTCGAGCACCGGGATCGTCACACCGTGGTCACCGCCGAGGATCACCACCTGGGCCCGTTGCCGCCACAGCTGGCGTAGGTACCCGGTGACGGACGCAGCGTACTCGTCGTAAGAGCCGCCGCTCCACGCGGCGTTGCCGAGATCGAGATGTCGCGACGGGAGCACCGAGGTGAGGTCTGTCCCGGTGTCGAAGTCCCAGTTGCCGCTCGCATAGCAGAACCGGGAGGAATGCGAACGAATGGCGTCCGGGGCGCGCGACTGATCGTTCGGTTGCGGGTCGCGCGGATAGGGCTCGCTGCGCGGGATCCCCAGTATGGCGACGTCCGCTTCCCATTCCGCCGGATTTGTGACGACGGGCCAGTCGAGAAACGGACGCACGGGAACTGCCGTGGGCGGTAGCGTCATCGTACGCCTGCGTCGGCTGCAGCGACCGGAACGGGGCGCCCGGTGTCGATCCAGAACCAGAGTCCCGCGGCGACCAGGGCGAGGACTGCACCCGTCGCGAATACCACGGTCCAACTGTACGTCGACGACAGCGCGGCGATGATCGGGGTCGCGACCACGCCGCCGAGATTGCCGCCCGTGTTGAGCAGCCCGGTCGCCGCCATGGTGTCGTCCGGCGCTCGGCGCATCGTCGCTCCCCAGTACGAGCCCTCCGTCACCTCGACGCAGGCGAACCCGAAGCACAGCGCCGCCACTGCCCAATACGGGCTCGCCGCCCTGACCGTGAGGTACAGGAACACGGCAGACGTCGGCAACGCCACCAGGGGCACCACACGCATCCCGCGGCGGTCGCCGAAGCGCGCTCGCAGGCGATCGGCCAGCCACCCGCCGGCCCCCGCGGCCGCGCCCGCCGCCGCTGCCGGCAGGGCTGCGAGCGCGCCGCTCTCCAGTACGCCCATCCGCCGCTCCTGAACGAGGTAAAGGAAGCTCCAGAACGTCACGAGGTAGAACACGTAGTTCATGATGAAGTACGAAACCGTGAGTAGCTGGATCGGCCGATCGGCGAGCAGGCGCCGGAGACGATGCACGCTGACGGCCGGACCCGGCGTAGGGGGCGGGTTCCCCACCAGCTCGCGCTGCTCGTCGGGCCGTACCCCCGGATGATCGACCGGGCGGTCTCGCGCGTATACGTGCCACAGCACCACCAGCACGAGCGACGGAACGCTCGTGACGACGAGCGCCCAGCGCCAACCGTGCGCCTCCATCAGCCACGCGACGAGCGGCGGGGTCGCCGCCGCTCCCGACCACAGTCCGGTCACCACGAGCGCCTGCGCCGACGCCCAGCCGCCCACCGGGAACCAGGACCGGATCATGCCGGCGCCCACGGGAAAGAGCGCGGCCTGTGCCAGACCGAGCAGCGACCGCGCCGCGAGGAGTCCCAGGAAGAGGGCACCCCCGGTGGCAAGCGCTGGGGCGATCGCAGTAACGACACTGGCTACCACGGTCGCGAGACCGATGACGCTCAGCATGCGGCGACCACCGAGCCACTGCCCGACGAGCGCGCCCGGAAGCTGGCACACCGAGTAGGTGAGGAGGAATGCGGTGAACAACCAGCCGACCTGGACCTGGGTCAGACCCAGCTCCGGCATCATCCGTTGCACGGCGACGGCGACGCCGGTGCGTTGCACGTACCCCGTGAACGCGAAACCGACGATCAGCGCGAGCAGCACTCGGCGCACGCGGAAGCCGCGCGTTACCGGCACCCCGAATCGCTCCTCCTCGCCGTTCATCGAGTCATGCTACGCGGACGTGGCGGCTTGCGCCATGCGTTTGACAGGCCCGCCGGTCACCGCGATACTTTCCTGCAGCGCGCCTGACAGGGCGCCTCCCACCCGCGGCAAGGGAATCATTCCCACCTGTTGCAGGTCTGAAGCGCGGTGCGGTGCACCTTCTTTCAGCCTGATTGCTCAGCGGGTCCAGGCGGCTCTTG
>DASSIL010000350.1:0-6870 GCA_035691925.1 Gemmatimonadales bacterium
AGCCCAGGTAAGGTTCTTCGCGTTGCTTCGAATTAAACCACATGCTCCACCGCTTGTGCGGGCCCCCGTCAATTCCTTTGAGTTTCAGCCTTGCGGCCGTACTCCCCAGGCGGGACACTTACTGCGTTAGCGACGGCACCGGGAGGGTCGCTCCCCCCGACGCCTAGTGTCCATCGTTTACGGCGTGGACTACCAGGGTATCTAATCCTGTTTGCTCCCCACGCTGTCGTGCCTCAGCGTCAGCAACGGCCCAGCAGAACGCCTTCGCCACTGGTATTCTTCCCGATATCTACGCATTCCACCGCTACACCGGGAATTCCATCTGCCCCTACCGTGCTCAAGTCCGACAGTCTTGCCGGCAGCCCCGGAGTTGAGCCCCGGGATTTCACCAGCAACTTACCGAACCGCCTACGCACCCTTTACGCCCAGTGATTCCGGACAACGCTCGCACCCTCCGTATTACCGCGGCTGCTGGCACGGAGTTAGCCGGTGCTTCCTTTGGAGGTACCGTCACCCCGGGTCGGCTATTCGCCGCCCGGTATTCGTTCCCCCTGACAGTGGTTTACAATCCGAAGACCGTCATCCCACACGCGGCGTCGCTGCGTCAGCCTTGCGGCCATTGCGCAATATTCCCCACTGCTGCCTCCCGTAGGAGTCTGGGCCGTGTCTCAGTCCCAATGTGGCTGATCATCCTCTCAGACCAGCTACCCGTCGTAGCCTTGGTGGGCCGTTACCCCGCCAACTAGCTGATAGGCCGCGAAGCTCTCCGTCGGCGCAACCTTGCGGCTGCTTTCCTCGCGCAGAGATGCCCCCGCGCGATCGTATGCGGTATTACCCGGCCGTTGGGCCGGCTATCCCCCGCCACCGGACAAGTTCTTCACGTGTTACGCACCCGTCTGCCACTGAACTTGGAGTTGCCCCCAAATCCCGTACGACTTGCATGTGTTAGGCACGCCGCCAGCGTTCGTCCTGAGCCAGGATCAAACTCTCCAAGAGAGAATTCGAACAGCTCAAATCGAACGACTGCGTTGTTCTAAGTCGTCCGAATCACATTCAGAGTTAAACCCCTCACGCGCAGCGTCTGACCGCCGCGCGCTCAATCGGGGCCGCACTCCACACGCTCGACCATCAGTTCTCAAAGAGCCGCCAGAAAAAACTTGCTGGCGAGACTCTCATACTAGCCTGCTCCTCCCCCCGAGTCAATGGGGCCCCCAATAACGACATACGCCCCGTCCAACACCCCCCGAACCTTTGCTCGCCACCCCCCCGCGGGCTAGATTCGCTGCGCACCAATTTCCAACGCGATGACGACGCTCAATGCCTGTCCCCGCTGCGGCGCCCCCCTCGCGGCCGGCGCCCGTTTCTGCTCCCGCTGCGGCTACGACGCCTCGGGCGAGCAGGCCGTCGCCACCGAAAAAATGCCGGGCATCTCCATCCCCATCCCGACCGCCGCCGCATCCGCCAGCGACGTCGAGGTCGATCCCCAGGCCGGACTCATCGATGACCTGCGCCGCGCCACCCTCGGCGAATTCGACATCCACTCGGAGCTCGGCCGCGGCGGCATGGCCAGCGTCTTCCTCGCCCACGAACTCGCCCTCGACCGCAAGGTCGCGATCAAAGTCATGTCCCCCGCCCTCCTCTCCTCGGGCAAGGGGATGGCCGATCGCTTCAAGCGCGAGGCGCGCACCGCCGCCAAGCTGAGTCACCCGCACATCATCCCGATCTACGGCGTGCGCGAATCGGGGAAGCTGCTCTTCTTCGTGATGAAATACGTCGAAGGCCGGCCCCTCGACGCCATCATCAAGGAGCACGGCGCGCTGCCCGTCAAAATGGTCCAGGCGATCATCGCGCAGGCGGGCGCGGCGCTCGACTATGCGCACCGCAACGGCGTCGTGCACCGCGACATCAAGCCCGCCAACATCATGGTCGATACCGACGGGTGGACGATCGTCACCGACTTCGGCATCGCCAAGGTGCGCGAGTCGCAGGGGCTGACGATGACGGGCGCCACGATCGGCACGCCCACCTACATGAGCCCCGAGCAGTGCTCGGCGAAGGAAATCACCGGCGCCACCGATCAGTATTCCCTGGGCATCGCCGCCTACGAGATGCTCACCGGCAAGGTGCCGTTCGACGCCGACTCGGTGATGTCGCTCATGTGGCAGCACTTTCACGAGCCGCCGCCGCCCTTGCTCGAGCGCCGTCCCGATTGCCCGCCGGTGCTGGCGCACGCGGTCGAGCGCATGCTCGCGAAGGCCCCCGCCGATCGCTGGCCTTCCTTAGAAGATGCGATCGAGGCGATCGGCACACCGCCCGCGAGCGACCCGATCCGCCAGCAGATGAAGAGCATGGCGCGCGGTAGCGCCGCCCTGAGCGGCCCCTCCCCGCGGACGCCGCTCTCCCCGGTGCCGAGGTTCACGACGCCGCCCCCGACGGCCGGCGCGCCCGTGAAATCGAGCACCCCGGTGTCCACGCCGAACGCCGCCGCTTCGGCGCCGACGACGCCGATCCCGGCGACGAACGAGCCGCCAGCGCCGCCCTTGCCGGCGACGCCGCTCGAACCGATCTCGCCGACCGTCGCGTCCCGGGAAATCACCGAGTCGCCGACCGCGATCCTCGCCTCGACGCCCGTGCCGCCGACCGCACCGCCCAAGCCGCGCGCCACCACCACCCCCACTTCGGTGCCCCCGCTGCCGCGTGGCATCGCGCCGCCGCCGCCCCCCCCGAGGAGGCAGCGCCCGTCGCGGCCGAAGACCGAGATGCCGCCGCCGACGGTGGCTCCCATGGCGGCGCCCGCACGCAATACGCTCAGGTGGATCGGCCTCGTCGCCGCACTCCTCGTGATCGGCGTCGCCGCCTGGACGATGTTCGGCCGCACGGCCGGCAGGGCCCCCGCGCCGGCCGCGGTCACGCCGGCCGCTCCGTCTGCGCCGGTCGCGTCGATTACGGTGATCCCCTCCTCCACCGCGCTCGTGGTCGGGGATACCGCGCAGCTCGCCGCCGTGCTCATGGACGCGAGTCGTTCGATCCTCGCCTCGGCCGGGCACACCGTCGTCTGGAGGTCGAGCGACACCACGAAGCTGCGCGTCTCGCCCACCGGGCTCGTGCAGGCGCGCGCTCCCGGCCGCGGCGACGTCATCGCGACGAGCGAGGGCCAGAGCGATACCGGCGCCGTGATCATCACGACGGTCGCGGCGCCGGTCGCGAGCGTCGAGATCACGGGGCCCACCGGGATCGCTGCGGGCGACACCGCCCTCCTCACCGCCCACCCGAAGGACGCCCAGGGCAACGTCCTCTCCGGCCGCACCATCACCTGGGGCACAAGCGACCGCACGATCGCGACGGTGTCACCCACCGGCACCGTCACGGCGCTGCGCCTCGGGGCAGTCACCATCACCGCCCTCGTGGAGAAGAAGACCGCCAACACGCGCATCACGATCACGCCGGTCGCCGTCGCGAGCGTGACGATCTCGCCGCCCGAGGCGTCGCTGCAGATCGGCGCGAAGACACGGCTCGTGGCCACCCCGCGTGACGCGCACGACCGCACGCTCACCGGCCGGCCGGTGCGGTGGAGCTCGAGCGCCAGCGCGATCGCCACCGTCACGGCGGCCGGCATCGTCACCGGGGTCGCGCCCGGCCAAACGACGATCACGGCGCAGATCGAGTCGCAGACGGCGCGGGCGACCGTCAGTGTGGCGCTGATCCCCGTCGCGACCGTCACGCTCGCGCCCACGACGCTGACCCTGGCCGTCGGGAGATCGAGCCAGATCACCGTGACCCTGAGAGACGCGCGCGGGGGAACGATACGCGATCGCGACGTCACCTGGTCGACGAGCGATCCCTCGATCGCAGGCGTCTCCCCCACCGGGCTCGTGACCGCCACGCGCGCCGGCTCGGCGACGATTACCGCGAGCGCCGAGAACGCCAGGGCGACGGTGACGGTCACCGTGCCGGCACCTCCCGCCCCGCCGCCCGTCGTGGCGAACAATCCGACCGAGTCGCAGCCGCCCGCCGTCACGCCGCCGCCGGCGCAGACCAATCCGCCCGCCGAAGCCGCTCGCGTCGTCGCGCGCCGCGGCGTCACCGCCGGCGGGCAGCACACCTGCGCCCTCACCACGACCGGTGCCGTCGCCTGCTGGGGGAGCAACGACCTGGGCCAGACGGGAGACCCGGGGGCCGGGGCGGCGGCGAACGTTCCAGTCCTCGTCAGCGGCGTAACCGGAGCGACGCAGCTGACCGCGGGAACCAACCACACCTGCGCCCTCGCCGACGGCGCCGCCATCTGCTGGGGCGCCAACCTGAAGGGCCAGCTCGGCAACGGGCGGACAGCGGCTTCGTCGCCGCCGGCGCCGGTGATCGGCGGGCATGTCTTCCAGTCGATCGTCGCCGGGGCGCGCCACACCTGCGGGCTCGGGACCGACGGGGTCGCCTGGTGCTGGGGCGACAACGACAACGGCCAGCTCGGCAACGGCTCGACCCACGGCAACGCCACTCCGCAACGCGTCACCGGCCCCACCCGTTTCCGCATGCTTGCCGCCGGGTCGGACCACTCCTGCGGCCTCGGCACCGACGGACGCGTCTACTGCTGGGGCGACGGGTTCTCGGGACAGCTGGGGCGTGGCTCGCGCGAGGCCACGACCGAGCCCAACGCCGTCGACGGCGACGTGAAGTTCGTGAGCCTCACGGCTGGGGGAAAGCACGCGTGTGCCATCGCAGTGAACGGCAAGGCGTACTGCTGGGGCGCGAATGTCGCGGGCGAAATCGGCGACGGGTCGAAGAGCGAACGCGATTCGCCGGTGCCGGTTGCCGGAGCCCATTCGTTCACCGCCATCACGGCGGGGTTCGAGCACACTTGCGGCCTCACGTCGGACGGCGAGGTCTACTGCTGGGGACGCAATCGCGAAGGGCAAATTGGAGACGGGACGCGCATCGACAAGCAGGCCCCGGTGAAAGTGTCGTACGGGTCGTCGATGCAATCGGTCGGCGCCGGGGGCAACCACAGCTGCGGCGTCACGTCGTCGGGAGTGGTGTGTTGGGGGGGGAACATCAAGGGGCAGCTGGGAGACGCATCGGTGACGGCGCGGTTGACGCCGGTCTCCGTTGAATCAGGACACTAGGGTGGCAGCAGCTTCACACTTCCTGGGGAGGAACGACGTGTTCATGATCAGACGGATCCACGGAGCTGTGGCGATCGCGGGGCTGGTGCTGGCGAGCGCCGTCGTGACACCGGGCACCGCCCGGGCGCAGGCGAAATTCGAGCTCACTCCTTTCTTCGCGAGTTACTACGCTCTGTTGACCATGAGCAACGACGCCAATGGCGATGGGTCGAATGTGAAAATCCAACAGACCGCCGCCTCGACCTGGGGTGGGCGCCTCACGTACTGGGTATCGCCGACGATCGGGATCGAAGCTTCTGGAGCCTACTCGAAGAGCGGCCTGCGTGCGTTCGCCAACGATACGAGTACCAGTGGCGGTCTCTCGTTCTCGGTGGCCGGCAACATCGTCACCGCCAGCGCCCGCATGCTGTATCGGCCGGCTCGCACCAATCTCCACTTCATTATCGGCGGCGGCATCGTGCATCGCGGCGGGACGTTCTGGAAGAACGAGCACGACGCCGACACCACCAAGCTGACGTCACCGGCGGCTATTCTCGGCGCCGGCGTTCGTGCGTCCGTCACACCGAAGTTCGCCCTGAATGTATCGCTCGAGGCGAACCTCTATTCGTTCGACCCGGACGGGAAGGCCACGGCGATGAAGTCCAAGATGAACGCCGACGTGTTGCTGTCGATCGGCGTGCCGATCACGCTCAGCAAGTAGGCTATCAGCTATCAGCTATCAGCTGTCAGCTATCAGCTGTCAGCTGCCAGCAGCCAGCTTTCAACTCGAGCCCCACGCGACAAGGTGGGGCTCGTTCTCTTACAGGTGTCCCAGGTTCGTGGTGAGGCCGACGAAGATCACGTCGGGGCTGCCCGAGCCCAGCCCCCGCGTGCCGCCGATGTCGATGACGAGCCACTCGACAGGCGACACCGTCAGGGCGCCGAGGAGGCCTGCCTGCCGTGAGCCGGCGGCTCCGGCACTGATGCGGAACAGCTCGGCGGAGAGACCGACGGAGCCGCTCCATGGGCGAGACAATGAGGCAGTGGTGAGCCATTGGGGTCGACCGGCGCCGATGCCGAGCGGGCCCGCGTTGAGATCGGCGTGCACTCCGGCTGGGCCGTTGGCGCTGAGCACCAACGGGAGCTGGCCGAGGACGCGGCCGGCACCGAGACCGAGCCGCTGCTTCCCCGTTGGGAAGCTGACCGTCGGGACGCCGGCCAGAGCGACTCGATCGGAAACGTCGGTGCGCAGCTTCAGCGCGACCCCCCAGTCCCCGATCCCATGACCCGTGCCGTTGCGGGAGTAGCCGGGGCCGAAGATCCCGAGCTGAAGGGAGGGGGCGATGCCGATCTTGATGTTCACGTCCCAGCTCGTGGCTTCGTTGAGGCTCGCGGCGCCGTGGGCGGAGATCCCCTGCTCGATTTCGATGTACCCGGGGGCGACGGCGTAGGCGTGCGTGGCGACGGTGGGCCGTTCGGGGTTGGCGGTGCGTGGCGACTGCGCCACGGCGGCCGCTATCCCGAAGCTGACGGCGACAGACACGAGCACAATGGCGCGATGCATCACGCCACAATGTACGCGCAGGCTCGTCGCGGGCATGTCGCACCAAACGGCTCCCCGTGTGATGCGAAGAGTGTGGCGTGGGACTCGCAAGCGACCGTGACGTCCGCCCTGGCGTTGTCCTCTCGCCCGGGCTAATTCATCTCACCATCCGATGATCGACCCCAACGAAACGCAAACGTGGCCGCTGCGCGTCGTGCAGCCCGGCTCCCA
>DASSIL010000351.1:0-3689 GCA_035691925.1 Gemmatimonadales bacterium
ATCCGATCTATCGCCGCCAACTCTTCCTCTGAGAATCTCAGGTTCGCGAGCGCTGCCACGGCATCTTCAATGTGCTTCGGCTTGCTCGCGCCGATGATCGCCGACGTCATCCCGGCGTGCCGCAGCGTCCAGACCAGCGCCATCTGCGCGAGCGTCTGGCCGCGAGCCTGGGCGACCGCGTTCAGCTTCAGGACCTTCTTGCGGACCGCTTCCGTCACCTGCTCCTTCTGCAGGTAGCCGTGGGGCTTCGCGGCCCGGGAGTCCCTGGGGATCCCCTTGAAGTAGCGGTCGGTGAGGAGGCCCTGCGCCAGCGGCGAGAAGCAGATGCACCCAACGCCGAGCTCGGCCAGAGTGGTGAGGAGCCCATCCTCGGGGTCGCGCACGAGCATGCTGTACTTCGGCTGATGGATCAGGCAGCGGGTTCCCATCCGAGCGAGCATCGCTACGGCGCGGCGCGTTTCTTCGGGGGAATAGGCGGAGATTCCGACGTAGAGCGCTTTCCCCGAGCGCACGGCGTGGTCCAGCGCGCCCATCGTCTCTTCGAGCGGAGTGTTCGGGTCGGGGCGGTGATGATAGAAGAGGTCGACGTAGTCGAGCCCCATGCGTTTGAGGCTCTGATCGAGACTGGCGATCAGGTATTTGCGTGAGCCCCAGTTGCCGTACGGCCCCGGCCACATGTCCCACCCCGCCTTGGACGAGATGAACAACTCGTCGCGATGGCCGGCGAGGTCGCGTTTCAGGATCTTCCCAAAGTTCTTCTCGGCCGATCCCGGCGGGGGACCGTAGTTGTTGGCGAGATCGAAATGCGTGATGCCGAGGTCGAAGGCGCGGCGCACCGAGGCGCGGGACCGCTCGAACGGGTCGACATCGCCGAAGTTGTGCCACAGCCCGAGCGACACCAGCGGCAGCAGCACGCCGCTCGCGCCCGAGCGGCGGTAGGTCATCTGGTCGTAGCGGCTCACGTTCCTTCGGGAGATGGGGGACATGGGACAAGCATATCGCTGCTCAGCGGGTGCGCGCGAATGGCCAAGTTCCCGCCCGCCGTGACCAGAGCAGGAATCCGACGACGCCGAGAACCATCGCCACGAGACTCCACAGCAGAATCGTCGGGTCGGTCGTCCCGAACACGAAGACCCAGCCGACCAGGGCGAGGAGCAGCGGCAGCGGGTAGAGCCAGACGCGATACGGCCGCGGCATGTCGGGCCGGTTCCGCCGAAGCAGGACCACGGCGGCGATCTGGCCGATGAACTGGATGACGATCCGGGTCGCGAGGAGCGCCGAGATCACGGTGCCCAGGGAGAAGGCGCTGCCGGCGATCGACAACACGCCCAGCACCACGAGCGACACATACGGGAACTGCCCCTTGGGGTGCAGCCGGGCGAATGGCTTGAAGAAGTAGCCATCGCGCGCGGCCGCATATGGAATGCGTGAGTAGCCGAGCAGCAGCGCAAACACCGACGCGAACGCGGTCCACAGAATGAGCAAGGTGAACCAGGCTGCGACGACCGGGCCGTAGGTCTCCTGCATGAAGATCGAGACGATGAAATTCGCCACCGGCTTGTCCTGGGCCGGTACGAACTCGCGCCACGGCACGACGCCGATCACGGAGAAATTGATCGCGATGTAGATGAGGGCGACGGCGACGGTGCTAATGAGAATCGAGCGCGGGATGACGCGTCCCGGGTCCTTCACCTCGTCGCCGATGTAGCAGACGTTGTAGTAACCGAGGTAGTCGTAGATCCCGATGCTCGAGGCGGCCCCCAGGCCGAAGAGGAAGTTCTTGGAAAAGGCAAAAGCGTGGGGCGGGAAGTCGAACGCCCGGTGGGGGTCGAAGTGCATGACGCCCGTCGCGATCACGACGGCGACGGCCACGAGCGACCCGACCCAGAGGCTGAGCGTAATCCTCGCGATCGAGTGGATGCGGCGATACAACAGCACGATGTTCACGACGCCGACCAGCGCGGCGATCGCGAACGCCCCGCTCTTGGTGAGACCCGGCCAGATGTAGCCGGCGTAGTTGGCGAATCCGATGTAGCCCGAGGCGATTTCGAGCGGGCCGCTCAGGATGAACTGCCAGATGAAGAGGAATCCCACGAGGCGGCCGAAGCTCGCCGGGCCGAAACCTTCGACCAGGTAGCGGAACGAGCCGCCCGAGCCGGGCATCGCAGCACCCAGCTCACTCCATACCATTCCGTCCGCCACGACCACGACCAGTGCGACGGCCCATCCGAGCATCGCCTGCGGCCCGGCGAGCGCCGTCATCAGCAGCGGGATCGTGATGAACGGCCCGATCCCCATCATGTTGATCATGTTCAGCGCGGTGGCATGCACCGCGCCGAAGCGCCGCGCCAGCGGCTCGGTCACAACACCGCCCGGTCGATCAGGCAATCGACGTTGCCGTGCAGCCACAGCAGCGACGCCGGCAGCGTGGTGGTGACTTCTTCCGTCAGGAGGCGCGCCACCGTCTGCTGCTTTCCCTCACCGGTCACGAGCAGCAGAATGCGACGCGCGGCGAGGATCTCCTGCATTCCGAGCGTCAGTCCATGACGAGGCGGCTCGCGCATCGCGCGGGTCATGGCGTGCGCCCGCGTCTCTTCGGACAATGGCGCGACATGACAGTACGGGATGAGCGCCGGTCCCGGCTCGTTGAATCCCACGTGCCCGTTGCGCCCGAGTCCCAGCACGGCGAGGTCGATCGGGCCGACGCGCTCCAGCGCGGTGCGCATCCGGTGACAGGCTTCCGCCGGCTCGACACTCGCGTCGAAGGCGATGAACCGGTCGGGGGATATCGCGAGCGGGGTCAGGACCCGCTCGCGCAGGTAACCCGCCGCCGATCCCGGATCGGCTTCACCGAGCCCGCCCCACTCGTCGAGCGCGATGATCTTGAGCGAGCGGAACAGCTCGCGGTCGACGGCGGCGCGGCGCGCCAGCTCGCCATACAGGCCGATCGGCGAGTTCCCGGTTGCCGCACAGAGGACGAGCCCGTGCCGGCGCTCCAGCTGGGCGACGACGATCGCGGCCGCCTGGGCGCTCAACCGCTCGTAGCTCTCGCAGGTGACGACGTTCAATCACGGCTTCCAGAGTTTGTACGGCTTGTCGACGTCGGTCGTAAACGGAAGCATCACCTTGCGTCCCGTCCCTGCGGATGCGTAGGCCGCGAAAATCGCCTCGAGCACCGCTCGACCGTCCTCGCCTGTTACGAGGGGCGGCGTGTCGTGCTGCACGCAATCGACGAAGTGGGCCATTTCCTGGGGGAAGCCGTAGTTCCAGATCTCCTCGTACATCGTGAAGCTCCACCCCGTGGTGATCCCGGCCTTTTCCACCGCGTAGCCGACGCCGCGGGTGCTGTAGGTCTGAATCGAGCTGCCCTGCAGTACGTCGGCGTAGGCGACGCCCTCGGAGCCGTGGATCTCGGCGCAATCGTCCATCCCGCCGAGCTTGGTCCAGCTCTCCTCGGCGAGGGCGAGGACGCCGTTCCGGAATTCCAGGATGAGGATCGCGTTGTCGTCGCCCCTCGTCTTCGCGCCGTGGACGCTCGTGCTCATCTGCGCGTAGACCGACGCGATCGGGTTGCGATCGTTCAACCAGCGAAAGAACGCGATGGCGTGACATCCCATGTCCATCGTCACGCCGCCTCCCGAGCGCTCCACGTCCCAGAAGTGATCGGCGTGCGGGCCGTCGTGCTTCTC
>DASSIL010000352.1:0-15287 GCA_035691925.1 Gemmatimonadales bacterium
GATGATGATGACGCCGACGCCGAGCGCCCATTCCGGAATCCCGAAGAACATTCCCGCCTCCATCCATCAAGCGGAGGAGGAATATAGCGTCGAAGCTGAAGAAGCTGCGGGCGGTTACGGACGGCCGCGACGCAGCACGCCCGGCCGGAGCCCGGGCCGCACACCCGGCCGCAGACCGGGCCGCATCACTCCGCCGCGGTTATTGCGGATCACTTCGGCGATGCGCTCGCGGAAGCGCTGGCGGAATTCCTGGTACTGGGCGCGCTGCACCGGGGTCAGGAACGCGGCCATTTCCCGGTCTTCCTGACCGTCCACCTGGAAGAGCGACTGCGTCACCCGCTGCCGCGCGTCGAGCAGCTTGCCCACGCTGTCGGAGTTGGCTGCCATGCCAGGGCGCATCTGTCCCTGCAGCGCCATGTTGACTTGGCGGCGTTGCAACATCAGTTGACGCCGCGCGTCCCAGGCGTGCGATTGCGTCGAGTCGAACTTCGTAGCCTGGTCGGGCGTCAGACCCAGGAGCTCGTGGGCACGGGTGCGGTAGCGGTCGAGGACCTCCTGCCGCAGGCTCTCGAGATGCTGGGAGTCCGCCCCCGGCCCCAGGCCCGAGTCCGGGTTCTGTGCCGCCAGTGTCGTGGCGGCAGCCATCGAGAGAATGATCCAGAGCGCGCGCATCAGTCCTCCATCGTCTCGAGCAACGACTGCAGTTGCGGCTCGGAGAGATCCTCGACCCCTGCCTCGCCGGCATGCACCGTTGGTGTCATCTCGACCGTCTCATCCAGACCCTTCAGCACATCCTGGAGCTGACTGGGCGTGACATCCGCGAATTCGGGATTGGCAGGGAACCCCGAATCGACCGCGACAGCCCCCCGCGCATCCGGGCGCACTATCACGGTTCGGTACAGGACCCCAGCGCCGATGATCAACACCACGACTGCCGCCGCTCGTAACCAGACGGGTCGTATCCAGCGGATCGGGCCCTGCGCGGGCGCGTCGCCGGCGCGCAGCCGGGCGAGCACCGCCTGGGCGGTGCGCTCGACGTCGAGACGATCGGCCGCCGCCGAACCGAGACGCTGCGCAGTGTGCCGCAATTCCTCGTCGTGTACGTCGTCGTGATCGCGCATCATTGCAGCCACTCCTTGAGTCGTTTCACCGCATGGTGATAGTGCACCCGCGCCGCGCCGGGCGTGGTACCGAGTGCCGCCGCGATTTCCCCATACTCCAGCCCCTGCTGCGCCCGCAGCAGGAAAACTTCCCGTTGCATCCGCGGCAGCCGGGTGAGCCCGCGCCGCAGCCGTTCCTCGGTCTCCCCCGCCACTGTACGCTCGTGCGGATCGCCGTCGCGCGACTGGAGCCGCTCATCGAGTGGCACCACCCGGCGCCGTGCGAGCCGCCGCCCCAGGTCCTTCAATGCGTTGCCGCCGATCGTCAGCAGCCAGGTGCGGAACTGGCACTGGCTGCGGAAGCTCGCGACCGCCCGAAACGCCCGGATGAACGTCTCCTGCACCAGGTCATCCAGGTCCGCCTCGGGGGCCCCCGATCCCGCCAGAAACCGGGCCACGGCCCTGGCGTGGCGCCGCACCAGCTCGGCCGCCGCCCGCTCGTCGCCTGCCTGCCAGGCGGCGATCAACTGGGCATCTCCTGCCGGCGCGAGCGCCGGTTCCGCTGGTGGCATGGTTGTCAGGTGGACGTGGCAGAACGCTGGAAATTAAGGCGGCAGGGGGGGTATATTTTCGAACGATCGTTCGAAATCATGCGCCCCTACGACGAACGTTTCACTGCCCTGCTCACCCACGCCGCCCGCGTGTTCGCCGGCCGGGGCTACGACCGCACGTCGATGCGTGACCTTGCGGCGGCGAGCGGGGTGTCGCTCGCCGGCATCTACTACTATGTCCGCGGCAAGGAAGACCTGCTCTACCATATCCAGGAGCGCTGCTTCACGCAGGTGGCGGACGGTGCCGAGGCCGCGCTCCAGTCGGCGGTCGATCCCGAAGAGCGTCTGGCGGCGTTCATCAAGCATCACGTCACCTTCTTCGCGGCGCACATGCCCGAGATGAAGGTGCTGTCGCACGAAGCGCTGGCGCTGAGCGGCGACCGGCTGCGCAAGATCAACCAGATCAAACGGCGCTACGTGAACCTGCTGGAGCGCCTGCTGAAAGACGCCGCCCCCGAGCGGCCGCTGCTCGAGCGCTCGGCCGCGACCTATGCGCTGTTCGGTATGATGAACTGGATCTACAACTGGTATGACCCCGCGGGCGCTCTCGATGCAGGGCATCTCGCGGATCTCTTGACCCGCATCTTCCTCGGCGGCTTCGCCGAAGCCCGTTCTCCGGTAACTGGAGGCTCGTGAGCACCATGACGACCGTGACGGAACCCCAGGTAAAGACCCTCGTCCGCTACCGCGTGGAAGACGGGATGGCGATCATCGAGCTGGACGATCCGCCGGCCAATACCTACACCCACGAAATGATGCGGCAGCTCGACGACGCGATCCTGCAGGCCCGCTTCGACGACAACGTGCACGTCATCGTGCTGCGCGGCCACGGGGACAAGTTCTTCTCGGCGGGTGCGAACATCAGCATGCTGAATTCGGTGACGCCGCGGTTCAAGTACTACTTCTGTCTCCACGCCAATGAAACACTCAATCGCCTCGAGCACACCCCGAAGCTCACGATCGCGGCATTGAACGGCCACACCGTGGGCGGTGGGCTCGAGATCGCGATGGCCTGCGACATCCGCCTGGCGCGCGAAAATGCCGGCAAGATCGGTCTCCCCGAGGTGAACCTCGGCGTGCTGCCGGGGACCGGCGGCACCCAGCGCCTGGCCCGCATCGTCGGCAAGCCGCGCGCCATCGAAATGATGATCAAGGGTGAGACGTTCTCGTTCGACAAGGCGCAGGAGATGGGCCTCGTCAACGAGGTGTTCCCGAGCGATGCGTTCTGGGACCAGGTGATGCTCTACGCCAAGCAGTTCTGCCCGCCGAACAAGGCGTCCAAAGCGGTGGGGTTGATCAAGCGCTCGGTGCAGTCGGGCGCCGAAGTGCCGTTCGAGTCCGGCCTCACGATCGAGCGCGAGCTGCAGCAGCAGCTGTTCCAGAGTGAAGACGCGAAGGAAGGGCTCGCGGCGTACGTGGGCAAACGCGTGGCGGAGTTCAAGGGCCGGTGAGAACCGACCTCTTCATCAATAACGAGTGGCGGCCCGCCGCCTCCGGAAAGCGGTTCGCCGTCGAGAACCCCGCCACCGAGGAGACGATCGCCGAAGTCGCGCTGGGCGATGCGGCCGACGTCGACAACGCGGTCGGGGCGGCGCGCGCCTGCTGCGATTCCGACGCGTGGCGCGGGACCTCCGCCCGCAAACGCGGCCGGATGCTCACGAAGGCGGGCGATCTGCTCGAGTCCCGTCTCGATGAGTTCGCCCGGCTCGAGACGGCGCACAACGGCAAGACGCTGTTCGAGTCGAAGATCGAATTGTCGATGACGGTGAATACGCTGCGCTACTACGGCGGATGGGCCGACAAGATCACGGGCGACACGCTGCCCGTCGATGGTCCGTTCTTCTGCTACACGCTGCGCGAGCCGGTGGGCGTCGTCGGGGCGATCGTCCCCTGGAA
Organism: Gemmatimonadales bacterium; assembly: GCA_035691925.1. Taxonomy (GTDB): domain Bacteria; phylum Gemmatimonadota; class Gemmatimonadetes; order Gemmatimonadales; family GWC2-71-9; genus DASTHG01. The sequence goes on from DASSIL010000352.1 coordinate 3,608, forward strand.
TTTCCCGCTCAACATCGCGAGCTGGAAATTCGCCCCGGCGCTCGCCGCCGGCTGCACGATCATTCTGAAGCCGGCATCCGAGACGCCGCTCACCGCCCTCGCCATGGCCGAGGTGATGCAGGAAGCGGGATTCCCTCCCGGCGCCTTCAACGTCGTCCCGGGGGGCGGCTCGACCGCCGGCGCGGCGCTGGTGCGGCACCCCGATGTCGACAAGATCTCGTTCACGGGGTCGACCGAGGTCGGGCGCCAGATCATGAGGATGGCGGCCGATACGAACAAGCGCATCACGCTGGAGCTCGGCGGGAAGAGCCCCAACATCATCTTCGCCGACGCCGACATCCCCGCGGCGGTGAAAGGCGCTCAGACCGGCATCTTCTACGGGAAGGGCGAAGTCTGTGCTGCGGGATCGCGACTGCTGGTGGAAGCGGGCGTGCACGATCAGGTCGTGGAGCAGCTGGCCGCCGGCGCCAAGAAGCTCACGCCGGGCGATCCGCTCGACAAGAACACCCGGCTGGGCGCCCTCGTCTCGAAGAAACAGCAGGAGACCGTGCTCTCCTATATCCAGAAGGGGAAGGACGAGGGCGCGGTGCTCGTCGCCGGGGGCAACGCCGTGCGCCCCAACGGCAAGGGCTATTACGTCGAAGCGACGGTGTTCGACCAGGTGAAGCCCGAGATGACGATCGCGCGCGAAGAGATCTTCGGACCCGTGCTCGCCGTGCTCACGTTCGACAGTTTCGAGGCTGGGGTGCAGCTCGCCAACCGCTCGATGTATGGCCTCGCGGCAGGGATCTGGACGAAGGACGTCCAGAAGGCGCACCGCACCGCGCGCGCCATCCGCGCCGGGACCGTCTGGATCAACAGCTACAACTTCTACGATTCGGGTGCGCCGTTCGGAGGCTTCAAGGCTTCGGGGTTCGGACGTGACCTGGGGCGTGACGCGTTGGATGGGTATCTCGAGACGAAGACGGTCTGGGTGGCGTTGTGACGGACGCGTACATCTACGCGGCGGCGAGAACCCCCGTCGGGAAGCACGGCGGAGGTCTTGCGTCGGTGCGTCCCGACGATCTCGCGGCCGTCCCGATCAAGGCGGTGGTCGAGCGGGCGAAGATCGATCCGCAATCGATCGACGACGTGATTCTGGGATGCGCCAACCAGGCAGGCGAGGACAACCGCAACGTGGCGCGCATGGCGCTGCTGCTCGCGGGGCTGCCGGTCGAGGTCCCCGGCCAGACCGTGAATCGGTTGTGCGGCTCGGGGCTGCAGGCGGTGGCGAGCGCGGCGCAGGCGATCAAGGCCGGTGAGGGCGAGCTGTTCATCGCCGGAGGCGTGGAGAGCATGACGCGCGCGCCGTATGTGATGCTCAAGTCCGGCGAGCCCTGGAACCGGCGCGCGCCCGAGATCGCCGATTCGACCGTGGGGTGGCGCTTCACCAATCCCAGGTTGAAGAAGGACTGGACGATTGCCCTCGGCGAGACCGCGGAAGTCGTGGCCCAACGGTACGGGATCACGCGCGCCGACCAGGATGCGTTTGCGGTGGAGAGTCAGGCGCGCGCCGCCAGGGCGCTCGAGGCGTGCGTTTTCACCGACGAACTCGTGCCGGTTCCCCTCCCCGACGGCTCGACCTTCAGCAAGGACGAGTATCCGCGCGCCGGGACGACGCTCGCGTCGGTTGCGAAGCTCAAGCCGGCGTTCAAGGCGGACGGCACGGTGACCGCGGCGAGCTCGAGCGGGATCAACGATGGGGCCGCAGCGCTGGTGGTCGGACGGGCGGACGGGTGGACGGGCAGTCAACAACCGCTCGGCCGGATTGTGACGACCGCGGTCGCCGGGGTCGACCCCAGCTGCATGGGGCTTGGACCCATTCCAGCCACTCGCAAGGCGCTCGATCGAGCGGGCCTGACGATCGATCAGATCGACCTGATCGAGTTGAACGAGGCCTTCGCAGCACAGGCGATCGCCTGCGTGCGCGAGCTGAGAGTCGACCCGGCCAAGGTGAACATCTACGGCGGCGGCATCGCCCTTGGGCATCCACTCGGCTGCACCGGCGCCAAGCTGCTTACGACTCTGCTGTACGCCTTACACCGTACGCATTCTCACTACGGTTTAGTGACTATGTGCATCGGCGTCGGCCAGGGCATCGCGATGATCGTGGAGCGGGTATGAGCCTCGTCCTCACGCACCTCGCCGACGGCATTGCGACGATCACGCTGAACCGCCCTGAAAAGCTCAACGCCCTGACCCGGCCACTCTGCGACGAGTTGATCGCCGCACTGCGCGCCACCTCGACCGATCGCAACGTGCGCGCCGTCGTGATCACCGGAGCCGGTCGCGCCTTCTGTGCCGGCGCCGATCTCACGATTCTCGGGAGCGATGGGGATGCGCTCGTCCGCGGTGGCAAGGAGATCGCGTTGCTGATCCGCTCGACGCCCCAGCCGGTCATCGCGGCGGTCAACGGGGCGGCCGCGGGCGGCGGCGCCAATCTCGCGCTCGCCTGCGATTACCGCGTCGCGGCGGACGGCGCGACGATCGGGCAGGTGTTCGCGAAACTCGGCCTCGGCCCCGACTGGGGCGGCAGCTTCTTCCTGCCGCGGCTCGTCGGCACCGCCCGGGCGCTCGAGCTGCTGTGGAGCGCCCGCATGGTTCCCGCCGCGGAGGCGCACAGCCTGGGATTGTTCGATCGCCTCGTTCCGGCGGACCGGCTGGAGACCGAGGTGCGGACGCTCGCCCTCGCCTGGGCCAGCTTTCCCCCGCTCGCGCTGCGCCGTGCCAAGGAGGCGATCTACAAGAGCCTCGACGCGACGCTCGCCGAGATGCTCGATTTCGAAGTTGCGATGCAGCACGAACTGTTCGCCACCGACGAGGCGCGCACGCGCCTCGAGTCCCTCGCCACCCGGAGCCGCTGAGCCATGGTGCGCAAGCTCAATAATTTCGACGACTGGATCGATTATTTCCGCTATTGGCAGGACTCGATCGGTCTGCCCGAAGGCTCGCTGATCAAATTCACGTTCGAAGCGAAATTCAGTGAGCCGGAGGTGCCGCACATCGAGTTCGGCCATTACAAGGGCCAACGCAAATGGCCGACGGTGATGCACATCCCCGACCAGCGCATCCGTGATGCGCTGCTCAATCTCATCGTCTACCAGGGGGACACGGAGTTCGCCTCGGTGGAGCAGCAGCGCAATCTCCTGAAGAACGCGCCGTCGGACTACGATCTCCTGTCGCTGCAGCGCGTGATGACGGAGGAAATGCGGCACGGCTGGCAGATGTCCTATCTGCTGTGCAGCCACTTCGGCGACGAGGGGAAGCGCGAGGCGGCGAAGTTGCTCGAGCGCCGCGCCGACGAGGGCGAGCGGCTGTTGGGCAGCTTCAACGAGATCGTCGACAACTGGCTCGACTTCTTCACCTACACGCAGTTCATCGACCGCGACGGCAAGTTCCAGCTGAAGATGCTGTCGGTGTCGAGCTTCGACCCGCTGTCGCGCTCGATGGGACCGATGCTGAAGGAGGAATCCTTCCACCTCGGCACCGGCAACAACGGGCTCTTGCGCATCGTGAAGGCCGGGAAGATGCCGCCCGAGGTGATCCAGCGCTTCTTCTACAAGTGGATCCCGACGGCGTTCGACCTGTTCGGGACCGACAATTCCTCCTCGGCCCACTGGGCGTACGTCTGGGGATTGAAGGGGCGCTACGACGAGCGCGACAGCCAGATCGAACCGGACAAGACGAAGCTGAACGAGCTATCCCGGGGGCTGTACCGCCAGGAGATCGTGAAGCTGGTGGAGCGACTCAACATGTTCATCCCCGAGCGCGAGCGCTGGCTCAAAGTGCCGTCCCTGCAGTTCAACCGCCGCATCGGCATGTACGGGCACCAGTGCTTCACCGTCGACGGCGAGCCGATCGACGCCGCCAAGTATCCGGCGTACCGCGAGTCGGTGCTGCCGCGGCCGGAGGATATCGCGCTGGTGCACGACATCGAGAAGGAGCCGGGCTGGATCGAGCCGAAGAAGGCGGATAGCCTGTTGCAGTGAGCCGCCCCCTCGTCATCGCGCACCGCGGGGCTTCAGCGCTGGAATACGAAAACTCCCTCGCCGCGTTCCGGCTGGCGGGGCGATTGGGCGCGGACGGGGTCGAGCTCGACATTCACGCCACGGGCGATGGGGCGCTCGTGGTGCACCATGACGACACGATCGGCGGGGTCCACATCCCGACGGCGACGGCGGAGGCAGTGCGCGCCCAGCGCCTCCCCAACGGCGAAGCGCCGCCGCTCCTGGAAGAGGCGTTGCGCGCCATCGATCCCCGGCTGCGCGTGTACGTCGAAGTCAAGACGCTGCCGCCCGCGTGCGACGCGCACCTGATCGACGTGCTGGACGCCGGCCCGCATCCCACCGGGTACGCCGTCCACGCGTTCGATCACCGACTCCTGGCCCGGCTCGGGGCGCTGCGCCCCAGCCTACCGCGTGGTGTCTTGAGCGCCTCCTACCCGATTCGCCCACTCATTCCGCTCGTGGACGCGGGGGCCGTCGGGTTCTGGATGGACCGCGCGCTGGTGGATGGTGAGCTGGCCGCGCTGCTGCATATTGCGGGGGCGCAGCTGATCGCCTGGACCGTCGATGACGCCGCGGAGATGGTCCGCCTCGCCGGACTCGGCGTCGACGCACTCTGTACCAACCGCCCCGACCTGGGACGTCGCACGATGGATACGCTTCGCCCATGAGCACGCCGGCCTCCGCTGCCGCTCCCGCCCTCGCTCCCCCCGGGCCGCCCCGCATGGCGATCATCGGTGCCGGAACGATGGGGCACGGCATCGCCTACGTGGCAGCGCTGGCGGGCTGCCGCGTGGCGTTGCACGACAGCCAGCGGGACGCCCTGGCGGAGGCGCGGCGCCGCATCGAGTCGCTCGCTGCCGCGGGGCTGCAGCGCGGCAAGATCACCGAGTCCGATCGCGCCGGCGTGCATCAGCGCCTGCGCTACGCGACGGAGCTGGACGACGCCGTGATGGACGTCGACCTCGTCATCGAAGCCGTGGTCGAACAGATCAATACGAAGCAGATGCTGTTCGCCGCGGTCGAGCGGCAGGCGCCGCGCGAGGCGCTGCTCGCCACGAACACGTCGTCGCTCTCCGTGGGGCAGATCGCCGCTGCGGTGCGCGAGCCGGCGCGGCTCGTGGGAATGCATTTCTTCAACCCGGTGCACGTCATGCGATTGGTCGAGGTGGTGCGCCACGGCCGCACGCCTCCCGACGTCGTCGAGCGGGCCTGCGCGATCGCCCGGCGCCTCGGCAAGGAGCCGATCGTGGTGCAGGATTCGCCGGGGTTTGCCTCGAGCCGCCTCGGCGTGGTACTGGGGCTCGAGGCGATGCGCATGGTCGAGCAGGGTGTGGCCTCGCCGGAAGACATCGACAAGGCGATGGAGCTGGGCTACAACCATCCGATGGGCCCGCTCAAGCTCTCGGACCTCGTCGGACTCGACGTGCGCCTCGCCATCGCCGAGTACCTGTACCAGCAGCTGCGCATGCCGCACTATGCCCCGCCCCAGCTCCTCAAGGACAAGGTGGCGAAGGGCGAGCTCGGCAAGAAATCCGGGAAGGGATTCTACGAGTGGGGCAGCGCGTGACGGCGGCGCCGCCGGCATATCGCATCACCGACATCCACATCCACATTCAGCCCTGGCGGGACCTCAAACCGAACGTGCAGGCGGTGATGCGCGCCGGCAAAGAGGACCACTGGGACTTTCTGCTTTCCCTGATGGACGATCCCCAGGTGTTGTTGCAGGTGATGGATCGGGCGGGGGTCTGGCGCGTGGGGCTCGTCAACTATCCGAGCCCCGACATCATGGGGTTCACCGATTCGACGAACGACTTCGCGGCGAAATATGCGGCGGCCAACCCCGAACGGCTGCTGCCCTACGGCGGCGTCCATCCCCGTTTCAGCAAGGATCCTGCTGCCGCCGTCGACCGCCTCATGGATCTCGGGATCCGCATGCTCAAGATCCATCCCAACCACCAGGCGTTCGCCGCGAACGCGTACACGACGGGGCTCGATGCGCTGGCGGCGATCTACCGGCGCTGCGAGGAACGCGGCCTCCCCGTCCTGATCCACACCGGGACGTCGATCTTTCCGGGGGCGCGCTCCAAGTGGGGCAATCCCCTCGAGCTGGACGACGTGGCGATCGACTTCCCCGACCTGCAGCTGGTCATGGCACACGGCGGGCGGCCCCTGTATATGGAAGAAGCGTTCTTCGTACTGCGACGTCATCGTCGTGTCAGGCTCGACGTATCCGGCATTCCGCCCCTCAAATTGCTGGACTACTTTCCCCGGCTGATGGAGATCGGTGACCGTGTCCTGTGGGGAACCGATTGGCCCAGCCCCGGCGTGAAGGACCTGCGGGGGAATATCGATCAGTTCCTGACGCTGCCCTTGAGCGAGGCGCAACGCCGCGCCATTCTCGAAACCAACGCCCTGGCGCTGTTCCCGGCGCCGTAGCGGCCCCCTCGCGGGAGACCCTTCTCACGTCCGGAGTACGTATGCGTTCGTTCTTCGTCGCCACCGTCGCCGCCGCCCTCGTGTCGGCCGGCGCGGCGCCGCTCGCCGCCCAGGCGGGCCGGATCAGTTACGACACCTTCTCGCTGGCCAACGGCCTTCAGGTCATCACCTCGGAGGACCACTCGACGCCCGTCGTGGCGGTCGACGTGTGGTACAACACCGGTTCGCGCAATGAGCGTATCGGCCGGTCGGGGTTCGCCCATCTGTTCGAGCACATGATGTTTCAGGGCTCGGCGCACGTGAAGAAGACGGAGCACTTCCAGCTCGTCGAGCGGGCGGGAGGCGAGGAGAATGGCAGCACGCAGGAGGACCGCACGAACTACTACGATGTCGTGCCGTCCAACCGCCTCAACCTCGTGCTCTGGCTCGAGGCCGACCGGATGCGCTCCCTCGCCATCACGCAGGAAAACTTCGAGAATCAGCGCCAGACGGTAAAGGAGGAGCGCCGGCTGCGCGTCGACAACCAACCGTACAGCCGGGCGTTCGTGGACGGGCTGACCCTGCCCTACGACAGCGCCAGTTGTTTCGCCTACGCCCATTCGACGATCGGCGACATGGCGGATCTGAACGCCGCCAAGCTCCCCGACGTGCAGGAATTCTTCACCACGTACTACGCTCCGAACAACGCGCGGCTCGTGGTGGTGGGTGACTTCAACCCGGCCGAGCTGCGCCGGCTCATCAATCAGTATTTTGCGGACATCCCGCGCCACGCGCCCCCGCCGGCCGTAGCGTGTGATTACAGGCTCAACCCCGGGCTGATCCGGCGCGAGTTCGCCGACTCGCACGCCAACCTGCCGGCCGTGGTGCGGCTCTACCGCGTCCCGCCCCACGACGATGCCGATACCCCCGCGCTCGAGCTCATGAACATCATCCTCGGCCAGGGCGAGAGCTCACGGCTCAACGTCGCGATCGTGCGGCGCGCCAAGGCGGCGCTCGCCGCCGGCGCGGGAACCACCAACAGCCACCGCGGGCCGGGTACGATGTTCGCGTTCGGCATCGCCAATCAGGGCGTCAGCGTCGACCATGTCGACAGCCTCATCGCGGCTCAGGTGGATACGCTGCGGGTGAGCGGCATTACCCCCGAGGAGCTGACCAAGGCAAAGAACCAGCTCCGCGCCGGTTTCATCCAGAATCGCGAGACGTCGCTTTCCAAGGCCGAGGAGCTGCAGCATTACGCGATGTTCCACCCGAGCGCTGCCGAAATCAACACCGACCTGGACAAGTTCATGGCGGTAACGAACGACGACATCCGGCGTGTCGCCGGGAAATACCTCGACCCTGCGAACGCCGTGATCCTGATCATCAAGCCGGCGGGAGGTGGCCAATGACGGACGGAATGCTGGAAGGTTGGAAGGCTGGAATCCTTCGGCTGGCGATAGTGGGACTTTCACTGTGCACCATTCCCGCATTCCAGCTTTCCGCTCAGGATTCGTTTCCTCCAAAGCCCCCGCCACCGGCTCCGCTCCGGCCGGTGCAGTTCCCGCCGTTCCAGCAGGTCCTCCTGCCGAACGGCATGACGCTGCTGCTGGTCGAGAACCACGAGCAACCGGTCATTTCAGTGAACCTCAGCTTCCCCGGAGGATCGATCTACGATGCCGCCGGGAAGGAAGGCACCGCCGAGCTCGTGGCGACGCTGCTGACGAAGGGCACGCCGACCCGGACGGCGGACCAGCTGGCGGCGACGATCGAGGGCGTGGGCGGCAGCATCGGCGCGTCCTCCGGCGACGACTTCCTCACTGTGTCAGCGGGCGTGCTGAGCGATCACGCCCAGCTCGCGTTCGATCTGCTGGGTGACGTCGTGCGACGCGCAACGTTCCCGACCGATGAGCTGGAGCTGGCACGCACGCAGGCGCTCTCGGCACTCGCGCTGGCCCTCTCGCAGCCGAGCAACGTGGCCGATCGGTTCTTCCGGAAGGAGATCTACGGCCGGCATCCGTACGGACGCAGTCCCAGCGAGGCATCCTACAAGGCGATCACGCAGGCCGACGTGAAATCGTTCGCGGCGCGGCGGCTGCGCCCGGGTGGGGCGCTCCTCGTGATCGCGGGAGACGCGACCCTGGCGCAGGCGCGGGCGCTCGCGACCAGGGCGTTCGCCGGCTGGACCGGGACCGCGGCGGCGGTCGTCGCGCCCGCCGTGCCCGCCCCGAAGTCCACCACCGACATCCTCCTGGTGCATCGTCCGGCGTCGGTCCAGGCGAACATCGTGTTCGGGAACACGACGTTTGGTCCGACCGATCCGTCGTACTACGCTGCCCGGATCGCCACCCAGACCCTCGGCGGTGGTGCGGACGCGCGCCTCTTTCTGATCCTGCGGGAGCAGAAGAGCTGGACATACGGCTCATACGCGGGCCTCGATCGGCACCGCGGCATGGGCAGCTGGAGCGCGACGTTCGAGGGGCGCACCGAGGTCGCCGACAGCGCGCTCGTGGAGATGCTGCATCAGGTGGACCGCATCCGCACCGAGACCATCGCCGACAGCGAGTTCAACAACGTGAAGGGGCGGCTCATCGGGTCGTTCCCGCTCACGATCGAGACGCCGGACCAGGTCGCCTCGGCGGTCGCGAACGCGAAGTTGCTGGGACTGGGGAGCGACTATATCCGCCTCTACCGTGAGCGCCTCGCCGCGGTGACGCCGCTCCAGGCGCGCACCGCCGCGGCACGCACGTACCGCCGCAACGGGCTGAGTATCATCGTCGTGGGCGACGGAGAGCAGCTGTACGACCGCCTCAAGGCGATCGCGCCGGTGCGCATGGTGGATGTCGACGGCAAGACGCTCACCGCAGCGGATCTCCACCCGAAGGCGGGTGCGCCCACCCTCGATCGCGCACAAATCGTCACGCACGCCGACAGCTTCGAGGTGCTGGTGCAAGGCAATGCGATGGGTGGGATGACGGGATCCACGAGCGCCGGCGCCGACTCGCTCACGTACACAGAGCGGACGAGTGTCGCCGGCGGAGCGCTGCAGCAGAACACGACGGTGCACTTCAACCCCGCCGACCTGTCCGTGACGCAAGTAGACCAGACGGGAAGCACACAAGGACAGGCGACGGACATCCACCTGACCTACGTCGGTGGCCGCGTGAAAGGTAAGGCGACGACCCCGCAGCAAAACGGGCCGCCGCAAACGATCCAGATCGATACGACCATCGCCCCCGGGACCTACGACGACAACGCGCTCGCGGTCGTCTTCCCGGCGCTGCCACTCGCCGCCGGCCAGACCTTCAACCTCAACGTCTTCGAGTCGGGCAAGGGGTCGGCCAAGGTGATTCAGGTGAAGGTGTCGGACGGCGGCACGGTCATCGTGCCCGCGGGGAGCTTCGATTCGTTCAAGCTCGACGTGACGGGCGGTCAGGTGCCGACCACGTTCTACGTGAGCAAGGCCACGCCGCGCCGCATCGTGAAGATCGAGCTCATCGGCGCCCCGTTCGTCTTCCAGCTGGTCAAATAGCCTCGATGGCAAAGGAGCGCGCGATGCCGCGCACGTGGTGGTTGGCCGCTGCCGTTCCCCTCGTCGCCGCGTGCGCCAGCGGGCAGGCGCGCCCGGCGGCGCAGGCCCCGGCGCCAGCACCGGCGGTCGCAGTCGAATCGACGAGCGTCACCCGAACGCAGTACCCGTCGACCTATCACCGGCATACCAATCCGCCGGTGCTGATCCGCAACGCGACGATCATGACCGCCGCCGGGCAGGTGATCTCACACGGCTCGATCCTGTTGCGCGACGGTCGCATCGTGGCGGTCGGGGCGACGGTCACCGCACCCGCCGACGCGGCGGTGGTGGACGGCACCGGCAAGTTCGTCACGCCGGGGATCATCGACGACCACTCGCACCTCGGCGTGTATGCCGCCCCGGGAACCGACGCCGAGTCGGACGGCAACGAGGCGACGAACCCCGTCACGCCCGAGGTCTGGGCCGAGCACTCCTTCTGGCCGCAGGATCCGCAGATCCCGCTGGCGATTGCGGGCGGGATCACCACGATTCAGGCGCTCCCCGGCTCGGCGAACCTGATCGGCGGCCGCAGCGCCACCCTGAAGCTCATCCCCGCGCGCACCGTGCAGGAGATGAAATTCCCGGGTGCACCCTACGGGCTGAAGATGGCGTGCGGCGAGAACCCCAAGCGCGTCTATCGCAATCGCGGGCCGTCGACGCGCATGGGCAACATGGCGGGGTACCGGGCCGCGTTCATCCAGGCGGAGGGGTACCGCGAGAAGTGGGACAAGTGGAACCGCACCCACCAGGGCGACCCGCCGGCGCGCGACCTGAAGCTCGAAACGCTGGCCGAGGTGCTGCGCGGCCACATGCTGGTACACAATCACTGCTATCGCGCCGACGAGATGGCCCAGATGCTCGACCTGGGGCACGAGTTCGGCTTCAAGATCCGCTCGTTCCACCATGCGGTGGAGTCGTACAAGATCGCGGACCTGCTGGCGCGTGAGGGGACCGCGGTCTCGGTGTGGGCGGATTGGTGGGGCTTCAAGGAAGAAGCGATGGACGGAATCCACGAGAACGCCGCCCTCAATCAGCAGGCGGGCGTTCGGGTGATCATCCACTCCGACAGCCCGAGCGGTACCCAGCGGCTGAACCAGGAGGCCTCCAAGGCGATGTCTGCCGGCCAGCGGGCGGGGATCGCGATCAGCGAGGATCAGGCGCTCCGCTGGATCACGGCGAACCCCGCCTGGGCGCTGGGGATCGATTCGATCGTGGGAACGCTCGAGCCCGGGAAGATGGCCGACGTCGTCGTCTGGTCGGCCGACCCGTTCTCGGTCTACGCCACAGCGCTGCAGGTCTACAACGACGGCTGGCTGGTGTTCGATCGCAACGATCCGGCGCACCAGCCCCGCACCGACTTCGAGCTGGGCCAGGTCCCCACGACGGGAGAAGATCGATGATCGCCTTCATGCTGGCGCAGACGATCGCCATCACCGGCGGGACCGTGTATCCGGTGTCGGGCCCGAAGCTCGAGCACGCCACGGTGCTGATCCGGGACGGCAAGATCGCAGCGGTGGGCACGAGCGTCACGATCCCCGCCGATGCGACCCGCATCGATGCCACGGGCAAATGGGTGACGCCCGGACTCATCGACGGCGGCGGGCAGATGGGACTCGTGGAGATCAGCGCCGTCCCGACGACGCGCGAAGGC
>DASSIL010000353.1:0-12026 GCA_035691925.1 Gemmatimonadales bacterium
AGGCGCGCCCGCGCGAGCGCCGCGCCCAAGGCTCCCCGGGCTCCCCGGGCGCGCAAGGCGACCGGTGCGGCCTCGCGCGCCGGCGGGCGCCGCACGCGCCCGCGTTGATGATCTCCCGGCCGTCCACCCACCCGCCGCGGCTCGCGCCGGTGTGGGTGTACGCGATCGCGATGGGGTGGCTCGAGGCGGTGGTCGTGGTGTACATCCGCTCGCTGCTCGGGCTCGCGCACTCGGGCGAGCTGCCGCCCGCGGCGCAGACGATCGCGCGCATGCACGGACTGCCGTGGCTCACGGTGACGGAGCAGTCGCGCGAGCTGGCCACGCTGGTGATGCTGGTCGCGGTCGGCTGGCTGGCGGCGGAACGCCCGCTGGCGCGACTGGGCGCGTTCCTGGTGGCGTTCGGCGTGTGGGATCTCGCCTACTACGGGGCGCTGTTCGCGCTGCTGCGCTGGCCGCCGAGCCTCGGCACCATGGACCTGCTGTTCCTGATTCCCGAGCACCCGATGTGGTACCAGCCGGTGTGGGTGCCGATGGCGATCGCCGCGCTGATGGTGGCGGGCGGCACGTGGCTGGCGCACCGGCCGCCGCGCCGCGTCTAGCGCCTCAAGCCGGCGCGCCGCACGGCCGAAAACAAACGAGCCGGCGCACGCCGCGCCTGCGCGCGACGCATTCGCCGGACCCATCCTCGGATCCCGCATGACCGCTCACGACGATCACACGTTGGACCTGCGCCACCTGCGCCAGACGATCGGCGGCGATCCCGAGTTCGAGCGCCTGCTGCTGGGCGAGTACCTCGACCAGTCCGAGGCGATCCTGGCGCGGCTGGCGGACGCGGTGTGCACGCGCAACGCGGGCGCGATCCGCTCGGCCGCGCACGAGCTGAAGGGATCGAGCCGCACGATCGGCGCCGCGCGCGTCGCCGACGCCGCCCAGATGCTGGAGACGATCGGCACCAGCGGCGAGCTGGGCGCCGTGGAGCACGCCCACGCCGCGCTGCGGCACGCCTACGACCGCCTGCGCATCGCCATCCACGAGCACGTGCGCAAGGCGGCCTGACCGGCCGCCGATCATGGCCGCGACGTCCTAGTCGCCGAGCCCCGCGCTCAACGGCCCGGTGGCGCCCACCTTCTCGGCCACCGACTTGGCCTGCAGGAACAGCAGCAGGTAGTCGCGGCCGCCGGCCTTGGAGTCGGTGCCGCTCATGTTGAATCCGCCGAACGGATGCGCGCCCACGATCGCGCCCGTGCACTTGCGGTTGATGTACAGGTTGCCGACGAAGAACTCGCGCCGCGCGCGCGCGATCCTGTCCGGGTTGTTCGTGTACACCGCGCCCGTCAGGCCGTAGTCGGTGCCGTTGGCGACGTCGAGCGCCTCGTCGAAGTCCTTGACGGGAATCACGGCCAGCACCGGCCCGAAGATCTCCTCCTGCGCGATCAGCGCATCCGGCTTGACGTCGGCGATCACCGTGGGCTGGATGAAGTAGCCGTCGCCCGGCCCGGGACCGCCACCGGCCAGCAGCCGCCCGTCGCGCCTGCCCTTCGCGATGTAGTCGAGGATCTTCTCGCGCGCGGTCGCGTTGACGACCGGCCCCAGCGTGGTCGTGGGCTGCTGCGGATCGCCGATCGCGATCTTCTCCACTTCGGCTGCAAGCTTGTCGAGGAACCGGTCGTACACCTTGCGCGTCACGATCGCGCGCGAACAGGCCGAGCACTTCTGCCCCTGGAACCCGAACGCCGACTGCGCCACGCCCTGCGCCGCCGCGTCGAGATCGGCCTCGTCGTCCACGATGATCGCGTCCTTGCCGCCCATCTCGGCCACCACGCGCTTGAGCCAGATCTGCCCGGGCTGCACCTCGGCCGCCAGGCGGTTGATGCCGATCCCCACTTCGCGCGAACCCGTGAACGACACGAACCGCGTCTTCGGATGCCGCACCAGCGTGTCGCCCACGGTGCCGCCGCCGCCGGACACGAAGTTGAGCACGCCGGCCGGCAGCCCGATCTCGTCCATCAGCTGCCAGAACTGCCACGCGATCGCGGGCGAATCGGACGACGGCTTCAGCGCCACGGTGTTGCCGGTCACGATCGCGGCGCTCGTCATGCCGACCGTGATCGCGAGCGGGAAGTTCCACGGCGGGATCACGGCCCCGACGCCGAGCGGCAGGTAGACGAGCTGGTTGGTCTCGCCCGGCAGCTGCGTCACCGGCTGCGGGCCGTCGTAGCGCAGCATCTCGCGCGCGTAGAACTCGAGGAAGTCGATCGCCTCGGCCGTGTCGGCATCCGCCTCGGGCCAGCTCTTCCCCACCTCGAACACCATCCACGCCGAGAACGTGTGCCGGCGCTCGCGCATGCGGCGCGCGGCCTCGACCAGGTACGCGGCGCGCTCCGCCGCCGGCACGCGGCTCCAGCGCTGGAACGCCTCGAACGCCACCTCGATCGCGCGCGTGGCCTGCGCCTTGGATGCCGCCTGGAACCGCCCCACCACCTCGGCGGGCCGCGCCGGGTTGCGCGACTCGAACGTCTTGTCGCCCGTCAGCCGCTCGCCGCCGATCACGAGCGGCGCCTCGGCGCCCAACTGCGCGCGCACCGCCGCCAGCGCCTGCTCGAACGCGGCGCGATGGTCGGCGCGCGAGAAATCGGTGAGCGGCGTGGGCCGGTATTCGGACAGCGCCTTGGGATCGACGGGCGCGATCGTGCGTGTGGCGGTGGTGGGATTCATGGCTCCTCCGGGTGAGCGCGAGCTGGCGCTGAAGGTCGTCTCGGAGGCGCCAGTCTAGCCGGGCCGCGGCGGCAGGCGCCACATGCCCCCTGGGGCGAGAGCAGCCCAACGGACGCTGCCGGAGAGGTGGGCCTGCTATCGCAGAATGACGACCTTCGCAACGGCGCAGGATGTCCCGGCGTCGATCAACGCCATGAACAGTACTCCGCTACGCATGCCGAGCACGGAATCCGGCAGCGACACGCCGACGCGTGATGCCCCGGAATCGAGCGCGACCCGGCACGATGCCACCCTGCGCCCCTGAAGGTCGTAGATATTGAGTGTCGCCTGTCCGCGCGCGGCGCCCTCCACGGCTAGACTCAGAATGCCCTCGGACGCGGTCAGGCAGGCGGAACTCACCTGCAGCCTGGACGCGTGCAGCGGAGGCCAAGATGCTGCCGGCCCGTACCAGAGGCAGCGCGAGTCGAGCGACTCACGCCTGAGCCGGTAGGAGACGCGGTCCTTGGGCGGCGACGGATCGCGCCAGGAAAGCACCAGGCCCGAGTCCGGGATGATATCGCCGATCGGCATTTCGGAAGCCCCGGCATACGTGCGCAGCACCGTCCAATGCGAGCCCGGAGCCGGCTCCGACAAGGTCCATGTCAGGCTCACTGAGCCGCGATCGTTGGCGATCTGCGGATTGGACGCGGTGGCCTTCGTGTAGGTGTGCGCGCCGAAGACGTATCCATGCAACCGCCGCCACGCCGTCCACACGTCCCCGAATCGGTCGCGCGTGGCCGATGGGCTCGTATAGAGGCCGTCGGATCCCGGGATCTCCTCGCCCTGCGACCACCCGCCCCGGACCGGGAACGCGACGCAGCCCACGTCGCGGTAGGTGTATCCGTAACCCAGGTCTCCCCACACGAGCACCGGCTCTTCGGCGGTGTCGCGGCTGGCCTCACACCAACCCGAGATGAAGGTCTGGCCATCGGGATGACTGGCGCTCACGCTGGCGTCCCGGGTCCAGACGCCGTCGGCGTAATGCGCGACGTGGATCGAACTCTCTTCCGTCCACGCCAGCCACACGCCCCCGCTCGGCCGCAGCCGAAGCCGCGGGTGAAGAGTCGCCCAGGGCCGGTTGTCGAGCACGCCCTCCTGCGCCCAGTTCCTGCCCTCGATCACACCCCAGGCGAGTCCCGATTGGCCCGAGTAAGCGACCATCGCCCGGTTGGGGTCGAGCGGCGCAATCGAGCACATGAACTCGTCCACGCCGCGCTCGGGCAGCATCCTCCAGACCCCCGGGGTGTCCGAGACGGCCGTGTAAACGGCGAACGTGGTCGACGCCGGAAACCTCTGCTGAACCCGCACCGCCCACCTGCGATCGCCGTACACGGCGACCCCGTACTCCGAGTCCTGCCCGAGCGCGGTCATGATCGTTTCCGGCTCCGTGAAGCCGAAGGGTCCCGCCTTGGAGAGCAGCAGCCAGTCGCTGCCGGTGTCGTAGGTCGGTGTGCCGATCCAAAGCAGGTAGTGGTCCGAGCCCGGGGTGATCACCGGCGCGGGCAGATACGAGGCCCGGAAATCACTGACGCAGGACGTCATCCAGCTCGAATCCCGCCACGTCAGGACATCCCACCGCGACGTGGCGGTGGTGAGCATCGGTGATCCGGTGGAGTCCACTTCCATCTGCGTAGCCAGGAGCGGGTCGGAGGATCCGGGCAGCTGGATCAGTTCCGTCCGCGACCACGCCTTGCCAAGCGGAAGCGCCCCCGAAGCGCTCGCCCAAGCCGCCACCAGGCAGGGAACCCAAAATGCAGCCATCCGCGGTGGACGCACTGAAAACGCCTCCCATATCTGGACCCGTGATTATACCGGTGGACCGAGGCACCACGCGCGTCTTTCTGGGCTCGCAATCGCAACCTCAAGAGTTCGTGCCACTTATGAGCCATTGACGGAGGGCCTCGATGTGGGTCCAATGCCCCCGCGTGATCCGCCGTAAGGAGACTTCCCGCGAACCTGATCAGGGAGGGGGTCGTCGTGCCAGGCCGTGGCCACCTTTACGCGCTGCTACTCGTCGGACTCTCGGTTTCAATGCTTAGCTCATCGCGCTGTGCGCGGGCGGCTGGTATGGGAATCTCCGTCCAGCGTGACACTGTGCTCGACTCCAGTTCAGATCCACAGACTTCCACGCCCTTTCATCTTTACGTCGTGCCGAACGCCGTGAGCGCACGGGCCCACCGCGACCTCGAGTTCCTCTGGAGCGATACCTACCAGCAGCTGAGCAAGCCCCTGAGCGGCGCCGAGTTGGACGACTTCGGCAAGACGCTCTGTGATCGCTTCAGCAACCCCTTCGGCTACCCATCTCCAGACATTAAGATGGCATACGATTTCCTAAATGTCCGATATTCTCTCCAGGGTCAGCCCCTAGCATTTCGCGATAGCACGTATGATCTGAGCACGATTGACCCGTACGGATTCAAAGTATATCAGCCCGGCTACCCCGACGATGAGCGCGGACATTTCGACATCTACCTCTTTGAGCCCCGGACCTCGAGCGACCCGAATGACCCGTTCTACGACCAAGCCTTCCCATCGGTGCCCAGCGACATCCCGCCAATCGACATCTCGCACCTGGAGCCTAATGACGGCGCGTCGCCGGCGTACTTCTTCTCCCCCGCCGAGGACAGCCTTCGCGGCGTGCTCGACACCTCGTACCATCTGAACACCGTCATGATCCCCGGACCTACGCCGAGTCAGGTTGGTTCCACGCAGTGGACGGCACCTGATGGACTTGCGAACTGGATGCTATTCATGAATTCCAACATAGCATTAACGCCGACCCGTCGGGCGCGTTCCTCGGGGAGATGCGAGCCCAGGCCGCTGTCGTCATTTCAGGCGCAGCGCGCGGCCGTGTCCACTTCGACGCGCCGTTCGATTTTAGCCTCGACCAAGAGAACTACCCGGCTTGGCAGAGTTTCATGGCGTATATGGCCTACACTTTCAGGGGTACGGATCACACGCCGGGCGTGGGCCTGTATGATGATCTGTTATATCGGTGGACGCGCTTTCAGGGCGCCGACTATAGAAGTCTCGGGGAATGCCTGGGCGATGAACAGTGTGCAGAGTGCGCTGGAAAGCCATACCTGCAGGGCCTATCACCTTACGATCGGGCGTGCACGTTCATCCATAACTGGCGGGTAGCGAACTACGTAAACAGCTACGCTTTCGCGGACAGCGAATATGGGTTTGATCCTGCATTTGGCTTTTCACCGGCGGGCGATATCGGCTACTGGCAGGACTTGGACGGGATCACGTCGGACAACGCAGACGCCGTCCCGCCCGAGACCACCCTCACCAAAGCTAACCTTACTCAGAATGTGGTGATAAGCGGTACGCGCCGAACCTCCACATCTAATGGGTGGGTCTATGCCCCCATGTCGCTTGGGCTTCGTGGCGCGGAGTACTGGGTAGTCCGCTCTGATACCACACTGCGCAACACCTCTCAGGATCTAGTCGTGCGTGTAACACCGGAGGGCGTCACGGCCGGGTGCCTGTCCTCGGGTCTCCGCATATTCGTGACCGTGGTTGGCTATTCCACCGAGGACACTGCGGGCAACGTTCCCGCGCAACTGTGGCGGCATGGAGAGTGGGCGAATCAGGCGGTAGGGCCCGCCAAGGTGCTTGTAGACAGTCTCGACAGCCCGGCTGAAGTCATCTTGCCCAACTTCGGGAGCGCCAGTGAAGCCGCAGTTGTGGTAATAACCTTGGAAGATGGGGCCAGTGGGGCCAATCCAGACCCCGTGGCCTTGGGCCCTATCCTCCCGTACCACATCACCCTTGCTTTGCGTCCCAGCGGATCCACCGCGGCGAATCCAGTTCGGATCACAGCCACACCGTCGGAGACCGAGTGCCACCCGGCGTGGTCGCCGTTGGGAAACGAACTTGTGTTTGAGCGCTACACGCCCGGGACCACAAACTCGCAGCTGTACAGACGAACCCTCGACGGAAGCTCGGACGCCGCCCTAATCTCGCAACCATATCCGCAATACCGTCCGGACTGGTCCCCGCGGGGAGACCTGATCGCGTATGACGCCGATATGGGTGGCCAGAACGACATCTGGACGTACAACCTCAGCTCCCACGAGCTACTGCAGCTCACCACCAGCCTCTATAATGAGATCTGGCCATGCTTTTCGCCGAATGGCCAACTCCTGACTTATGTGCGGTTTATTCCCGGACAGATTTTCGGAACCTGGGAACTCCATGAGATGGGGCTTGACGGAACACGGGATGTTGTCCTGGCTAGGTTGAGTAGCCAGCACGGTGCCATCAATACGCCGAGGTGGTCACCGGACGGAACGCGCATCTATTACGTTTATGACGACTCCCTCTACAGCGTTGGCGCGTCAGGCGCCGCGATCCAAGCCGTGGACGGAGGCGACATCTCTTACGGTGAGGTTGACGCGAACGTCGACGGCGGACCCTTTGCGGTTACGGAGGACTACAGGCCATCGAATTGCGTAAACACGCATGTGTACAGTCGGGTCGTGCTGCGATCGGCGTCGCCCAAGGCCAGTGATCCGCGGTTCTTTGCTAGAGACAACCGATTCGACGACGTCCGGTGGTCGTGGGACGGGGTACGGGTCGCGTATTGCCAAGGGGTCGACTGTCCCTGCGCTACACACGACCTCTGGGTAGCCCCCACAACATATAACCATTCCCCGCAGTTTGTCGGATTAGAGGATCAGCGCTTTCCTGCATGCACACCGTTTGTGCTAGGCCTGCAGGCGACAGATGCCGACGGCGAACCGGTCACATTCTCGATGGTGGACAACCCGGGCGGGACGCTGAATGGAAGCACCTATAGATGGCAGGTGCCGCAGGCGGGCACGTACTTTGTAGTGTTTCGAGCCAGGGACCCATCCGGCGGGGTCGCCAACCAAGTGGTGCAATTCTCGGTTTGGGATGACGGAAGCTGTTCCGGCGGGATGATGGCCGGCGGAGGTGGCAGCGGCGGCGGGTTGAGCCTGAAGCAGTCGAATCCGGCGACGCTGAGGGCGGCCAGCCTCTTTTCGGTGCAACCCGCAGAGAACTCGTTGTTCAACGGAGTCCCGGCGGGGACAACCGAAACCGACGAGTACCGTCTGCAGGCGGTGCCGGCTGGTGCCGGTAGCGACTGCGAGTTATTTGTAAGGCAGGCGGGCAGAGGGAGCACATTGAGCTCTCTGACTGCGACAGCCGTGGATCATGTCCTCGGCACCAGCGTGTGGATGGACAACGGGAAAGTCCTATGTGGCACTTTGAATGTGCCTGCGAGCGCCGAGGTAAATGGGCTTGATGTCACTTCGCAGATCTCCGGGTCGGGAGGGCTGTCACTGGTAGCGGCAGAGTCGATGACGGTCTTGCTCGGAGATTCGCATTTGCCGGAGCCGCTCGTTGTGGAGGCTAGTGGCGTCAGCGGCGCAGCGGACTCATCGGGGATGCTCGTTGCCGTCCCGGATGGGCCGGGCGCATGGCGGACGATTCGGCACTGCTACCCTCGACAGAGGTTTGACGATATCGCGATTGACTCAGTATCGGCGACCTCGGTTCGGCTGACCGCATTGAGCGATATTGAGGTCCGTTTTGTCGGGCGCGTCACGCTCAGCGGCGCGGTGCCGATAGTCCAACGGGCCGAGCTCCTCCACGCGTACATGGGTGACAGTGACATGGCAAGTAGCCTGGCCTCCGGCAGCAGTCAAGTCCCGCTCACCGGAGGCGACTCGCTCGCGTTGTCCTTCTCGTGGCCGGCCCAATCTGATTCGCTGGCCCGGGACTGGTTCTTGGGTGTCACCGCCACGCCGTCGGACGGCAATCAGGCTGCCCAGGCCCGGCTGCAGGAAGACCGTCGATCTCGACCAAACGCATTTGCTCTGCGACAGAGCGAACCTAATCCGTTCCGTGAGCGCACCCGCGTACGCTTTGAGTTGCCGGTGGAGTCGCCGGTCAGGATCGATGTATTCGACGCCCTTGGAAGGCACGTGCGGACGCTCACCGCGGGGCGTTTTGGGCCTGGTTATCACTTGGTAAGCTGGGACAATCGGGCTGACGCGGGCAACCGGGTCGGAGCCGGCGTGTATCTATGCCGAATGCAGGCGGGCCGCTTCATGGCCCAGAGGAAGATGGTCCTCCTTGCACGCTGAACCCCATGCGCCTGTAGCGTCCGCCGGTTCGCTAGGGGTCAAGGGCGGAAGTTGCGTTACCGCAGTACCAGCAGCTTCCTCGTGGCGCGCCAGGGGCCGGCGGTGAGGCGGTAGAAATAGACGCCGGCGGCGAGGTTGGCGCGCGAGGCGTCGAGGATGGCGGCGTGCTCGCCGGCGGATTGCTCGGCCTGCACCAGCGTCGCCATGCGGCGGCCGGCGAGGCTGAACAGTTCGAGCGTGACGGCCGAGGCGCGCGGCAGGGCGTAGCGGATCACGCTCGTGGCCGAGAACGGGTTGGGCTCGTTCTGCCGCAGCGCGAAGTCGCGCGGGGGCGCGGGTGGCGCGGTGGTGGACGAGGTGCCCTGGCCGAGCATCACCACCACGTGGCTGCCGGCGCGGTCGTTGGTGGTGAACGTGAGCCGCGCGCTGTCGGCGCCGGCCGCGGCGGGCGAGAACCGGACGCCCAGCGTGTCGCTCTGGCCCTTGATCAGCACCACGTGCGTGTGCGCCGGAACGAACGTGGCGCGGTTGGACGATACGTCCGCGATCAGCGTGTCGAGCCCGGCGTTGTGGAGCTGGAGCGGGAAGTAGCCCATCGCGCCCACGGCCACCACGCCTTCGTCGGCGCGCGCCGGCGCCTCGCGCCACACCGGCGCGGCGTAGCCGGTGCCGGTCATCGGCACGCGCGCCGGGCTGCCGGGCGCGTTGCTGTAGACGACGAGCGTGTCGGCACGCGCACCCGTGGCCGCGGGCGCGAACGACACATCGAGCGTGTCGCTCGAGCTGGCGGGCACGGTGAAGCGGGTGCGGGCGGGCACGAACTCGGCGCCCGCGGTCGCGATCGCGCTCACCGTCAGCGGCACGGCGCTGGCGTTGGTGATGGTGAGCGTGCGCACGTCCACGTCTCCGACCGCCACGCTGTCGCACGAGAGCGGCTGCGGCGCGGCGGCGAAGCTGGGCGGCTCGATCGTGAACGTGGCGCTGGTCGAGACCGGGCTGCCGTCCCAGGCGTCCGATAGCCGCACCTGCGCCTGGGTGGTGTTGAGCGCGGGCAGCGTCCACGCGTAGCCCAGCTGGTCGCCGGGCACGTCGGCCACCGCGTGCCACGCGTCGCCCGAGGAGGCGCGGTAGTCGATGTGCACGATCGCGACGTTGCTCGCGCTCCAGCTCACCATGTGCACCGAGCCCGCCGCCCACAGCTCGCCGCCCGCCGGCGCGGCCACGGCCAGCGCCTGCGTGTTCACGGGCGTGAACGCGTAGCTGTTCGACAGCTTGTAGAGCCCCAGGCTCTGCAGCGACAGCACGAGCCCGCGGTCGCGCGCCAGGAAGCAGTAGTTGGCGCCCGACTCGGCCACGGTCGAGAACGTGGCGCCGCCATCGTCCGACATGTAGCTCTGGCCGCCGCTGTAGAGCCCGTACATCGTGAAGTTGGGATCGTCCCGGCCCACGTCGGCGCCCCACGCGCTGCCCGTGGTCGCGATCTGCCCCCACGTGGCGCCGTAGTCGTTCGAGCGATTGACGCCATCCGAGAACCACGCCGTTGCGAACGTGGTGGCGTTGCGCAGGCGCGAGGTGGCGAGCGCGGGGATCTCCGAGCCGCTCGGGTTGGTCCAGCGCTTCGTGAACGTCCAGCCGTCGTCGGTACTGCGCCAGATCTCCGCCTGGCCGAGCCCGGTGGTGCCGTCCGCCACCAGCAGGATGTTGCCGGAGTCGGGCACCACCACGATGTCGCACGGCGCGCGGAACCCGTGCGTGCCCCACGGCGCCCACGTGGCGCCGAAATCCACGCTGCGCCACAGCGAATCGCCCGGGCCGGCGCCGCTCGTGCCGCCGCCGGCGCCCGTGCCGCCGCCGAAGTACACCGTGTCGGGGCGGTCGGGGTGCATCTCGAGCGGCTTGTCGTACTCCTCGAACACGTGGTTCAGCACCGTGGTCCAGCTCGCGCCCCCGTCGGTCGAGCGCACGACCCGGTGGACGGGATCGGTCGAGAACTTGCTGGCGGCGAGCCACAGGTTGCTGTCGCTGGGCGACACCACGAACGCGTTGCTCTGCACCCCGCCCGGAATCGGGATCCCCTTCGCCTGCCAGCTCTCGCCCTCGTCGCGCGACACGTACACCTGCGAGCCGATCAGCGCCATCAGCGTGTTGGGATTCTGCGGATTGTAGGTGAGCGTGCGGCCGCGGATGCTGGCGCCGTTCGAGAACTTCTGCGTCCAGGCGCGCGTCCAGGTGCCGCCGGTGGGCATGCTCCACGTCGTGCCATCGTTGCCGGTGGCGAACACCATCCGGTGCCGGTCGCTGGCGGCGTAGCCGCGTCCGCCGGCGAACGCCAGCGCCGAGATCGCAGCGTGCATGTGGTGCTGCAGGAACGTCCACGTGGCGCCCGCGTCGGCGCTGCGGCGGATGAACCCGCCGCCGCCGGCGATGAACACCGTGTCCGGCGACGCCACCCACACGGCGCGCACGTCGGCGGCCGCGTCGAGCTTCAGGTTCAGGATCACCCAGTGCGCGCCGTCGTCGAGCGAGCGCGCGATCGCGCCACGCGCGCCGGCGACCACCACGGTGTTGCCGTTGGCGCCGACCGCGAGCAGCTCGCCCGCGAGCCCGGTCGCGACCGGGGTCCACAGCGCGCCGCCGCTGGTGGTGCGCGCCACCCAGCCGCCCGCCCCCACCGCCCAGCCGTCCTGCGGATCGGTGAACGCGAGCGCGTCGATGCGCTGCGCGGTGCCGCTCGTCTGCGGCGACCACGACGCGCCGCCGTTCACCGTCTTCAGCAGCACGCCGCCGTCGCCAGCCAGGTACGCGATCGAGTCGGCGGGCGCGGCCAGCGCGCGCAGCGTGGGGGCGCCGCCGATGGCCACGCTCCCCCACGCGCCACCGCTGTTGGCGCTCGACCACGCCACGCCGTTGTCGCCGGCCACGTACACGTGGAAGCCGTGCGCGGCCACGGCGCGCAGCGTCACGGCGCCGAGGGTGCCCGTGCCCCACGTGGCGCCGCCGTCCAGCGAGCGGTAGTAGCGGCCGCTGTCCCCCACCGCCCACACGTCGAGCCCGTCCGGCGTGGCCAGCGCGCGGTTGCCCTGCGCGTGGGCGGGAGCGGCCGCGGCCAGCGCGCACGCCAGCGCGATCCACAGCGCGGGCGCGCCGGCG
>DASSIL010000354.1:0-13620 GCA_035691925.1 Gemmatimonadales bacterium
TACAATGGCAGCCGATTGCACGAGTCCCTCGGCTACAAGTCACCAGCCGAGTTCGAGGAGAAGTTCCACGCCAGCCCCGCGGCTGCGGCCGTCGAGGCGGCACTCACGTAACGAGCTCTCCGGAAAAGCCGGCGCGGTTCAGTCCCTTCCACTGTGAGTGTGGGTCAGGAGCCGCGTTCTCGTACATTCGGAACAAATCGGGGCGCTTGATCGCGTCAAGCACAGCCTCCGCCGACTTCATGCTCTCAACGGTCTCGCGAACTTCGTGGTAGTTCTCGAACTCTCGATCGAGCACCTCAGACCAGAAGAGCGTGGCCCACGGCTCGGTCTCCGCCCACCTGGCGTCGAATGCTGGCCTCTCGGTGCCCAATTCCCGGTCCGGGATGAGCACTGCTATCGGCGGGGAGATTGGCGACATATATAGCGGCGCGTGCCAGACCATCTCGAGGGCATACTTGATCGCGACTTGTGTCCGCATGACCGGAGAAATTTCCGGCACCCGCATGGCTCGTAGGATGGGGTCCTGGACCAGCACCGTGTCAAAGTAAAGGCCCCCGCGTTCGAGCTGCCTAAAGTAACGCTGAGGCCCCATGTCGCCACCGAAGGTTGCCTTCATTCCCGGAAGTTGCCGGACGGCGCGCAACATCGTCGTCTCGTTCTTCACCCAGAATTGCCGAGAGGCCTCGAAGAGAGATGGGATGACCCGTTCCATGAACTCCGGCGCAAGCCGGGAGTTGTTCATGATGGCCTCGGCCGCGCTGTCCGATGAGTGCGGCGAGAACTCAACGAATTCAGCGACATCGCCGAACCGCTCGATCACCTCATCGAGGTACGGCTTGATGATCTGTTGGGGAGTTGGGTGGCTCATGACGCGGTACGGTAGCGCCCCGACAGCTGGTTCCACAATCCCTGCACTTACGAGCTTGCCCTTGGGAGATGTTCTGCCCTTGGGACAGCTCGGAGGCCGGGTGAAGGGGCCACTCCGGGAGGCCGATGACTCATGCATGGAGTGGTCCGAGCCGATTCGAATTCGCTTGATGGGCGTCGTCCTGCTAGTGCTCCTCGCGATCTGCTGCAGCTGGGGGCAGCTTCGCGCGGATGATGCGCAAGAAGAGCCCCAGTTGTTCCCAGGGCGAGCCATTGATCGATGCGAGGTCACAGAGCGGACCGCCACTGGCCAGGACATTCCACTCGCGACTCGAATTCCGGTATTGGCAGAGCCAAAGAACTGGCTTGACGTGCCGGGACCGCACGGCGAACGAGCGGAAGGCTGGCAGGGCAGGCGCCCTGGCTATCGCGTCTACGACGGCCGAGGACAGTTGCTCCACGTGCTGCCCGACGTGAGTGAGCCCCGGTGGTCCCCCGATGGGCGCTGGCTCGCGGTAAGCAAGTGGTCGCGTGAACTCCCATACCAACTCGCCCTCGTCGAGGTTCGCAGCGGCAGGGTGATCCTGATTCCACGGGTCCCGTCCCTCGAGCTCTGCGCCTGGTCGCCCGACAGCCGCAAACTGGCCTTCGTCGGCCGAGCGTCTCCCTCGGGTGATCGGTTGGCTGCGGGCTGGCTATCGGTTCCGGATACTTTGGTTCACATGGTCGCGCCAGATCTCAACTGGGCCTTCGAGTGCATCGAGATCGCCTGGTCCGCCGACTCACGGAGATTCGTGGCGCTCATGCACCGCGAAAACGAGGACGACGACGTACGTGTCACGGACCTCTGGCTGTTCGGCCTGATGCCCGGGGCCTGTCGGCTCACGGCGACTCCTGCCATCGAGGAGTCGAATGTCAGCTGGCTCGACGAACGGCACGTGATCTTTCGAACCGAGGCGTCGAGCGAAGCTGGACCGCAGTCGGGCGCCGGGACGGTACTCGAGCTGCCCGCGCTCGCGAGGTCGAGACGTTGAGAAGGCGGACCATTACCGCGTAGGTGGCTACCCTTTGGCTACCCCTTCAATGGCCCAACGTGTCCGCTCGTGTCCGCTCGCGACCGCATGAAATCGAACGCCCCGCTCGGACATCTTCGAGCGGGGCTGATCGTTGGCGAGTGTTCCGAAGGACTTACGTGAGGCCGCTCGTGTCGAGCGGTTTTCGTCTGATTTCAATTAGGAAACCGCTGCTCTATCCGTCTGAGCTACGGGGCCGTGGGGGCAACACGTTAGCACGACGTCGACGCGCGCCGAACCGGCGCAGGCGCGCGGTCCAGCGGACCGTTGTCCGTTCGCGTTTCTGGGTTCGGATGAAGTTCGGAGGAAACTGGCGGGCTGTTTACGCTCACGGCATGCCAGGTGGGTCGACACTCCTGCGTACGCGATCCGCGAGCCTGGTTCAGCGTGGGCCTTTCGCGGCCTCTCAGTCCTCGAGTCCCATCTTCTTCCGAAGCGCGCCCCACCGCGCGTCGCCATGCAGGGAGCGGAGCAGGGAGCTGCTCAGCATCTCGGTGAGCCCAGTGTCCCGCTGGGCATGGGCCCGCTCCAGCCACTCGAACGCCGCGCCCAGCTCGCCACGGGCCCCATGTGCCTCCGCGATCTGGTAAGCGCTGCCTTCCGCGTACTTCTCGGTTAGCTCCCGAAGCGCCGCGTCTGATTCTCCTCTGCAGCCCATGGCGCGATGGATGATCGTCAGGGCCCACAGGCGGTACGCCTCGTGCGGCTCGCGCATCGCCTCCTCGCGCGCCTCCTCCTCCCGGCCCTGCGCGAGCAGGGTCAGGGACAGGTAGCCATGCGTGGCGACCCTCTGCGGGGCGAGCTCCAGCGCCTTGCAATACGCCGCCCCCGCGTCGGTGAAGCGGTCCGCTGCGTGGAGAGCCAAACCAAGATTGTTGTACGCGTAAGGGCTCAGCGGATCTTGCTCCACCGCTCGGCCGTAGAGCGCGATGGCTTCATCGAAGTGACCTCGGATCGTCGCCAGCACGCCCGCCCTGCGAAGCACCAGCGCGTTGCCGGGTGCCAGCTCCAGCGCTCGAGCGTACGATGCCTCGGCTCCGCGCCAGTCCCAGTCGTAGAGCATGCGGATCCACCCCATCATCGCGTGCCCCTCGGCCAGATCCGGCTCCAATGCCAGCGCCCGCTCCACTGCCCCGCGCGCTCGCCCATAGCCGTCCGCTATCGGGACCCAGCCCACGTCCGCTTCCCTGGAGTAGGCCCGACTCAGCACTTCCCACGCCAGTGCGAACTGCGCATCCTGCGCCAGGGCCTCCTTCAGGTACTCGATCGCCTTCGTCACGTCCTCGCGGTTGGCGCGATCGTAGAGGTGCTGGGCGAGGAGATAGAGCCGGTGTGCCTCATGGTTCGTGCCCCGGCCCCTCGCCGCCCGCGACACCTCCGCCTTCACCTCGCCGCTCGCGTCGGCATCGGCCGGCTCGCCCAGCAGAGTCTTCCGCAGCTCCTTCACCACCGACTGCGCGATGTCGTCCTGCACCGCGAAGATGTCGTCGAGCCTGCGATCGTAGGTCTCGGACCACAGGTGGGAGCTGTCCGAAACCTTCACCAGCTGCACCGAGATGCGCACGCGGTTCTGGGCCTTGCGCACGCTGCCGTCCAGCAGCGTCGCGACGTTCAGCTTTGCGCCGATGACCGCGAGATCTACGTCCTTGCCCCTGAACTGGAACGACGAGGCGCGCGCCACCACACGCAGTCCGCGGATCTTGGAGAGCACGTTGAGCAACTCGTCGGCGAGGCCGTCGGAGAAGTACTCGTCGTCTGCACTGGCGCTTCGATTCACGAACGGGAGCACCGCGATGGAAGCGACCTTCTCCGACGTCGCCTTCTTCGGCGCTCCTGCTTCGCGGTGCTCCAGCAAGCGCTGCAACGTCCGCAGCTCGTTCGAGACGTCGAGCGCGGTCTGGAAGCGCTGGCGCGGGTCCTTTTCCAGACAACGGCTCACGATGCGCTCGAGATCGGCCGGCAGGTCTTCACGCACGCGCGTGAGCGGCGCCGGTATGTCGCGCAAGATGGCCGAAGTGATGTCGGCCGCGGTGGCGCCAGTGAACGGCCGTCGCCCGGCGGCCAGCTCGTAGAGGATGATGCCGAGGGGGAACAGGTCCGTCGTTGCGTTCACCGGCGTGCCGCGGACCTGCTCCGGCGACATGTACGGCACCGTCCCCACTACGTGGCCGGTATCCGATAGCGATACGGTGGTGGCTTGCGACGGGTCACGGTCGGCATCTGGGCGTGTGAGCTTCGCCAGTCCGAAGTCGAGCACCTTGACCCGTCCCTCGCGCGTGAGCATCACGTTGGCGGGCTTCAGATCCCGGTGGATCACGCCCTTTTCGTGTGCTGCGGTCAGCGCATCGGCCAGCGCGATGCCAAGCTCGACCACACGCGCGACCGGGAGGCCCTCGGGTGTGACGTGCCAGTCGAGACTCTGGCCGTCGACCAGCTCCATCGTCACGAAATGCCTGCCGCGCTCGTGCTCCTTCGAATGGAGAACGACGATGTTGGGGTGGTTGAGTCCCGCGACCGTTCGCGCCTCGCGCTCGAAGCGCGCGAGGCGACCGGGGTCGGTGGCCAGGTCGGCCGGCAGCACCTTGAGCGCGATGTCACGCCCGAGCCGTGTGTCGCGCGCGCGGTAGACCGCGCCCATTCCCCCAGCACCGAGCGGACCGACGATCTCGTAAACACCGAGGCGGGTCCCGGGAGCGAGTGGCACGTCGGGAATCTACTCCAGAATCGCAGGGGCCTCCGGGACGCGGTCGCAGGTCGTCCGACATGGGTCTCTTGGTCGCCGTTTGGTCGCCGGTTCGATGGTCACCCCGGTCCCTCTCTGTCCGCTCCTGACCACAAGCCGAAGCCCCGCCCGCGGCGGCAACCGCGAGCGGGGCATTGCGTGACAACAACTTCGGTGAGTGACCGCCGGTTCGACACGGGGACGCGTCGCCTTAGCGCACGTTGTCGATCAGGCCGATGTCGGCTTGCAGGGATTCGAGCGTTTCGATGGCGATGTTGCGGCCGTCGGGGCTGACGTCGAAATGGACCGCCCCGATCACCGACTCGACTTCGCTCCGGATCAGCCCCACTCCCGTGAGCGCCACGGTCCGCCGGCCGTGCAGGTCGATGCGCGACAGGACTCCGCGGAGATCGGGCTTGCCCTCGAGTGCCACGAGCTGGTCCGAGCCCAGCCAGGCGAACGACACCACCCAGCCGTGGAAGACCTGCCTGCGGTCGCCCGCGAGGGTTCCGATCCACAGTCCATCGTCTGATGATCGGGGACCGCCGGGGTGAACGATGTAGGCGAACGTGCGGCCGTCCTGGGACCACAGCGGATCACCCGAGAGCGGTGCCACCGGCACCCTGCGTCGCGTGCCCGGGTCGTACACCTCGCCGGAGTCCGGCGCAGTCTGATAGATGAGGCGACCATCCTGGGCGGCGTCGCATCGGTCGAACATGGGCGTGCCCGATAGCGTCTCGGGCGCGGCGCCGGCCAGCGCGACGCGCCGGAAATACCCGAACTCGGTCAGCGCGTCCTTGCGCGTGGCGAACACGAGTTGTCGGTCGTTGTCCGTCCAGCGCGGAAAGACGTTGATGCACTCGTCCTCGACGACCTTGATCGGGTTGCCGCCGTTGGCGTCCATCACCCAGATCCCTTCCCGCTCCGCACCGCTGCGGTTCGAGAAATAGGCGATCCGCCGCCCGTCCCCCGAGTAGCGCGGCGCCAGTTCGCCGCGGGCTGCATCGCTGGTCAGCCATACCCGCCGGCCGAGCGAAGCGCGGTCGAGGCTGAGCTGGGCGAGATTGAGGTTCACGCGGTACGTGGAGAACACCAGCCGCTTCCCGTCGGCCGACAGATCGATGTCCGAGTCGGCGCCCTGGCCGGCGGTGATCTGCTCGGGCTCGCCCGATGCGGCCGAGATCTTCCAGACGTTCGTCGTCCCTCCCCGGCTCGAGGCGAAGTACAGGAACCGGTCGTCCGGGGACCACGCGGGCGACCAGGCGAGGGCGCCGTCCCGGGTGAGGGTTCGAACCGATCGGGTCTTCAGGTCGACGACCGCCAGCTCGCCGTAAGGACCCGCGTGTCGCCGGACGAAGGCGAGTCCATGGCCATCGTGGGAGAACACCGGCTGCAAGTGCGTGAGGGGTGGCTCCGGCTGCGTCACCTGGCGCGGGTTCTCGCCGGTCGCATCGCAGATCCAGAGCACGCCCCGGGCGCAGTATGCGATCGAGCGGCCATCGGGCGACCAGGCGGGGTCCGCGCCATTCAGCACCAGTCGTCGCGAAGGTCCTCCGAGCGCGGGCACGACCCACAGGTCGTAGGTCCCGGAATCGTTGAGGCGGGCGTACAACAGGCGCTCGCCGTCCGGCGACCACCGCGGCCGCGTCTCGAAATTCGGGTCGTTGGTGATGCGAACCACCGCCCCTCCGGCGACGAGCCCGACGTAGAGATCCCACTGCCCGTCGCGATTCGACACGAACGCGACCGACCGGCCATCGGGCGATAGCGCGGGTTGAGCTTCCACCCCCGAGAACGTCGTGACCGCCCTGAATTGCATCTCGGGCCGGCGGGCACCTCGGTCCGTCCGAGCCAGCAGGGCGAGCACGGCGATCGCCGCCATGATGCCCGCGAGGCTCCACGCCACGACGGCGCTCCCCCGCCTCGCGGGCGGGCCGATCGCGGGCGCGGCCGCCACCCACTCGCCGGATCCGGCATCTTCCAGCTCGAGCCGCGCGTCACCGATGTGGCGGAGGCGCTGCGATGGGTCCTTGCGCAGGCAGCGGCGCAGAAGCTCGCCGACCCGGGGCGGACACGTGGCTGGCAGCGCGGACCAATCCGGCTCCTGGCCGACGACCGCGGCCAGGACCTGGCTCGCGTTCTCGCCGTCGAACGCGCGCTTGCCGGCCAGCATCTCGAACAGCACGCAGCCGAACGCCCAGATGTCCGCTCGCCGGTCGACGGCGCGTCCCAGCGCCTGCTCGGGGCTCATGTAGCCGGTGGTGCCGACGATCTCCCCCCGCTCCGTGAGCGGGGCTGCGGCGGTGGTCGCCGCCGACGCGTCGTCCGCCGGGGCCGCGACCTCCAGGGCCTTGGCCAGGCCGAAGTCGAGGATCTTCACGGTGCCATCGGGAGCGAGCTTGATGTTGGATGGCTTCAGGTCGCGGTGGAGGATGCCGCGTTCGTGAGCGGCTTCGAGCCCGGCGGCGACCTGGCGGCCGATCGCGATCGCCTGCGGCACCGGGATCGGCCCCCGGGCGAGCCGCTCGGCGAGCGTATCGCCGTCGATGTACTGCATGACCAGATACTCGACACCGCCGTCCGAGCCGACGTCGTAGAGCGCGCAGATGTGCGGATCCTCGACCGCCGAGACGGCGCGCGCCTCGCGCGCGAACCGCTCGCGGAATCCAGGTGCGGACGCCATGCGATCGTTGAGGATCTTGACCGCGACCTCGCGGCCCAGCCGGGAATCCCGCGCGCGATAGACCTCGCCCATGCCGCCCGCGCCGAGCAGCGCGACGATCTCGTAGGGGCCCAGACGGGTTCCGCGAGCGAGCGGCATCCCGGCAATCTACCGCAAGTCAGGTCGCCCGCGCGCCGCAGGACGCTGCCGGTTGGCGAGTGTTCCGAACGACGCGCGCGAGCCCTTGGGCGACAGCGAGTCCATCACCCGTCCACGTGCCCGGGGCGGAGTCGCTCGTGGTTCAGGATTCGAGTGCGAACCCTTCAGTCTTCCAGCCTGTGATGCCGCCGATCATCTTCTTCACGGGTCGTTCGAGACGGGCCAGACGCAGGGCGGCGCGGTCGGCGCCATTGCAGTGCGGGCCGCTGCAATAGACGACGAACAGCATGTCGCGCGGATAGGTCGTCAGGCGCGCCTCGGTGATGAGCGCGTGCGGCAGGTTCACCGCGCCGGGCACGTGACCGGCCGCGTAGTCCGCGGGGGAACGGACATCCAGCACGACGAACCCGCCCGCGCCGCGCTTCGACGCATGGTTCACGTCCCAGCAGTCGGTCTCGAACGCGAGCCTCGATTCGAATTGACGGACGGCATCGGCCGATGTCGCCGCCGGCCCCAGCGGGAAGCGCTGGTCGTTCGTCTGCTCCGACTCTCTCCGCAGCTCTGGCATCTGCGCTCCTCCTGTTCGGAATGCTGCGCCCGGCCCCGCGGCGTGTCGACGACACCCGGATTCTCACCCGTTCGTGGACAGCTGCCCATAGGCAGAAACGACATTCTTCGCTAAGATTCCGCCATCACGCGGGTCCGCGTGACGCCGCACTCCCCCATCGGAGCCAGCATGCGCTCGCGTCGCCGTCCGCATCGGGTGGTCGCCGTCGCCTACGATCGCCTGGGGCTGTTCGAAATGGCGATCGCGGTCGAGGTGTTTGGCCTGCCGCGGCCGGAACTGAAGCTGCCGTGGTACGAATTCACCGTGTGCTCGGTGGACCCGGGCCCGCTGCGAGCGACCGGCACGATTCAGGTTCGGACCGATCGGGGGTTGGCCGCGATCGAACGCGGCGACACGATTCTCGTCCCCGGTTGGCGCGACCCGACCGAGCGCCCCCCGGCGCGACTCCTGAAGGCTCTGGTCCGTGCGCATGCGAGGGGCGCCCGCATCGCGTCGCTGTGCTCGGGCGTGTTCGTTCTTGCCGCCGCCGGGCTGCTCAACGGAAAGCGCGCGACCACGCACTGGCGCTACACCGAGACCCTGCGCCGACTGTATCCGGCGGTGCGCGTCGAGCCGGACGTTCTGTACGTGCAGGAGGGGCGCGTGTTCACGTCGGCGGGCAGCGCGGCCGGAATCGATCTGTGCCTGCACCTGGTGCGGCTCGATCATGGCGCCGAGATCGCCAATCAGGTGGCGCGACGTCTGGTGGTGTCGCCCCATCGCGACGGCGGCCAGGCCCAGTTCATCGCGAGCCCGGTGCCGGCCCGCGCCGGTCCAGGTCTGTCACGTGCGACCGACTGGGCGCTCGGGAATCTCCACCGGCCATTGGCGGTCGTGGACCTGGCTCGGGCCGCGGCGCTGGCCGAGCGAACGTTCGTGCGGCGCTTTCGCGCCGAGATGGGGATCACGCCTCACCACTGGCTCAATCGCCAGCGCGTGCTCGCGGCCCAGCGCCAGCTGGAGGGCTCGCGCGCGAGCGTCGAAGAGGTCGCCACCGCGGTGGGATTCGGCACGGCGCAGACGCTCCGGCTCCACTTCCGCCGCGTCCTGCGCACGTCGCCAACCGCCTATCGCCGGCGCTTCGGGAAGGCGTGAGGCTGCATGGAACATCGGAGATCACCATGAGACTGCTGACGACGCGCGTCATCGCATGCCTGATCGTCGCCCCGCTCGTGGCCCACGCGCCGGCCGGCATCGCGCGCGCCGGCGGCGGGCACGCGTCGCTCGATCGCGTCCGGCTCGCGGCGGACATCGGCCGCATTGCGGCAGCCGCACGCCCCGGCGTGCTCGGGGTCGGCGTGGCGGTGCTGGGAACGAACGAGCGCTGGCTCCTCGAGCGCGATCGTCCACTGCCGATGCAGAGCGTGTTCAAGGCGCCGCTGGGCGCCGCGGTGCTCGACGCCGTCGATCGGGGCAGGCTGCGGCTCGACTCCACGGTGGTGCTGCGCGCGAGCGATCTGTCGGTGCCGTACAGCCCCGTGGCGGCGGCGTATCCGTCGCGCACGCGCTGGACCCTGGAGGAGCTGCTCACGCGCGCGGTGGAGACGAGCGACAACACCGCGGCCGACGTGCTCATGCGCCTGATCGGGGGACCCGCCGCCCTCACCTCCTGGCTGCGAACACGCGGAATCGAAGGCATCGAGGTCGACCGCTACGAACGCGTCCAGCAGCCCGAGATCCTGGGGCTCGGCCGGTTCCAACCCTCGTGGGTGAACCAGGACTCGCTCGATCGGGCCAAGCTCGCGGTCCCCGAACCGGCGCGCCGCGCGGCGATGATGGCGTACCTGCGAGGTCGGCGGGACACGATCACGCCCCGCGGGGCGGTGGCGTTCCTCGCCGCACTCCAGGCCGGCCGGCTCGTGTCGAAGCCTTCGACGACGCGACTGCTGCACATGATGACCGAAGCCGTGACCGGCCCGCACCGGCTGCGGGCGGGCTTGCCGAACGGCGCGACGTTGGCGCACAAGACCGGCACCGGCCCCACCGTGCTCGGCGTGTGCACGGCGACCAATGACATCGGGATCGCCACGCTGCCCGATGGCCGCCGCGTCGCGATCGCCGTGCTGCTCTCGGGATCCACCGCGGACGAGGCGGCGCGCGATGCCACCCTCGCCGCGGTGGCACGGGCCGCCATGGCCGCGCTCCCGGTCGCCCGCGCAACGGGCCGATCACGAGGCGGCAGGCAGACCTAGCAGCCGCGCGAGCGCCGCCGCGTTCCGGGCATCACCGCTTGCGGAATTCCTCGAACCAGTTCTCGACGAACAGCAGCGATGGGGGTTCGGGGGGCGCGGCCTGCCTCGCGGCGATGAAGCGTACGCCGTCGGGATCGGCGTCCGCGGGGGCTCCGGGCATGTGCGCCGGGATCACGAGCATCAGGTGCGGGAGTCCGAGGGTGGGGCGCGGGCCGGTGCCGACGGCGACCAGCATGAGCGTGTCGCCCTTCGCGTAGTAGATGCCGTCGCCGCGTCGCGTCCAACGCGGCCACGATCCGCCCTTCACCGACACCTGGGCGCGGAGATCGCCTTCGGGGAAGCGTCGGATGTAGACCTGTTCGCTCCCGGACTCGTCCGACACGTAGGCGAGCCAGCGGCCGTCGGGAGAGAACGACGGCGAGGTCTCGGCCGCGGGAGTGGCGAGAATGGGCTTCGCGGCGCCCCCACCGTTGAGGGGGAGTACCCAGAGATCACCGTTCCCTTTGTTGTCCACCATGTAGGCGAGATTCCTGCCATCCGGACTGACGACGGGCTGGTATCCGTGCGCCAGCGTGTCGGGAGTTCCGCCTCCGTCGCTGCCGATGGCGACGATGTCGATATGGCCCACGCCCTGTGTGGCGGTGTAGAACAACCGACTCCCGTCGGGGGACCACGAAGGCTGCACCTCGTCGATCGGGCTCGACGTGATGCGGGTCCTGGTCCCCCGCGCCAGGTCCTGCACCCAGATGTCGGAGTTGCCGTCCTGCTCCGTGGCGTAAGCGACGCGCCGGCCGTCCGGCGACAACGAGGGGCCGGACAGTCCCGTCTGCGGCTCGCCGATGGTCTCCTCGGCGCCATCGCGGCGCCGCCAGATCAGTTGTCCCAGGGGTGACGGTGGCTCTGCGTAGGCGACCAGCAGGCCATCGGAACTGGTGTTCGCGAGCCGGGCGCCGTCCAGGACGCGAAACGCGGGTCCCGTGACCCTGCGCGAGCTGGCGGAGAACGGCACGGCCCAGATCTCGCTGCCGGGTCCCATTCCTTCGACGGCGGTGCCGAGCAGGTGGCCGGTGCGCGAATAACTCACCTCGTTCCACCGGGATGCCTCGTACACGCGCTTCAAGCGTGGCGGATTGCCCTCGACGACCGCCACGGCCCGATCTCCCTTGTCGTGCACCAGGAGCAGCAGCGTGCGACCGTCGGGAAGGAAGCTGGGACCGTGGAAATCGACGATCGAGCTGTCGATCGGGAGACTCACGCGCACGTCGCCGCCCGCGGAGGGGACTTCGTAGAGGCCGCTTCGCCACACGGCCATGACGATGCGGCCGTCCGCGCTCCATGCGCCTCCCACGATCTCGCCGCTCTCCGGGATGTCGCAGATCTCCCGAGGTTGCTCGGCGCCCGGCGTGAACGCCCACAGCTTCTTGTCGGCGGCGAAGCACAGCGTCCCCTGATCCCACGACCAGAACGGCGAGCGGCCCCGTTTGGAACCGGGGACTTCGACGGCATCGGATTGATCGAGGCGACGGATCCAGATGCGGTCGTTGGCTTCGTAGGCCAACGTGCGGCCGTCGCGCGTGAGCGCCAACGGCGCCCAGAAGTGCTGCGACAGCCCGGGGACGGGAACACGGAAGCGCCGCACCGGCCCGGCGGGATGGGACGGCCGGATCGCGAGCAGGACGGCGGCCGTCGCGATCACCGCGAGCACCGCCACGATGGCGGGCACGAACCAGGCGCGGGCGGGTCGGCCAACCGCCGCGGCGTGCGTGGCCGCCGTGCGCGCGTCCGCCGCCGGCGCCGCGAGCGCGATGCGCGCTTCGCCGATGTCGCGCAGGCGAAGGGTCGCGTCCTTGGTGAGGCAGCGCCGCAGCAGCTCGACCACGCGCGGCGGGGTCGCGGCGGGAATCGCGCTCCAGTCGGGCTCGCGCTCCAGGATGCGCGCGATCAGGTCCGACACCGTCTCGCCTTCGAACGCCTGACGGCCGGCGAGGCACTCGTACAGCACGCAGCCGAACGACCACACGTCGGTGCGGCGGTCCACCGCCTTTCCCCGCGCCTGCTCCGGGCTCATGTACGCCGCCGTGCCCAGCAGCATTCCGGCGCCGGTCGCGTGGGTCATGGTCGGAGACGCTGACAGGTTCGGGTTCGAGGCGCTCGTCGCGCCGCCCTTGGCGAGCCCGAAATCCAGCACCTTCACCGCGCCCGAGGGCGTGAGCATGATGTTGCCGGGCTTGAGATCGCGGTGGATCACGCCGTTCTCGTGCGCGGCCTCCACCCCCGCCGCGACCTGCCGGCACACCTCGATCGCCTCCTCCGGCGGGAGCGGGCCACGGGCGAGGCGTTCCGCCAGGCTCTCGCCCTCCACGAATTCGAGCACGAGGTGGCGGTGCCCGGCCACCTCCTCGAGTCCGTGGATGCCGGCGATGTTCGGGTGCGAGAGCGACGCCAGCAGCCGCGCCTCGCGCTCGAAGCGCGCCAGCCGCTCGGGATCCTGCGCGAATTCGGCCGGCAACGCCTTGATGGCGACATCGCGGCCGAGCCGCGAATCGCGCGCGCGATACACCTCTCCCATGCCGCCGGCGCCGAGCGGCGCGACGATCTCGTATGGCCCGAGGCGGTCACCGGCGGTCAGGGGCATCGCGGGACTGTACCTCAAAGCGAATCACCCCATGCTGCGCGAGGCCTCGGCGAGGGTGGCTGTGGGGCAGCGTGACGGCGCAAGTCCAACGACTCGTCCCGCGACTCCATCCCTCACGTTGGAGAAGCTATCGAGGCTGCCCGTTCCGCAAGGTCACGAGTCCGTGCACGATCAGGAGCATGGACATGAACGAGCTCGTGCCGATCACGAACAGGGTCCAGACGAAGAGCACGCCTCCGCTCGAAACGGCGATCTGGCCCATGTGGGCGCCTTTCAGATGGATGATGACCACCCCGAGCCCGAGGATCGCGAGGAGCAGCTGAAGGATGTATCCCGACAGTCGGCCGCCGAGGCCCAGTGTCCCGTACAGCCAGAGCCCGAGCACGAACATCGCCGTCAAGCTGTGAAGCCCGATGGTGTCCATGCCGCGCGCGATGTCGTCCGCCACGTGAAGCGTCAGGAACGAGGCGGTGAGCAGCGTCGTACCGGTCAGCACAGCGCCTGGTTTCATCGGACCTCCCCCTCGACGCCCGACCAGGTCCACGCCTGCCAGATGATGATGGAGGTGGCCACGGTCTCGATCGTTGCGAAGAACAGGTACTCCGGCAGGGCAGGCGGCCTGCCCCATCCGACCAGGGGGGGAACGTAGGTCACGACACCGTTCACCAAGGTCACGATACCGCCGGCGATGATGTTCGCCAGT
>DASSIL010000355.1:0-2184 GCA_035691925.1 Gemmatimonadales bacterium
GCGTCCTTGTAGGCGAAGCCGTAGTTCACCGTCGCACCGGAGGCGATCGAGTCCGGCCCGCTGGTAACGGCGAGGCTCGCCGGCACCGTCGTCACCGTCAGCGTATCGGAGAAGCCGCTCGCCGTCGCGACGACGCAGGAGGTCCCGTAGCCCACGGCCTTCACGACGAATGCCGTGCGCGGCTGCGGCGCGTCGGACGCGCTGCTCAGCGACAGAATCCCCGGCGTGCAGGCGGTCGAGATCGTCGCCGCCTCCTGCAGCGGGTGGCTGAACTTGTCCACCACCTGCGCGAAGGTGCGCACCGAGTCGCCGATCGCCATCGTGCGGAGCTTGAACTCCATCGCCACCGCCGCTGCCGTGCCGACGTCGGTATTGGTGGGATCGCTCTTACACGAGCCGAGCGCCAACACCCCCAGGAGCGCGCCTTGCAGAACAACAACACGTCTGATCATAGAGCCCTCTCTTGATGATCCCCTGGCGACGGCTAGAAACGCTGCACGTCCTGCAGTGCTTCCGGCCCGAGTAAGTCCTGCCAATTGGGTCGGCCCGATTCGTGCTGATCGTTGGTGTAGATCAGCACGTAGTTGCCGAATCCCGTCAAATCCATGAACACGAACTTCAGCGCCCGCGTCCGCGTGTACTTCCAGCAGTCGTACGGGTTGGTGCTCCCCGCCTGCCGCCGCTCGAGCGTCTCGTCGGGCACCCCGTACTTCACGAAGATCCGGCCACGGTCGGTGCGCCATCCCGGCACCTGCGACGCCCCACCTTCGCGGTACCGCCGGTTGGCTTCGCCGATGGCCGCGTAGAACCGGTCCCGATCTTCGTTTCGCGAAGTGCCCGGCGTCGGGTCGCGGCGCGCCCAGAACTGGCGCAACCACTTCCGCTTGCCGTCGAGCGACAGTCCCGAGTACACCCCCTGCTCCTCGGCCGTCATGAGATAGACCAGCGGCTCATACGCTGAGTCGAGCTGCGCCTCCGCCAGACCACCGGGCCACTCCCCGGCATCGACCACCGCCGCCGCTTCGGCCACCGACTCGAATCCCGTCATGCCGAAGCGGGCGACGCGGGTCAGGGAATCGGGACCGCCGACTTTGACCTCGGCCTGATAGCGGCCAGGGGGCAGTCCCGCCAAGTCGACCATCCCGCTGGCGATCCCGCCGCCGGCGCCGATGGCCACGAGCGACGGTGCGGCAGCCACGATCTGCTTCCCCGAATCGGTCAGCACGCGAACAGCGACCTGCACGCTTTCCGCGTGCGCCGGGTACAGTTCGAGGTAGTACGCCAGCCTCGACGACTGCGGCGTCAGCACCGGTAGCCCGGACGTCGCGAGGAACAACGACCCGAGGCGGATTTCCCCGCCGCGCGCCGCCGTATCCGCCGGACCCGCCGCCTGCCGCACGTCACTGCCCAACAGCAGATCCGATCCACCGGGCGAGCTCCCGAACGCCGCCGCCGCCGTTTCCGTCCGGGACACCCGGCCGGAGGCGGAATCGGTCACCGTCACCTGCACGGCATAGCGCCCGGCTTTCGCGGCGAACGCCAGATGCTCCGACGTCGACGCGCCCCGCGACCGCAGAATCTCGGCCCGCACCGGCGTCGCCCACGACTGCGACACCAACTCGAGCCCCGTCGAATCCCGCACCGATACGGCGAACCGGTACGATCCGCCCGCGCCGCCGATCGGACTGACCAGCTGCAACGGGATGCGACAGAAGACGTCGACTACCGTCTGGGCCGACGCCGGCCGGAAACGCCGGACGAGGCTCACCGTCAATCCCGACTCGGTTTGTGCCGGCCGGCCGGCACCCACGGCCGTCACAGCCGTGAGTGCCAGCGCGCCAAGTGCTGCGTGCTTCATTTGTCTCTGCCCTGGGCCGCTACCAGCTCACGCTGAAGCTCAGGAAGTTGGTGCCGCCCAGCGCTCCCAGATTGCGATACGCGTAGTCGAAGCCGACGTGCCAGGTGCCGCGCCCGTACGACAACCCGCCTCCCAGCGCCACCCCGTCGCTCGACAGACTCGACGTGCTGATGGAGGTGGTGAAGCCCGCGCCGGTACCCGGATCGAGCTTGTTGTCGGGCTGCAGCGTGTAGCTGCCGCGCGCCGCCAACGAGAAGCCCGAGTTGCCCACGTTGCTGATGGCCCACTCGAGGCCCGCGCCGCCGCCGGGCTTGGTGTTGACGGGC
>DASSIL010000356.1:0-5452 GCA_035691925.1 Gemmatimonadales bacterium
GAGTAGCGCGGACGTCGTCATGACCGCGTCCGCCCCGGCGAGCAGGTACTTCACGACCTCGGCGGGCGTCTGCACCCCGCTGGTCGCGGCGAGGGACGCGTGCAGCCGCTCGCGCAGCACGGCGATCCAGAGCAGGGGCAAGCGAATCTCGAACGGCGTGCTGAGCTCCAGATTCGGCACCACCTCGAGCTTGTCGAGATCGAAGTCCGGCTGGTAGAACCGGTTGAACAGCACGAGCCCGTCGGCTCCGGCGGCCGTGAGGCGGGCCGCCATTTCCCCCAGGGCGCTGAAGTAGGGACTGAGCTTCACGGCGAGCGGAATCTTGATCGCGTGGCGCACCGCCTGCACGACGTGCACGTAGCGGTCCTCCACCGACCGCCCGGTCGCCTCGGCGCTCACGGGGAGATAGAAGATGTTCAGCTCGATCGCGTGGGCGCCGGCTGCTTCCAGCGACGCGGCAAAGTCGACCCAGCCGCGCTCGGTGGCTCCATTGAGACTGGCGATGACGGGTACATCCACCGCGGCGCGTGCGTCGGCGACGAGCTTCAGGTACTCGTCGGGACCGGCGGCGGTGCGGACCGGCGGGAAGTACGAGAGTGACTCTGCGAAACTCTCGGTGCCGGCGTCCAGGTAGCGCGCGAAGGACTCGTTGTCGCGGATGATCTGTTCCTCGAACAGCGACGCCAGCACGATCGCTGCGGCGCCGCCGTCCTCCAGCGAGCGCACACCGTCCAGGGTCTTGCCGATCGGCGAAGCCGACGCCACGACGGGATGCGCGAGTGGCAGCCCCAGGTAGGTGGTGGACAGGTCGGGCACGATCTCCTCAGCGTGCAAGGTCTTCATACAGCCTCCAGCGGCGTGCGATCGCCTCCTCCGCCTGCTGCATCAGCGCACCCGCATCCCGCGGATTGGTGCGCGCCAGCATGCGATAGCGCAGCTCCTGTTCGGCGTAGTCGTGGAAGCGCGTCGTCGGCCGCGGCGAGTCGAGGGTGAACGGATTCAACCCTCCCCGGCGCAGCTCGGGGTTGTAGCGCAGCAGCGGCCAGTAGCCGCTATGCACGGCCCGCTGCTGCTGATCGAGGCCCAGGCGCAGGTCGTAGCCGTGGGCGATGCAGTGGCTATAGGCGAGCACCAGGGACGGGCCCTGGTAGGCCTCCGCCTCGCGCAGCGCGAGCAGGGTCTGCTGCGGATTGGCCCCCATCGCGACGCGCGCCACGTACACGGTGCCGTAGGCGATCGCCTGGAGCGCCAGATCCTTCTTCTCGGTGGTCTTGCCCCCCGCGGCGAATTTCGCCACCGCCGCGAGCGGCGTGGCCTTCGACGCCTGGCCACCGGTGTTCGAGTAGACCTCGGTATCGAGCACCAACACGTTGACGTCGCGACCGCTCGCCAGCACGTGGTCGAGGCCGCCGGAGCCGATGTCGTAGGCCCAGCCGTCGCCGCCCACGATCCACACGCTGCGGCGCACCAGGCCGTCGAGGACAGACAAGAGATGCCGGGCACCCTCGTCGCCGGCGGCGGCGAGGGGCTGCAACCGTTCCCGCGCCGCGGCGACCCGCAACCGCTGGGCGCGGATGTCGCGCTCGACGCGCTGCGGCGCATCGATCAGCGCATTCGTCAACTCGTCGCCCAGCGTCGCGCGCAGCGACCCGGCGAGCCGGCGCGCGAGGGTGAGCTGGCCGTCGGCCGCCAGCCGCATCCCCAGCCCGAACTCGGCGTTATCCTCGAACAGCGAGTTCGACCACGCCGGTCCCCGGCCCTCGGCGTTGATGGCCCACGGCGTGGTCGGCAGATTGCCGCCGTAAATGGAGGAGCACCCCGTGGCGTTGGCGACGAGCATCCGGTCGCCGAACAGGCGCGAGAGCAGGCTGAGGTAGGGGGTCTCCCCGCACCCCGCGCACGCGCCGGAGAACTCGAACGTCGGCTCGAGGAACTGCGTCCCCCGCACCGTGGAGAAGTCGACGTGCGCCCGGTCTGTCACCGGCAGCGACTCGAAGAACGCGACGCTGGCACGCGACCGCTCGAGGATCGGCTCCCGCTCGGTGAGGTTGATGGCCTTACGGCCTGCGGCCTCGCGGCGCTTGGCGGGACAGACCTCGACGCACAGGCCGCACCCGGTACAGTCCTCCACGTACACCTGCAGCGAGTAGCGCGTACCAGGGAAGCCGCGCTCGTCGATCGGCGCCGTTGGGAAGCCCGCGGGCGCCCCCGCCAATTGCGCCTCATCCAAGAGACCTGCGCGGATCACCGCATGCGGGCACACCATCGCGCAGTTACCGCACTGGATGCAGGTCTCGGGGTCCCATTCGGCAACGAGCTCCGAGATATTGCGCTTCTCCCACCGCGAGGTGGCACTGGGATACGTCCCGTCCACAGGCAGCACGCTCACCGGCAGATCATCACCTCGTCCTGCCAGCATCGGAGCAGTGACGTCACGCACGAACGCAGGTGCCTGCGACGATACCACCGGGAGCAGGTGGATCCGGCTGGTCGCGCGCGCGGGCACCTGCACCTGCCGCAGCCGGGCGATCGTGGCATCCACCGCGGCGAAGTTCTTGCGAACGACCTCGTCGCCCTTCGTGCCGTAGGTCTTTCTGATGGCGGCCTTGATCTTCTCCAGGGCCTGATCGCGCGGCAGCACGCCGGAGATGGCGAAGAAGCAGGTCTGCAACACGGTGTTGGTGCGCCCGGGGATTCCCGCTTCGCGCGCCACCGCCGTGGCATCGATCACCCAGAACGCGAGCCGCTTCCGGATGATCTCTTCCTGGACCGGGCGCGGCAGCTGGTCCCAGGTCTCCGCGGGTCCGTGCGGGCTGTTGAGCAGGAAGGTGGCGCCCGGTGCGGCGACGCCGAGTACGTCGAACGAGCGGACGAATCCGAACTGGTGGCACCCGACGAACTGCGCCTGATCGATCAGGTAGGAGGAGCGGATCGGCGCGTGACCAAACCGCAGATGGGAGACGGTGCGCGAGCCGGATTTCTTCGAATCGTAGACGAAGTATCCCTGGACATGGAGCCCGGCCTCGTCGCCCAGGATCTTGCAGGTGTTCTTGTTGGCCCCGACGGTGCCGTCGGCGCCCAGGCCGTAGAATACGGCGCGGAAGGTGTCGTCCGCTTCGGTTCGCACTGCGCGGTCATAGTCGAGGCTCGTCCGCCCCACATCGTCGGTAATGCCGACCACGAAGTGATTGCGTGGCCGCGCTGCCGCGAGCTCGTCCAGCACCGCCGTGACCATCCCCGGGGTGAATTCCTTCGACGAAAGACCGTAGCGCCCGCCGATCACGGGCACGGCACGCCCGCCCTCCGCCAGCGCCGTCACGACGTCGAGGCAGAGCGGCTCGGCCAGTGCACCGCTCTCTTTGGTGCGGTCGAGCACGGCAATGGCCCGCGTGGTCTGCGGCAGCGCCGCGAGGAACCGCGCCGCCGAGAATGGGCGGTAGAGCCGGACTTGCAGGACGCCGACGCGCTGGCCCCGCGCCACGAGCCAGTCGACCGTTTCCCGGGCGGTGGTACCGCTCGACCCCATCAATACCACGACGCGCTCGGCGTCGGGCGCACCGCTGTACTCAAACAGGTCGTAGGCGCGGCCGGTGCGTGCGGCAAAGCGCCGCATCGCCGCTGCGACGATGTCCGGGGTGCGTGCGAAGAACGGATTGGCGGCCTCGCGGCTCTGGAAGTACACGTCGGGGTTCTGCGCCGTGCCCCGGATGAACGGATGGTCGGGATTGAGCGCCCGCGCGCGGTGCGCCCGCACCAGGTCGTCGTCGATCAGGGCCCGGAGATCGTCATCCGACAGGCCGGCGATGCGGGACAGCTCGTGGGAGGTGCGGAACCCGTCGAAGAAGTGGAGAAACGGCACGCGGGCCTCGAGCGTGGCCATCTGTGCGATCGCCGCGAGATCGTGCGCCTCCTGCACCGATCCCGAGGCGAGCAGGGCAAAGCCGGTGGGACGGACCGCCATCACATCCTGGTGATCGCCGAAAATGCTCAGCGCATGCGCGGCGATGGACCGCGCGGCCACGTGAAACACGGTGCTCGTCAGCTCGCCGGCGATCTTGTACATGTTGGGGATCATCAGGAGCAACCCCTGGGAGGCTGTGAACGTCGTCCCCAGGGCGCCGGCCTGCAGGGCACCGTGCAGCGCGCCGGCCGCGCCGCCTTCGCTCTGCATTTCAACGACCTGGGGGATCGACCCCCAGATGTTCTGCTTTCCCTCGCTCGACCACTGGTCCGCCAGCTCGGCCATGGTGGATGACGGCGTGATCGGGAAGATCGCGCACACTTCGTTGGTGCGGTACGCGACGCTGGCGCAGGCCTCGTTCCCGTCCACCGTCATGGCGAGAGCGGGATCGATGTTGGGGTGCGACGTTGGGCGCGGGCGCGCACCCACGGTGGCCGTCATGAGGCGGCCGCCGGCTCGGGCATCATCTCGATAGCGTGGCAGGGGCACTGTTCGAAGCAGACGGCGCAGCCGGTGCAGCGATCGTACTCGAATCGATAGCGGAGTCCGGTTCCCAGTTTGATGATTGCCCGCTCCGGGCATGCCCCGTAGCAGGCGTCGCACTCGAAGCAGTTGCCGCACGAGAGGCACCGCTGCGCCTCGAACGCCGCCTCGGCGGCGCTCAGTCCCTGGACGACTTCGCCGAAGCTCTCCCGGCGCACGGCGAGGGGAGTGCGCGCCTGCGCCCGTTGCGCGATGTCGCGCGTGAACCAGAGGCGCAGCTTGTCGAACGTCGCGTCGCCACGCGACGCGGGCTTCCGGTATGTGGCGCCCCTGAGCCAGGCATCGATGTGGCGGGCCGCCTTCTTGCCGTGACCCACGGCGACGGTGACGGATCGCTCCGCCGGCACCATGTCGCCGCCGGC
Source organism: Gemmatimonadales bacterium (assembly GCA_035691925.1). Taxonomy (GTDB): domain Bacteria; phylum Gemmatimonadota; class Gemmatimonadetes; order Gemmatimonadales; family GWC2-71-9; genus DASTHG01. The sequence goes on from DASSIL010000356.1 coordinate 4,867, forward strand.
GAAGAGGCCCGGCCGGCCCGTCATCATCCGTTGGTCGACCTCGACGGTCCCGTCACGTTGCAGCGCGACGCCGGCGATTCCCGTCAGAAATCCGGTGTCCGCGTCTTGCCCCACGGCGAGCACGACGGCGTCGGCTTCCAGTGTCTCATACGTGCCGGTGCCGCGCGCCTTCCCGTCCGCCCCGATCTCCATGATCTCCACCTGCATCGTGCTGCCGGTGATCGCGGCGATGCTGCGGAGCCAATGAATCTTGACGCCCTCTTCCACCGCTTCGTCGGCCTCGAAGGGGAGGGCGGGCATGTGGGCGTAGTCGCGGCGGTAGACGATGAGGGGCTCGTGTCCCAGGCGCAGCGCGGTGCGCGCCGCATCCATCGCGGTGTTCCCGCCGCCATAGATGGCGACGCGGCGGCCCAGCTTGGGTGGCGCACCACGATCGACATCGCGCAGGTAGCTCAGCGCATCGACCATGCGGATCGCGTCGGTCGCCGGGATGTCCACCCGCTTGGAGAGATGCGCGCCCACGGCCACGAACGCCGCGTCGAACCCTCCTCCGGTCCACTCCCGGTCGAGGTTCTCCACGCGGTGG
>DASSIL010000357.1:0-8051 GCA_035691925.1 Gemmatimonadales bacterium
ATGATCGTCGGCGGTCTCGCGCTCGCCGTTCCGGCGGGCGACGTGAACGCGCTGCTCGCCACACTGCAATGAAGCTGAGGATTCATCTCAACATCGGGGACCCCACTCTGCGGCGGCGACTCGCGGCGCTGGTGCGCGCCGATCCCGACGTGTCACTGGTCGGGAGTTCCGAGGAAGCCGATCTCGTTGTCGACCAGCGTTTGCTCGCGACCGGAGGTGGGCCGGCTGCGGCGCTGCCGGTCGAGGGTGCCACGCTGGCGCCGCGTGAGCTCGAGGTATTGCGGCTGGTCGCGCAGGGGCTCGGCAACAAGGAGATCGCGCGTGCGCTCGGAATCTCGCCGCACACGGTGAAGTATCATCTGGCGGCGGTGCTCGAGAAGCTCGGGGTCTCCAGCCGGACCGAAGCGGTGGCGCTCGGCATTCGGACAGGGCTCGTGCCGCTGTAAGGGGCAGGGTGTTGAGGATGTCCACGCGCTGCGCTAAGTTGCGCTTCCTACGCGTCTAGGCGTCTGAGCGTCTACGCGTCTAGCATTTCGGGACGTAGCGCAGTCCGGTAGCGCACCTGAATGGGGTTCAGGGGGTCGCGGGTTCAAATCCCGCCGTCCCGACTGGTTGAAGATCAAGCCTCACACTGGCTTCGGGTGTAGGGCTCTTTCTTCGTCGCGCCGCGTAGTATCCGGTGCCTTCGTGTGGTGCCGATCATCAACGACACCGCGCCCCGCCCCGACCGTCGCGTGTCTTACCTGTTTCAGAAGGCGCGACACCTGCAACTTGCCCGGCGGGCGCCGCCCTAGGGGTCGACGAGCCGGGTGCCCAGACCGGCATAGAGGTCGTCGGTTCCAAAAGCCGTGCGAAACGCCGCGAACGCCGGCTCGCCCGTACAATGTCCCGGAGCGACACGATCCAGATGCCACTGATCGTGCAGCCGTCGGACGAGAGAGACGATGGCGGAATCAGGCGTGGTGACGAGGTGCAGGCCGCCAATGATGGCGTGTACGTGGGGATCCAGGCGCCCGGTGGCCGCCAGGATGTTCTCGATCCCGGGGTGCGAGCAGCCGACAACTACGACGAGGCCTTGGGGGGTGTGGAGCACGAGCGAGAGCTCGCGCAGCTCGAGCGTGCCGGGCGCACGGGACACCGTCGTGACCAGCTGGATACCCGGCGTAATTTCCAGCGTCGAGTCCACGAGCGTGATGTGGGTCGCGGGCCACAAGGTCCCCGTCTCGAGAGAGTCCGGCGGGCGTCCGCCGAAGTAGCGCATCGCGACCGGCAGACTGGAATCGGAACGCAGGAAGCTGGTCGGCAACACCCCGCCGAATACGCTGAAGGGTTCCCGTGGGGCATAGAGTGGCGTGGCGGGTGCCTGGCCGAGGACAAACGGCAGGCCGGCCGTGTGATCGCTATGGCGGTGGGAGATGACGATAAAGTCGAGGTGGCGGAGGTCCACGTGGAGACGGCGCGCGTTCTCGGCGAGAATGGTGGCATTGTCGCCGGTGTCGAAGAGAATGCGTTTGCCGTGATACTCGATCAGTGCGGAAAAACCCCAATCAGGGCGCAAGTCCGGCCGGTCGGTGAACGCATCGTAGAGGATGGTGACGGCAAGGCCCGCCGCCTTGGGTGGATGGTGGGCGTGGGGTGGGGGCGTCGTCAGCAGCGCCAGGAGCATGGCAGCGAGCATAGAGCACATCCTGAGTCTGAAATGGTCATGGCTGGGTGAGAAACTTTCTCGTCTAGTGTCTCTGGCACTTCCTCTGGTATCTCCCTCGGTATTTCCCTCCAGTACTATCAGGCAACAAGGATCAGCGGAAGTGATCAAACGGTTCGGGGCGCTCGATCAGTTGCTGACCAGAATTCCGACCAAAATGGTCGTGGGCGAAACGGCGAGCCCCTGAGCTGCTTTCAAGGGGTCGTGTGTTGTGAATCGTTGTGAGTGATTCCCCGACTCAGGGAGTCGGGAGTCGGCAAAAAAATCGCCCCCTGATTCGCTCAGGGGGCCGACTAAATTTCGTGTTTCTTCGTGCTCAATCGCGTTGTGAGTATCGTTGTGATTCTGTTGCAATTCGCGGTCGATCATCGGTCTCCGAGTCACAACACCGATGCCCAGAACATCGCGTAATTACAACTTGGTGTCGTAACTCGGTCCCTTATCGAGTCGCATGGGGTTCAGGGGGTCGCGGGTTCAAATCCCGCCGTCCCGACTGGTGGCCCCGGCCGACTATCGGTTGAGCCACCAGAACCCGCCGTTCAGCACCGTCGCAAACCCGACCCACGTCAGATAGGGCACCAGCAACAGCGCCGCCCCACGCGACAGCGCCGCGAAGCGGTGTACGGTTACGCCGATCAGCACCAGCAGGACGACGATGTCCACCAGCGCGAGCAACGGTTGCCGGATTCCGAAGAACAGCCACGACCACGCGAGATTGAAGCCCAGCTGCACGGCGTAAAACGTCAATGCGCGCCGCCCCTCGGGCCGGGCGAACCCGGCCCGCCACACGAGCCAACTGGCGAGGCCCATCATCACGTAGAGCGTCGTCCACACGGGACCGAAGACCCAGCTGGGCGGCGCAAAGGCGGGCCGCACAAGCGTAGGGTACCACGTGCGCACCGCGTCGAAGGTGAACACGGAACCGAGCACGCCCACAAGCAGCGGCAGCGCGATGGCCACGACGAGGGCGATCGCCTGCGTCACGACCACGCCCGCGCGCTGAGAACGACCGCGGCGCTCACCATGGCGGACAGGAGCGCGCCCCAGGCCAGATCCGTGAGTGCGGCCCGCAGCGGGAAGTCCTTTAGCAGGGCCAGCGCCGTCAGATCGAACGTCGCGTACGCCGCGAGCCCGAAGAAGGCGCCGTAGCCGATGGCGCGCCCGACGGACAGGCGCTCCGCCGCCGGCGCGGCCACGAAGACGACGAGCGCGGCCACGTAGAGCAGATAGAAGAGCACCGCCGGCACCCAGTGCACGTCGGGCCGCATCAGGTGGCCGATTTGCTGTCGGTAGAAACCCTTGGCCAGGAGGCCGAGCCACACGAGGTCGAGGGCGAAGCACGCCACCACGCCGACCGCGTACATCTTGAGGAAGCTGAGCGTCGTCACGCGATCACCGCCTGATCCCTTGGGACCGGTTGAAGGGGAACCGCAGGCCGTTAGCGGTCGGTGCCACCCGCCGCTCCAGAGCCGAGGTGCCGCTCGAACTCCGCGGCCGCCTCCGGTTCGTAAGGTCCCTCGGCCCGCCACTGCACCCGGCCGGCGCGGTCCACCAGAACAACGTAAATCCGGTCCTCGTCCGGGATGCCCAGTGCCGCGCGGAACGGGGACTTGTCGATGTACAGCGTGATGGTCGCCGCCCGGACGCCCGAGTCGGGAATGCCGTTGCTCATGCCACCGTCGATGAAGGCTCGCATCAGGCGCATGCCGCGGCCAAGCGTCGGGAGCTCGTAGATCCTGAGGTCGGGGTACCGGTCCGCCAACGTCCGCAGGTGCGGCATCCAGCTGTCCACGTCCGCCTGCTGGTGCCGCTTAAAGGCGATCAGCACGACGTTGCTGGCTCCCGCGAAGTCGCCCGGCAGCTCGAACGTCCGGCCGTTGAGGTTCCGGCCGGTGACCGGGGGGAAGTGCACGCTGTCCGTCATCGGGACAGAGGATTGCGCGACGAGGCCGCCCCGCGCGATCAGAGCTAGCAACGCCGCCCGAACCCACTCCGCCATGGATCGCTCCGTCTCATTGTTTGATGTCTTGTGGAAGTGTCGGCCGGGGTTCGACCGCGGGGGCGGCGGGCCCGAGCCCGCCGTGACGCGCCCCCGCGTCCGGTTAGAACCGCACCCGCAGTCCGACGGTCAGCGGCCACACCCACGCGTTGGTGGTGTTGAGGTCCGCCTTCTTGGTGAACGCGATGTCCCCCTGGGGGGACAGCACGAAGCCGAAGTTGCGGCTGAAGTTATAGGCGATCTTCGCGCCGGCATTGATGGCCGCGTACGTCTTCTTGGTCCCGGCCACGTCGAACGTCACCGCGCCGGCGCCCAGGTTCACGAGCGCTTCCCAGCCGCGCTCGCGCTGGCCGGTGAGCGAGTACCCGAGCTTACCCATGTAGTGCAGCGTGTGAATCTTGATGCTGCTGTTGGTCTTGGCCTTGTGATCGCCGTAGTCAAGCTCGCCGATCAGCACCCAGCGCGGGTCGAGCTGGTAGCCGACGGCCGCCCCGAACCCGGGGCCGGTCTTGGCCGCGTCCGCGATGTCGAACGTCGGGACCACGGCGCCTCCCAGGGCCTCGACGAAGCCGCGCGGGGCGGGGGGAGCGCTCTTGCTTTGGGCGCTGGCCGGCCGCGCCCATACCAGCATCAGGCCGGCGAGCGTCGCCAGGCCGATTTTTGCAACAGACATCGAGAACCTCCTCGACAGAAAGAGAGAGACGGTGAGCGGGTACGCCCGCACTCTGACATAATCGTTCAAATCGTTCACGCGAGTGTATCGTACATTCATGCCAATCCCGTGTCAAGTGTCACCTTGATAAATCAGTTAAGTGCATAATAAGAAGTATCTTACTGCCATTGTGTCACCGCAAGATGGAGACTATAATGAAACATTCAAATCATTTAGGAGATCCGTGAAGCACGTTTCACCGAGGGATCTAGGCCGCGCGCTTGGCGTCTCCGAATCGTCGGTGAAGCGCTGGGTGGACGACGGCCTGCTGGCGGTGATGCGGACGCCGGGCGGGCATCGCCGCATCTCGCTGGCGGAGGCCGTGCGCTTCGTGCGCGAGTCGGGGGCGCGCGTAGTCCGACCCGAAGTGATCGTCAGCCTGGGCCCAACCCCACCTGTGGCGGCGTATGACGCCGCGGCCGGACGCGAGGTCGGCGAGCGGCTCTCCGCGCTGCTCGAAGAGGACGACGGCGCCGCGGCGCGGGCGTTGGTGCTGGCGCTCCTCGTTGCCGGCTGGCCGGTCGCGGGGATCTGCGACGGCCCGATCCGCCTCGCGCTGGAGCGCATCGGCGCGCTGTGGCAACATGGCCCGCAGGGAATCGTCGTGGAGCACCGCGCCACCGAGACGTGTGTGCGCGCGCTGTCCGAGATGCGGGCGCTGTTTGTGACGCCGCCTGCCGACGCGCCGTTGGCGCTGGGCGGCGCGCCGAGTGGCGACCCTTACGTCATTCCGACGATGATGGCCGCCGCGGTGCTCGCCGATCTCGGCTACCGGGTGCACGACCTCGGTCCCGAGGTCCCGGTGCCCGCCCTGCAGCACGCCATCGATCATTACCGCCCCGCGATCGTCTGGCTGTCGCTGAGCGTGGCTGGTGCGGACGCCGTCCTCGCGCCCGCGATGGCCGCCTTTGGGGCGCAGCTGGCGCGCCGCGGCGCGACGCTGGTGGTGGGTGGTCGCTGTTCGGGCGGCGTGGCGCCGGCGCCAGGTCTCCTGAGGATGCACTCCATGGCGGAGCTCGCCGCCTTCGCGCGCGGCGTGCGCTCCGTGCATCGCGCGGACTGAGCCGCTGTGCGTCCGATCCCGACCTTCGCCGGGTGGGCCGGCCCATGCGCGTCCTGGTGACCGGCGCGACGGGCTACGTCGGGGGACGACTCGTCCCGCGCCTGCTCGCCGCGGGCCATCAGGTCGTGTGCCTGGCGCGCGTGCCGGACAAGCTGGCCGGCCGGCGCTGGGAAGGCGTCGAGGTGCGCCAGGGGGATGTGCTCGACCCCGCCACGCTCGAGCGGGCGCTGCGGGGCGTCGCGGTCGCCTACTACTTGATCCATTCGATGGCCGGGGGGACGGGCGGCTTCGAGCAGCGCGACCGCCGTGCCGCCAAGAACTTCGGTGCGGCTGCGCGAGCCGCGGGCGTCCAGCGGATCATCTACCTCGGCGCGCTGGGTGCCGGCGGACGGCCGCTTTCTCCGCACCTGGCTTCACGCCAGGAGGTGGGAGACGTGCTGCGCGCCTCGGGCGTGCCCGTCACCGAATTCCGCGCCGCCGTCGTGGTAGGGGCGGGCAGCATCTCGTTCGAGATGATCCGCTACCTGACCGAGCGGTTGCCGATCATGATCACGCCGCGCTGGGTGACAACGCGCTGCCAGCCGATCGCGATCGAGAACGTGCTCGATTACCTCGTGCTCGGCCTCACCGAGCGGCGCGCGGCGGGGCGCACCTTCGAGATCGGTGGACCCGACGTGCTCACCTACGGCGACATGATGCGGGGCTACGCGGCTGTGCGGGGCCTCAAGCGGCGTCTCATCCGTGTCCCCGTCCTGACGCCGCGGCTGTCATCGTATTGGGTGGACCTCGTTACGCCGATCCCGGCGGCGTACAGCCGTCCGCTCATCGAGGGACTCCGCAGCGAGGTCGTGGTCCACGACACGGCTGCCGCCGACGTTTTCACGGTGCGGCTGATTCCGTATGCCGACGCGGTGCGCCGCGCGCTGGAGCGGACGCTGGCGGGCGATATCGAGACTTACTGGGCCGGCGCGCAGACCGGGCAGCCTCCCGGCGTGACGCTGAAGGTCACGGAAGGTATGATCCTCGAAGAGCGGCGCGTGGAGTCGACGGCGGCGCCGGCCGCCGTGTACGCGACGTTCGCTGGCATCGGCGGTTACCGCGGGTGGTACTACGCCGACTGGCTATGGCAGCTGCGCGGTCTGCTCGACCGGCTCGTGGGCGGCGTGGGAATGCGGCGCGGGCGGCGGCATCCTGACGACCTGCGTCCCGGCGACGCGCTGGACTTCTGGCGCGTCGAGGCGGCAGAACCCGGGCGGCTCGTGCGGCTGCGCGCCGAGATGAAGGTGCCCGGATCGGCGTGGCTGCAGTTCGAAGCCCAGCCGCGGCCCGGCGGCGGGTCGGTGCTCGTGCAAACGGCGTTTTTCGAGCCGCACGGGCTGGGCGGCATCCTTTACTGGTACGGCACCTATCCACTCCACCAAGCGATCTTCTCGGGTCTCGCGCGTCGCATCGCCCGGCGCGCCGAGCGCACCAGGGGGTAGGCGTGGCCGCGACGAACCGTGGCGCCACTCGCCGACGCGTTCTCCGACGTCCACCCCGCGTCCGCGTCGTCGTCAACGATCGCATGCAGCGCAGTTACGTGTACGTCCGCACGGAGCCGCCCGGGAAGCATTTCGACCCCGAGTTCCGGCCGGAGCTCACGCCGAAGCAGATGCTGGCGCTTGGCGTGTTCGGCGGCCGGTACATGACCGATTGCGTGGCCGAGTTTCCTGCCGACTGGTTCACGCGCGCGAGGTTGTGTCCCGAGCGTCACGATGCCAGTCTCAACTACTTCGGCGTCAACGCCTCGCAGCCGCTGGTCGAATGGCGACGCAAAGGCTGGATCAATCCCGAGGACCCGCGCGGCTGGTTCCAGTGGTATTGCCGCTACTACACGGGGCGGCGCGGCCCCGACGATGAGCGGCAGATCAAGCGGTGGAAGGCGATGCGCCGGCACGTCACGCAGCTCAAGGCGCGTTGCCTCCCGCGCGACCTCGGCTGCTCGCGGCGCCAGCGGCAGGCGTTACTCCATTGGGCCTACGACTCGCGGAGGATGTGAGGACGCGCGCGGCTTATCGTATTGCACGGCCGGCGGCAAGCGGCGGATGACGCCCTCTGCGAGTACACCCTTCTGCTTGCATCATCGGCACCGTGGTGTCGAAACTCGGCCCTTTATCGAGTCGCATGGGGTTCAGGGGGTCGCGGGCTATTGGCGACGCCGCTCGCTGCGCTCGCCGCTTCCCGCTCAAAATCCCGCCGTCCCGACTCGCGGAAGCAGATGGTGAGTAACGGCTTCGGAAGCGAGAGAGTAAGTTGCGACCTCTCGCTTTCGTTGCCATCCCGACTCGGCCCCCGCAGCCGCGGGCGCCTGGTCGGAAGGACGTGTCAGCGACGACTATTTGACCGTAAACACGACCGTATCCGCGACGAGCGGATAGAGCGGCACATGATCCCAGTGCGCGAGCAGCGCGATCACACGGTGCGGCCCGGGCTTCAGGGAATCCAGGACGAATTCGGTCTGCCCACCTGCCAGGTGAATGATCCCGGGGCTTCCCTGCGGAATCGTATCGCTGAGCCAGGTCAAGTCGTGATC
>DASSIL010000358.1:0-26822 GCA_035691925.1 Gemmatimonadales bacterium
GGCACCATTGCGGATGAATGGGTCAATACGGAAACGTTCCCGGATCGCGTGTCGGCGGATGCCCGCACGGTCGATCCTTCGAGCGCGACCTATGCGACGATTTTCGCGAACCTCGCCCGCGCCCGCGTATCGACGGAAAACGCGGCCGGGCGATTCCGGGCCCTCTCCGACACCACGCTGAACGCAGGATTATCGGAGATGCTGAGCCTCGCCGGCCTCACCTACGTGATGCTGGCGGAGAACTACTGTAACGGCGTACCGCTCGACCAGTTGCAGCCCGATGGCTCGGTGGCGCACGGGGTACAGCTGACGACGAGCCAGATTCTCGACACGGCGCAGGACCGCTTCACGCAGGCGCTCGCCGCCGCTCAGGCGCTCAATCTTGCCGGGGCGAGCGGCGCCGCGACCAAAACCAAGTTCGTGGCGCTTGCATCAGTCGGACTGGCACGGACGCTGCTCGACCAGGGGGACGCCGCGGGGGCCAGTACAGCCGCTGCCGACGCGCTCGTCCCGACGTCGTTCAGCTATGTGGTCGAGCACGATCTCAACTCGTTCCGCCAGCAGAACGGCGTCTTCAACGGCAACCGCAACTTCAAGCGCTACGGCGTTGCCGACTTGAAGGGAGGAGTGGGGTTCCCGTTCATGACCGTCGTGGATCCCCGGACACCGTTCTTCCGCTCGCCGTCGACCAACCTCGGGTTCGACAAGAAGACGCCACAGTTCGACCAGCTGCGCTATGTGGACCAGAAGGCATCCACCACCGTGGCGACCGGGACTGAGGCGCGCCTCATCAACGCGGAGGCCTCGCTCCTGGCAGGCGACACCGTAGGGTACCTGGGGCGGTTGAATACGCTCCGTGCCACCCCGCCGGCGTATTTCCTCGTGGGCAACCCGCCGGGCCCGATTCCCGCTGGAGCGCTGGCGCCGCTCGCCACGCCTACGTCCGACACGGCGGCCGTGAGTCTGCTCTTTGCCGAGCGGGCCCGGTGGCTGTGGTTCACGGCCCACCGCCTGAACGATCTGCGGCGGCTGGTCCGCCCGGTCGGGGAGCGCGGTGGCTACGGGCGTGCGGTGAACGCCGTGTTCCCCAACGGACCGTACTTCAAGAACGGTCTCGTCTACGGGAACGACGTGAACCTGCCGGTGCCGCTGACCGAGCAGAACAACCCCAACTTCGTGCAGTGTATCGACCGGAATCCGTAACGGCGGGCACTACGCGAATCGGCTCAACACGGACGGGAGGGGAACCCCCTCCCGTTCTTGCTTCTAGCTGCCGTTCTTCGTGCGGATCAGGATGACGCCGCCTTCGGCGCCGGTGCCGTAGTACGTCGTGCCGTCGACGCCGTCGAGGATCTCGATGCTGGCGAGCTGTGCGGCAGGGATCGACTGCAGATTCTTGAAGTCCGGCATCTGCACCCCGTCGACGAACAGCAGCGGCGCGTCGTTCAGCAGCAGGCTGGATCGCCCGCGCCGCTCCAGCACTGTCGGCTGCCCGTTCCGTCCTTCACGGTAGGTCAGCTGCGGCGCGTTGCGTTTCAGCGCTTCCCAGGCGTTCGACGCGCCCGAGCGCGCGATCTGCTCCTGGGTGATGAAAATGCGATCACCGGAGGAGGGCACGGAGTCGCGTGTGCCGTGCATATGGGCGCAAGCGCCGAGACAGACGAGACCGCAGAGCAACGGAAGCCGCGACCACATGAGGACCTCGAGGGTCCGGGAGGTCCCTGCATGTTACGGTGCGCGCGGGCGGCGTCAAGGATAGCTTTCTTGTCTCCATGCGACTGCTCCTGCTGCTCGCACTTGCCCAACTGCCGCGCGATTCGCTGCCGCCTCCCCGCGGCTTCGTCAACGACTTCGCCGGCGTGATCGACCCGCAGGCCGCCAGCCGCATGGAGGCCATGCTGCAGGAGGTGCAGCAGCTCACCCACGGCGACATCGCCGTCGTGACGCTGTCCGACATCGGCCACCGCGAAGCGAGCGACGTCGCGCTCCAGATCGGCCGCGAATGGAAGCTGGGGGGCGCCGGGGCGGTGGGCGATCCGTCCAAGAACCTGGGAGTCGTCCTCCTCCTCGTGCCGCTCAAGAACCACCAGCCCGGTACCGGGCAGGTGTTCATTGCGACGGGACGGGGGGCGGAGGGGTTCCTGAACGACGCGCGCGCCGGCCGGATCCGCGACGCGATGATCCCCGCGCTCCGCAACGAAGACTACTCGGGCGCGCTCGAGACCGGCGCCGGACTCCTGGCGCAGGCCTTCGCCGACGCATTCCACGTCACCCTGTCTGCGGCGCCTCAACCGCAGCAGGTCGCCGAGCCGCAACCAGGCCCGTCGTTGCCGGGACCCATCGTGGCGTTCGTCGTCTTCATCATCATCATTGTCGTCATCAGCTCCATCGCCCGTGTAGCCCGGGGCGGGGGCGGGGGCCTCGGCGCGCTGTGGTGGCTCAGCGTGTTGAGCGGGATGCGTGGATCGGGTCGCGGACGCTGGGGCGGCGGGGGCTGGGGAGGCTTTGGCGGCGGGGGTGGCGGAGGCGGGTTTGGTGGGTTCGGTGGCGGAGGCGGCTTTTCCGGCGGGGGAGCAGGAGGGCACTTCTGATGGCGGCGATGACACTCGACACCTTCGCGCAGCAGGTTGCCGCGGCGCTCGGCGGACGCCTCGTGTCGCTGATCGTGTACGGCTCCGCGGCCCGTGCGGGCGGGCCCGCCCGGCGCGAGGGATCGATCGACACCCTGCTCATCGCTGACGGTGTGGACGAGCGCCTGCTGACTACCCTGGCGCCGGTCGTGAAGCAGTGGCAGAAAGCGGATCACCCGCCGCCGATCATCCTCTCGGACCGGGAATGGCTCGGCTCCGCGGACGCGTTCGCGATCGAGTACGAGGACATCCGGGCGGCGCACCGGGTCATCGCCGGGCGCGACCCCTGGGCCAGCGTGTCGGTGCAGCGCGAGGATGTTCAGCGCCAACTGGAGCACGAGCTGATCGGCAAGCTGGTGCGGCTGCGGCAGGGGTACGTGGGCGCCCTGGACGATGGACGGCGGCTCACGGCGTTGATCGCGGGCAGCGCAGCGAGCTTTCTGACGATGCTGCGCACCACGCTGCGGCTCGCCGGCACCCCGGTGCCCACCAGCGCGGCGGAGGTGGTGCTGGCCGGCGCGGCCGTAATCGGCTTCCCGGCGCAGGATCTGGCCGACGTGGTCGCGCACGTCGAAGGCCGGGCGCGGCTCGCATTGCAGGCGCGTGACCCGCGCGCGGCCGCCTATCTCGAGGCGGTGGCACACACCGCGGATTACGTGAACCGATCCTGATGTCTTCTTGCAAGGAGATCCTGGCGTGAATGCACAGCGGTGGTCCTGGTCGGTGGTCGCGCTCGCGGCGCTCGCGAGCGGCTGCGGCTACAACACCATCCAGACCTACGACGAGCAGGTGAGCGCGGCGCTGTCCCAGATCAAAGTGCAGTTGCAGCGGCGGGCCGACCTGATTCCCAATCTGGTCTCGACGGTCCAGGCCTATGCGAAGCAGGAGCGCGACATCTTCACGGCGGTCGCCAACGCCCGCAGCAGGCTCTCGGGCGCGATTCAGTCGGGGGACCCGACGCAGATGGCCGACGCCAATCAGGCGTTGAACGCCCCGCTCGGCCGGCTGCTGGCCATCGTCGAGAACTACCCCCAGCTCAAGTCGAGTGAGAACTTCCGCGGTCTCTCCGACGAGCTGGCGGGCACGGAGAACCGGATCGCGGTGTCGCGGCAGGATTACAACAACGCCGTCAATCAGTACAACGCGTACATCCGGAGATTTCCGCAGGTGCTCACCGCCAAGGTCACGGGGGCCAAGGCGCGAACCTATTTTCAGGAATCAGCGGGAGCGGATACGGTACCGAGAGTGCAATTCAACAACTAGTAGAGTGCAATTCAACAACTGGTGGAGGAGAATGATGCGACGGCGGGTGAGGGGGCGTCCGGACGCGTTGGACGCGGGGGCGCTCGACCCGGACCAACGTTCCGGATCTCAATGCCGACCACGGGAGAGCATGTCCAGGCCGTGCGGCCCCCGCGTCCCCGCGTCCTAGCCCCCTCACCCGCCGTCGCGATGACTAACCGCACCCTCTCCCGGCGTTGTGCTAGGAAGCTTTCTCAGTCGACGATGGCGTCCGGCATCACGTAGTGCACCGGATTCACCGGCTTGCCGTTCACCCAGATCTCGTAGTGCAGGTGGGGACCGGTCGCGAGACCGGTCGATCCGACGAGCGCGATCTTTTGCCCGCGCTTCACGTGCATGCCGCGTCCGACCAGAATCTTGGAGCAGTGGGCGTACTTGGTCACGACGCCGTAGCCGTGGTCGATCGTCAGGTAGTTGCCGTAGCCGTCTTCCCAGGTGACCTCGGTGACGATGCCGGCGGCCGGAGCTTCGATCTCGGCGCCCATCGGCGCTGCGACGTCGATGCCCTCGTGCGGGCGTGCCATGTGCAGAATCGGGTGCACCCGCTCGGCGGCAAACGCGCTCGTGAGCCAGCCCTTGGTCGGCATGATCGACGGTGTCGCGGCCATCTTCGCCTGATGCGACGACAGTGAATCGTATGCCTCGTTGATCGAGCGCACGAGGATGTTCGCCCGCCGCGTCAGCCCGTCGAGATCTTCGCGCGCGGTCACCGCTTCGGAGCCGAGCGGCCCGGTAGCGTTCAAGCTGTCGCGCTCCGTCCACGAGCCGACCGGGCCGCCGATCCCCGCCTGTTGGACGGTAGAATCCGTCGGCGTCAGTCCCGCGAGCACGCGCAGCTCCTGGGCGCGCTGGCTGAAGCTCGACAGGGTGTCGTGCAGTCCGGCGATGCGCGAGCGCATGCGCTGGATCTCGTCGGCCAGCAGCCGATTCTCCCGCTCCAGCACCCGGCCGCGCGTGATACTCACCCCGCGCGACAGCGCGGCGCCGCCCAGCACGACGAGCAGGAGCATCAACACGCTCCCGATCCCGACCAGCGTCTTGAAGACGGAATGGGAGACCTCCACCGCTCGGGAGGAACCCGAGCCGTGCGGGACAACCATCACCGTCCAGCGCCGATCAGACGTGCGCCGTTCCGAGCTCCGTCGCATATCTCCTTTTCCTGCGGTTACTTCTGCTGCCGGGGGATGACCATAATAGGGCTGGGGGGGGCAAGCGTCAACGCCGCGAATGGTGATCCAGGTCACGCGAAGCTGGGCAGGATGCTAGCTCTCAGTCGGCCGGGGGTTTAGGGAAGAGCGGTGCCGCTTTGCGGACCGTCCAGCCGGTCGGGTCGAGGGTCGCGAGATCGGCGAACCGCAGCTCGGTGAGCGAACGCGGTGCCCCGAGCGACTGCCACAGCTCCTGCGCCTTGGCGGGAACGAACGGCACGGCGAGGAGGGCGAGACGCGCGATGGTACGCGTGAGGTTCGCGAGCACGCTGTCGAGCTCGGCGTCGTTCTTTTCTTTCGCGAGTTTCCACGGCGCCGTTTCTTCGACGTAGCGATTCGCCCGGGACCCGAGTGCCACGAGCTCAGCGGCGCCATGCTCGAGCGCGATGCCGTCCATCGCGCGCGCGTACGCGTCGAGATGGCGGCGGGCGTCGTCCTCGAGCGGGGTGCCAAAGCCGCGCGGATCGGCCGGGACCGTGCCGCCGCGGTAGCGCTGCACCATGGCGAGCGTGCGTGACGCGAGATTGCCGACCGTATCCGCGAGATCGGCGGTGTAGCGGACGTCGAAACGCTCCCAGGTGAAGTTGCCGTCGTTCTCGAAGCCGATCTCGCGCAGCAGATAGTAGCGCAGGGCGTCGGCGCCATGGCGCTCCATCGCCTCGTCCACCGAGAGCGTGCCGCCGGCCGACTTGGACACCTTCACGCCGCCCCACTGTACGTAGCCGTGCGCCCACACCTGCTTCGGCAGCGGCAGCTCCGCGGCCAGCAACATCCCCGGCCAGAGACAGCAGTGCAGGCGCGTGATCCCTTTGCCGATCACGTGCAGATCCGCGGGCCAGAGACGCTCCCAGCCGTCATCGGGAAAGCCGGCCGCGGTGATGTAGTTGATCAACGCGTCGAACCAGACGTACACCGTCTGCTCGGTTTCCCCCGGGAAGGGAATTCCCCAGGGGAAACGCGCGCGCGAGATCGACGTATCCTGCAAGCCGTCCTCGAGCAGCCGCAGTACCTCGTTGCGACGGATCGCCGGCTCGACGGCGAATTCCGAGGTCGTGATGCGCCGCTTGATCTCTGACGCGTAGCGGGAGAGCCGGAAGAAGATATTCCGCTCCTTCATCCGCTGCAGTTGGAGGCTGGGATGCTCGATGCAGTGGCCGTCGAGGATCTGCGCCTCGGACTTGAACTCTTCGCAGCCGACGCAGTACAGTCCCTCGTACTCGTCCTCGTAGAGGTCGTCGGGATGATGGCGCTTGATGCGGCTCAGGAATTCGGTCACCGACGACCGATGGCGCGGCTCCGTGGTGCGGATCCAGTCGTCGTGGGAGCAGCCGAGCCGGCGCCAGGTACTCTCGAAACGCTCGGAGATGCGATCGACCCACGCCTGCGGGGCGAGTCCGTGCTTTTCGGCGGCGAGCGCGACTTTTTGCCCGTGCTCGTCCATTCCCATGACGAACCGGACATCGTCTCCCTTCAAGCGATGCCAGCGGGCGATACAGTCGGCCCCGATCTTTTCGAGAGCGTGGCCGAGATGCGGCTCGCCGTTCGAGTAATCGATCGCCGTCGTGAGGTAATACCTAGGCACTCGGGTTCCCGCTTCCCCCACCTCCACCACCGCCGCTCTGCTCCCCGTCGCCACCGCCACCACCGCGCCGCCGGCGTCGGCGGCGGCGCCGCCGTCCCCCTCCCGAGCGGGGCTCTCCCGGCTGCGCAGTCTCAGGAGCGGGTGTCACCGCCGCTGCGGCGGCAGGCGCCTGCTCCGGTGCAGGTGCCGCGCTGGCGGGTGGGGCCGCGACGGCGGCTGCGGGTACTTCGCCGCCGGCCTGCGCGATTTCCTCCTGGAGTCGATCGAGCGCCACGACGCGCGTCCCCTGCTCCTCGGACCGCAGCGTCACGCGGTCCCGGAAGATGTCGACGGCCAGCACCTTTTCCTGTCCCACGGCGGTGCGCAGCAGGCGTCCCTCTTTGGGAAACCGCTTGCGACTCTGTACGTAGAACTCGTGCTCGTAGTGGAGGCAGCACAGCAGGCGACCACAGGGCCCGGAGATCTGCGTGGGGTTCAGCGACAGGTGCTGGTCCTTGGCGATCGACAGGTTGACCGGACGCAGCTCAGGGAGCCAGCTGGCGCTGCAGTACTCCCGCCCGCAGCGCCCCACCCCGGAGAGCCGCCGCGCCTCGTCGCGCGCCCCGATCTGGCGTAGCTCGATGCGGGTCCGAAACACCGCGGCGAGGTCGCGCACCAGCGCCCGGAAATCGACCCGCTGCTCGGCTGTAAAGTAGATCGTCAGCTTGCGCCGGTCCCACTGCCATTCGGCGTCGGAGACCTTCATCGGGAGGTTGTGCGACCGCACGCGTTCCCGCGCGGTGCGGCGTGCCTGCTCTTCCTCGTCGCGCAACCGCTCCGCCACGTCGACGTCCGCCGGGCTCGCCCGCCGCACCACCTGCCGCTCGACCGTTTTCACGGCGTCGGCGATGGCGCAGCCGCCACAGCCGCGCGCGCATTTCTTGAGCGCGGTATCGCCCACCGCCGACACGCGGCCCAGATCCTGGCCGCGCTCGACTTCTACGATGACCGCGTCCTGGGGCGCGAGCGTTTCGTCCGCCGACCAGTTGAAGTACTCGAGCCGGTTGCCCTTGAACCGCACCTCCACCACGGCGCTCACGCTATTTCTCCGTGAGCGCGCCCATGGAGAGGTACTTCTCCTCGCGCCGCTTCAGCAGTTTGTCGATCTTGACGCGGCGCAGGTCGCGCAGATGGCGCCGCAGCGTCTCGCCCAGGGCCTGTGCTGTGGCATCGGGGTCGGCGTGCGCTCCGCCCGGGGGCTCGGCGATCACCTCGTCGATCAGCTGCAGTCGCAGCAGATCGTTGGCGGTGAGCTTGAGCGCCTCGGCCGCCCGCTCGCGCTGGCTCGCGTCGCGCCACAGAATCGCCGCACATCCCTCGGGCGTGATCACCGAATAGACGGAGTTCTCGAGCATCAGCACGCGGTCGGCGAGGCCCACGGCGAGCGCGCCACCCGAGCCGCCCTCGCCGATCACCGCCGCGATCGTGGGCGTGCGCAGCGCCGCCATGGCGAGCAGATTGTGCGCGATCGCCTCCGCCTGCCCGCGCTCCTCTGCCTCGAGCCCGGGATACGCGCCCGGCGTGTCGACCAGGGTGATGACGGCGGCGTGGAACTTGGCCGCGAGCTGCATCAGGCGCAGCGCCTTGCGGTACCCCTCGGGGTGCGCCATCCCGAAGTTGCGCTTGAGGTTCTCTTTGGTATCGCGGCCTTTCTGGTGCCCGATCACCATCACCGATGCGCCGTCGAGGCGTGCCCACCCGCCGACGATCGCGGGGTCGTCGCGGAACAACCGGTCGCCGTGCAGCTCGACGAAATCCGAGAAGATGGTGCGGAGGTAATCGAGGGTGTACGGACGGCGGGGATGACGCGCCACCTGCACGCGTTGCATCGGCGTGAGGTTGCGGTAGATCTCCGCGCGCAGCTCCGCCAGCTGCCGTTCCAGGGGGCCGGTATCGGCTCCCTGGTCGCCGCCATTGCGCTTCAGCTCTTCTATCTGCTTCTCGATTTCGAGCAAGGGCCGCTCGAAATCGAGGGTGTACGTCGCCATTCCTCAGCTCGCTTTTACGAGGTGCACGCCGTCCGGGCCGAACAGATCCCGCAGCGCGCCGAGCAGCTCGTCGTCCGGCTCCACCCGCAGGCTGCGACTCATGAGACGCGCCGCAGGTGCGGTCAGACTGTCGCCGTTGCCGTCCACCCATTCTACCAATACCGGTGCCGGTCCGGGGTGTGCCGCGCACAGGGCGGCGGCGGCCCGCGCGGCATCGGCGTCGGGCGGGGCAGTCGCCCTCCAGCGGAGCGCCAGCCCCACCTGGCCCGCCGTCTTCAGCTCATCCAGGGGGCGGGCGGCCTCTACTATGAAGGGCGCCGACTCTTCCCCGCGGTCCCGTGGACTGAACCCCCCGGTGAACAGCAGTGCGCCGTCCGGCCGGATCACGTTGTTGAGCCGGGCCCACGCTTCGGGGAACACGAGCGCCTCGGCCGTGCCGTGGAAGTCCTCCAGCACCAGGCGGGCGTATTCCGCGCCGCTCTTCTTCGAGACCTGCCGCTTTACCACCGTGGCGAGTGCGGCGATCGCGACCTTCTGATCGCTCCAGGTGCTCAGAGTGGCCGTCGTCCGGGTCCCGAAAAGCTCCACTTCGGCACGGTACTTGGCGAGGGGGTGCCCGGAGATAAAGAACCCCAGGACCGCCTTTTCCCTGGTCAAACGCTCCTGCTCGGGCCAGGGGGGCAGGTCGGGCAGGGGAGCCGGAGCGGGCGGCGCCGCGGTGGCGTCGCCGAACAGGCCGACCTGGCCCGACTCGCGCTCGACATGGCGCGCCTGCGCCTCGGCGAAGGCGTGGTCCAATGCGGCGACGAGCTGCGCCCGGTGGCCTCCCAGGGAATCGCACGCCCCAGCGTCGATCAGCGCCTCGATCACGCGCTTATTGCACAGTCGCAGGTCGATGCGCTCGCACAGCTCCACCAGCGAGCGGTACGGCCCGTCCCTTCGGCCCTCGATGATGGAAGCGATCGCGCCTTCGCCGACGTTCTTCACCGCGCCGAGGCCGAAGCGGATGCGCCGCTCGCCGATGACCGTGAACTTGAAGCGCGACTCGTTCACGTCGGGCGGCAGCACTTCGAGGCCGAGCTCCCGCGCCTCGTTGATGTACTCCACGACGCTGTCCGTGTCGCCGATCTGGCTGGACAGCAGGGCGGCGAGATACTCCGCCGGGTAGTGCGCCTTGAGCCAGGCGGTCTGATACGACAGGATCGAGTAGGCGACGGCGTGCGACTTGTTGAAGCCGTAGCGCCCGAAGGTCTCGATCTGCGCCGCGATGTCCTGCACGACGCGCTTATCGTGGCCCCGCGCCACCGCCCGCTCGACGAAACGCTCGAGCTCCTCCTGGATCAGCTCCTTGATCTTCTTGCCCACCGCTTTGCGCAGCACGTCGGCTTCGGCGAGCGAGTAGCCCGCCAGGATGTTGGCGATGCGCATCACCTGTTCCTGATAGGTGATGACGCCGTACGTCGACTGCAACACCTCTGCCAGCGCCGGGTGAGGGTAGCGCACCGGATCGCGGCCCAGCTTGCGGTTGATGAACACGAGGTGCATGCCGGTGTCGAGCGGCCCGGGCCGCAGCAGCGCGTTTGTCGCCACGAGATCGTCGAAGCGGTCGCACTTCATCTGGCGCAGGCAGTCGGTCGCGAGCGCCGACTCGAACTGGAACACCCCCGCCGTCCGGCCCGAGCGCAGCAGCCTGTAGACCGCGGGGTCCTCGAGGTCCAGATGGTCCATATCGAGCGCCACGCCGTGTCGCTCTTGCACCATCTGCACGGTGTCGTGAATGACGGTGAGGGTCTTCAGGCCGAGCAGGTCGATCTTCAGCATGCCGACCTTCTCGAGCGCGACCATGTCGAACTGGGTGATGATCGCTTCCGTATCCTGCGGCGCGAGGCAGACGGGGACGTAGTCGGTGAGCGGTCCCGGGGCGATCACCACGCCCGCGGCGTGCACCGAGGCATGCCGCGCCAGGCCTTCGATGCGGCTCCCCAGGTCGATAACCTTGCGTACCCGCTCGTCCTGCTCGACGATGGCGCGCAGCTCGGGGACCTTGGCAGCAGCCTCCGCGAGCGACCACGTCGCGGCGGGGCCCGCAGGGATGAGCTTGGTGGTGCGGTCGACCTCTCCGATCTCGAGGCGGAGCGTGCGCGCCACGTCGCGGAAGGCCGCCCGCGCTTTCAGCGTCCCGAAGGTGATGATCTGCCCGACCGACTCCCGGCCATAGCGGCCGCGCACGTACTCCATGATCTCGCCGCGCCGCTCGAAGCAGAAATCGAGGTCGATGTCGGGCATCGAAATGCGTTCGGGATTCAGGAACCGCTCGAACAGCAGATCGAACTGCAGCGGGTCGACGTTGGTGATGCGCAGGCTGTAGGCGACCAGCGACCCCGCCGCCGAGCCGCGCCCCGGGCCGACCGGGATGCCGCGATCCCGCGCCGCCTTGATCAGATCGTAGACGATCAGGAAGTAGCCGGCGTAGCCGGTGCGCTGGATGACGTCCAGCTCGTAGGCGAGTCGCTCGGCGACCCGCGGCGGTAACGGATCGCCGTACCGCTCCGCGGCACCGGCGCGTGCGAGGTGCACCAGCAAATCGTTGTCGCTCGCAAATTCCGCAGGGCGGGGGTACTGCGGCAGAAAGTAGCGCTTCTCGAAGTCGAACTCGACCAGATCGGCGATGCGCGCCGTTTCGGCCAGGAGCTCCGGGTGGTCGGGAAAGAGCGGCTTCATCTCCTTCTCGGACTTGACGTAGCTCTCGGCGCCGACGAAGCGGAACCGCTTGGGGTCGTCGAGATCCTTGCCGGTCCCGATCGCCAGGAGGACGTCGTGCGCCTCGGCGTCCCCCTTCATGAGGTAGTGTGCGTCATTCGTGACCGCGACGGGGATCCCCAGCTCCTGGGCGAGGCGGAACATGCCCGCGGACACGGTTTGCTCTTCGGGGATCCCGTGATTCTGGACCTCGAGCCAGAACCCGTCCGGCCCGAAGAGCCGGGCGAAGTACGCGGCACTCGCCTTGGCGGCCTCGTAATTCCCGGCCCGCAGGTACAGCGAGATTTCGCCCGAGAGGCACGCGGCGAGGCAGACCAGTCCTTCTTTGTGGCGTTCCAGCACCTCGCGATCGATGCGCGGGCGCCGGTAGTAGCCCTCGAGGTATCCGATCGACGACAGCTTGACGAGGTTGGCGTATCCGGTGCGATTCTTGGCGAGCAACACCAGGTGGGAATACGGCCCGGGAGCGTCGGCGGGCTTCTCGCGCGCGTGCCGGCTGCCGAACGCCAGGTAGGCCTCGCACCCGATGATGGGGCGGACCTTCCGGGCCTTCGCTTCCTCATAGAAGGTCCACGCCCCGTACAGGTTGCCGTGGTCGGTAATGGCGACCGAATCCATCCCCAGCGCGACGACCCGATCCAGGAGATCCGGGATCCGGTTGGCACCGTCGAGCAGGGAGTATTCGCTATGTGTGTGAAGATGAACGAACGTCATAGGGCCGCGGGTGTGCGGAATGCAAGATACCGGCGGCACGCTGCATTGTCAAAATCCTGGAGTGCGGAGAAATTGGGCTGGGCGATGCGCACTCTTCTCTGGGTCCTGGTCCTCGCGCTGGCGCTCCTCCTGTCGCATCACTACACCGTCGGCGCACCACTCGCGGCGCGTGCGACGCTGACGCTCGGGATCGTGATCGTTGCCGCGGAGATCGGCGGCCGCCTCGCCCTGCGTCTGGGATTGCCGCGGGTCACGGGCTACCTGGCCGCGGGTCTGCTCATGCGGCCCGAATGGATGGGCGTCTATCTCGTTCGCGAGGACGAGATTCACGCCCTCGCGTTCGTGAGTGACGCCGCCGTAGCCGTCTTCGCGCTGCGTGCCGGGTTGGCC
Organism: Gemmatimonadales bacterium; assembly: GCA_035691925.1. GTDB lineage: Bacteria > Gemmatimonadota > Gemmatimonadetes > Gemmatimonadales > GWC2-71-9 > DASTHG01. Next base: position 12,614 of record DASSIL010000358.1, read on the forward strand.
TGGCGCGGGGCAGAAGGCAACGACGCCGGGGCGGCGGGGCTAGGCCGGTACCTCACCGCGTCGATCGTGACGCCGCTGGTGCTCACGGCGGCAGTGGTGCTCGCGCTGCATTCCTGGTTTCCCCTCTCCGTCCACCAGCCGCTGGGCGATGCGGTCGCCGTGGCGCTCGCGGTGGGAGCGCTGACGGTGGTGGCCGCGCCGGCCCTCGCGTGGGCCACGCTGTACGACGCGCCCCGCGCGGCGCTGAGTGACGCGTTGCTGCGGCTGCACGCACTGCGCGATGCGGCCGCGATGCTCGTGTTCGCCGTCGTCCTGGTCGTGGCGCGCTTCGGCGCAAGCGCCGGCGCCTTGCGGGCCGACGCCTGGTGGACGGGACTGGTCCCGCTCGTGGGCTCGATCGCCGCCGCCGCGCTGCTCGCCTGGCTCGTGAGCCGCACGCGACGACTGCTCGGCGGAACGCCGGGGATGTACGCCCTCGCCGTCGCCGTGGGGGCGGCCGTGGCGGGGTTGTCGGGGCACGTCGAGGTCACGCTGGCCGCGCTGCTCGCCGGGATCGTGTTGACCTACGCCGACCCGGAGACGGCCGGCGTGGTGCGGCGCCACTTCGACGCGCGCGGGGAGCTGCTCGCCGCCGGCGCGTTCGGGCTGCTGGGCGTGCGACTCGACGTCGCGAGCGTCGGAGACCTCTGGCCGTGGATGCTGCTGCTCATCGGCCTCAGAGGATTGGGGTTGTACTGGGGCGGGCGCTGGGCCGGCCGGCGCCTGCTCGTGGCGGAGGATCTGGCGCATCACGGCTGGTTGGGGCTCATTTCCCAGGGGGGGGTGGGCCTGCTCCTGGCCGCGACCGGTCGCCGGGCCTTCCCCGAGTGGGGTGTATCATTCGAGGGACTCAGCGTTGGGCTGGTGGCGTTGCATGCCGTCGTCGGCCCGGTCTGCATGCGCCAGGCGCTCGCCCGGCGACCAGCTCTCACCGAAGGAGTTTCCCGTGACTCGTAGTGCGCGCGGCGGCCTCGGCCTGCTCCTCGTCGGTTGGCTCAACGGCTGCGGGGGCGGCGGTGGCGGCACGCACGTGACGCCGACGACCTGCAACACCGCCGGCGGTCAGAACGTCACGCTCGCGGTCTCCGGATACCAGGCGATCCCTCCGGTCGCCAACGTCGGATGTCTGCTATTCCCCGGCAACGCCTCGACCGTCGACTCCGCGCTGTACCTGCTCGTCCCGCAGCTCGCCACCGATTCTCAAGGGGCGACGGCTGCTTTTCTCCTCCAGGGGGACACGCTGCATCCGGCGCTCTCGGCCGCCCTCATGGCGCAGCGCCCGGCCACGGCGTCGGACCTGGGGATGCGGTTCCACGATTTTCTGCGCTCCGAAGAGCGGACGCAATGGGGGGCGATCGGCGGCCCGCGGCTGGGCGCCGCGCGTCCCGCGGTGGTGCGGGGTCCACCGGACACGCTGGGCAACGTGCGCCAGTTCAGTGTCTGCGGCGATCTCAACTGCTCCACGTTTCCGAAAGTGACGGCCACGGCGAGATCGGTCAGCGGTCACCTGGCCATCTACGTCGACAACGCGGCGCCGGCCGGAGGCCTCACCCAGACCGATCTCGATTCTCTGGCGTCGCTGTTCAACGCGCGGCTCTACGCGATCGATACCACGGCCTTCGGCCGTGAGTCCGATATCGACGCCAATGGCGCCGTCATCGTGCTCATGACGAACGTCGTCAACAAGCTCGTGACGAAGACGCAGTGCAAACAATCGGGGTTCATCGCCGGGTTCTTCTTCGGCGCGGACATCGATCCGCTGTTTTCCGGAGACCCGCGCGTCAACCACGGCGAAGTGTTCTACTCCATGGTCGCCGATCCCGACAGCACCCTGTCGTGCGTCCACAGCGTGACCCAGCTGCGCAACGTCGTGCCGGTCACGTTCATCCACGAGTTCCAGCACATGATCAGCTACAACCAGCACGTGCTGGTGACGGGCGGCACGCAGCAGGTCACCTGGCTCGACGAGGGGATGTCGCATTTCGCCGAAGAGCTGGGCGGCCGCAGCTTCCTTCCGGCCGATCAGGCGTCGTTCTCCAACTTCGTCATCGGCGACCTGTTCGATGCGTACAGCTATCTCGATTCGAGTTCGTTTCATTTCCTGGCGTTCTCGAGCGGCATTGGATCCCTGGCGGAGCGAGGGGCGGCGTGGTTGTTCGTGCGCTACTTCGCCGATCAATTCGCCGCCGACACCTCGTTCGCATCGGTCGCGGCGTTGACGCGCGGCCTCGAGCAGTCGGGGCTGCACGGCGCGGCGGCCATCACCGCGGCGGCGGGCACGCCGTACACGACGATCGTGGGGCGCTGGGTCCTGGCGAACTACGTCTCCGATTACCCGGGGCTCAGCCCGCCGCCCGAGCTGCGCTACACGTCGTGGCGCTTCCGCACCACGTACGCCGACTTGAACGGACAGCGCCCGGACTTCTTCCCCAAACCGTTTCCGCTCACTCCACCGGTGGAGGCGGGGAAGTCGATCGCGCAGAGCGGCACACTGCACGCCGGCTCTGGTAACTACCTGATCGCCGCGCAATCGCCGTCCGCGCCCGGGTACGCGCTGTTGTTCTCGGGGCCGGGGGGAGCGGCGCTGCCGGCGATTCTGAATCCGCGGCTCAATGTGGTTCGACTGAGATAAGACGTGCGGCGTCGAGAGGAAACGCCGAGTGAAAGACGTCGAGCGGAGGCGTCGAGCAGAAACGTCGAGAGGCGACGGTACGGTCTCACCCGACGTTTCTTCTCGACGTTTTTTCTCGACGCCGTTGTTGTTACCTCGTTGGCGGCACAGGGCGAGGGGAGTGTGCTCGCGTCATTGCCCGGTTCGACGCGCTCAGCAGGGATGGGAGGCGCCGGGGTGGCGCTGATCGGCGATGCCGGCGCGTTGTTCGCGAATCCGGCGGGCATCGCGGCGATTCATCACCTCGCCCTCGAGGGATCGTTCGAGCCGTACGTTGCGGGCACGACCTACAGCGCCGGCGCGGTGGCGCTGCGGGCGGGACGGTTTGCCTGGGGGTTTGGAGGCCAGGTCCTCGACTACGGCTCGGAACCGGTGATCGTGGCCGACTCGAGCACCGGCGGGAGGCGCGGGATCCCGACGGGGGCGACGTTTACGGCGAGCGACATCCTCGCGACCTCGGCGGTGGTGTACCGGCGCGGACTGCTCGCCGCCGGCGTCTCCGTGAAGTACGCGCGGGAGCAGATCGCCGGGTGGTCCGCGGACACGTGGGGTGGTGACGTCGGGCTCGCGCTCGCCGTATTCGACATCTTCGCGCTGGGCGTCAGTGTGCAGAATCTCGGCGGAGACTTCGGGCCGGCCGGGGGCGGGGCCCGGCTGCCGCGTCGCACGCGGGCGGGGTTCACGATGAACTACGTCGATCCGCAGGGGACGTACCGGCTGTTGACCACGCTCGAGGGGCAGTGGCCGGTCGACGGCCCGGCCCAGCTGGCGACCGGTATCGAGAGCGGCATCGTCACCGGCGGCGTGGGGCTCGTCGGGCGCCTGGGCTATGTGACGCGATCGCCGACCAGCGCCGCGTCGCGCTGGTCGGTGGGCGGCGGCGTCGAGCTGCGGCACCTGCATCTCGACTACGCGTACCAGAGCCTGGGGCTGCTCGGAGGAGGCACGCACCGCCTGGGGGTCCGATGGGCGCCCTGATCGAGCGCCGCCGACCCCGCTGGGGGCGCCTCGTGTTGCGCCTGCTCAGCTGGATCGCCGTCGGCATTCCTGCTGCCCTGGTCGTCGGGCTCATCGTCTCCGCCGACGTGCGCTATCTGGCACGGGCGGGGGTCGAAGAGGCTCGCATCCTGCTCAAGCGGCGCTCCATCGCGTCACTGGTCGCCGACTCGACCACGCCGGCCGAGCTGCGCCAGCGCCTGTACCTCGTGCTCGCCGCGCGGGCCTACGCCGCCGACTCGCTGCACCTCGTTGTAGGTGAGACGTACACGACGTACGTGGACGTCGGGCGCGACACGCTGCTGCTCGTGCTGTCGGGGGCCTGGCGCGACCGGCTGCGACCCTTCACCTGGACCTATCCCATCGTCGGCGTCGTGCCGTACAAGGGATTCTTCAGCGCCACGGCGGCCCGCGCGGCGGCGGCGGAGCTCGAACAACAGGGATACGACGTCTACCTGCGGCCGGCCGGAGCGTTCTCGACGCTCGGCTACTTCTCCGACCCCCTGTATTCGACGGCGGTGGACCGCGACACGATGGAACTCGTCGCGACGGTGATTCACGAGCTGGCGCACAACACCCTGTACGTGAAGAGCCACACGCAGTTCAACGAGAGCTTCGCGAGCTTCGTGGGATACCGCGGGGCGCAGGCGTTCTTCCGCTCGCGTGGCGATACGGTGGACGCGCGGCGCGCCGCGGCCCGGTGGGGCGACGAGCGCTCGCTCGACGTCTTCTGGGCGGAGCTGGGGCGCCGGCTGGACTCGGCCTACGCGGGGGCGACCACGCCCGAGGCCGTCGCGGCAGCGCGAGCGTCGCTGTTCGACTGGGCGCGCACCCAGCTGACCGGTCCGGTGGGTCAGAACCTCGATACGTACGATTGGCGCTGGTTTGCCAAGGCGCCGCTCAACAATGCGGTCGTGATCGCGCAGCGCATCTACCGCCAGAATCTGAATCTGTTCGACGAGATCTACGCGGCCAACGGCGCGAGTGTCGCCGAGACGGTGCGGGCGATTCAGCTGCGCGTCTTCACGCAGACCAACGGCGATCCCTACCAGGCGCTGTATTCGCGCGCCGGGATGGGGCCCGACTAGGCCGACCTCGAGAAATTCCCGGAATCTCTCAACAGATCAACCGCCGTCCCGCGAGGCGGGAGGCGGGATGCTCGACGTCGGCGAGCGTGCGGCCGGCGACCGGGATGGCGCTGGCCCGTACACCGGCGTGCGTCAGCACTCCGACGACGTCCACGGCGACGAGTGCGGCGTCCGTCTCGTCGGGGTGCTCCAACGTGAGGACGAGACCGGCCTGCTCGCGCAGCACGCCACTCACGACCTCGTCCCAGCCGGTGTCCGGCGCGAGCGGCCGCAACGCCGTCACCAGCGGGACACGCGCAGGATCGGACTCGCCGCGGGTCACGAGCGGCGCGCGCACGAGCTCGGCGAGTGTGTTCCAGATCGGCAGCGTCGGCCCGACCGCCACCACCTGGCCGAAGCGCCAACCCGCGTCGCTCGCCAGCTCGGCGAACGCGCGCACCAACGCTTCATCGCTGGGCGGCACGGGCCCGGGAAGAGGCGCGAGCACCGCGGCTCCCGTCTCCGCAAACCACTGCTCGGCGGGTTCCAGCTCGTCCGGTCTGCGCGGACCGTAGGAAGCGTAGCGGCGCGTCACGTGAATCTCGCGCTCGGCGAGCGCACGCTGCGCATCATGCTCGGCGGCCTGCGTGGCTCCTTCGAACGCCACCTCGGCCGCCTCGTACCGACCGGCATCGCGCAGGACGCGTCCGCGCAGCTTCAGGGTTTCGGTGTGCGGCTCGAGCGCGAACGCCCGATCGAGGGCGAGGAGCGCGCGGTTGCCGTCCCCCAGCCGGTAGGCGGCGAGTCCCAGCTCGTGCCAGACGAGACCCAGGTTGGGGTCGCTGTCGACGGCGCGTTCCAGGACGGAGATCGCTTCCGGATACCGTCTGAGATCGATCAACGCGGCGCCGGTGAGCGCGAGCGCGAAGGCAGAGTCCGGGAATTGTGTCTGCGACGCCTCGGCCACCCGCAACGCCTCTGCCGTGCGGCCCTGGCCGCGCAGCAGCTCGAAGTACTCCGCCCAACACAGTTTGAAATCGGGGTGGAGCGTGATCAGCTCGCGGTAGGCAGCTTCGGCGTCGGCGGCGCGACCTTCACCCACCAGCCAGCGCGCGCGAGCCATGGCGCGCTCACTCGGTGCATCGGGGAAGAGATCGAACGATGCCGTCGTGCGCATGAGCGGCTAATCTACCCGGGTGAAACACGCTGGCTAGCCAGACCCTTCCCTCACTAGATTGTCCCGCCATGGATCAAGACCGATGGCTCGCCGAACTCACCGAATTTCTTCGCATCCCTTCGATCTCCACACTCCCCGCTCACGACGCCGATTGCCGGCGTGCGGCGGAATGGGTCGCACGCGACCTGCGGCGCCTCGGATGCCGCGAGGTGTCGTTTCTCGGCAGCGAGACGCACCCCGTCGTGTGGGGCGTCGGGCCCGAGGTGCCGGGGGCCCCGACACTCCTGATCTACGGTCACTACGATGTACAGCCCCCCGATCCGCTCAATGAATGGACCACCCCGCCGTTCGAGCCGTCGGTGCGCGACGGCCGCATCTACGCGCGCGGCGCGGCGGACGACAAGGGACAGGTCTTCTGTTTGTTGCGGGCCATGGAGGAGTCCGGGGCGCCGCCCGTGAATCTCCGGTTCATGATCGAAGGAGAAGAAGAATACGGCAGCAAGGTGTTGTTCGACCTGCTGCGTCGCGAGCCGGAGCGCACCAAGGCCGACGTGGCGCTCGTGGCCGACATGTCCTATGTCGCTCCCGGGTGGCCCGCCGTCTATACGACGCTGCGCGGCATGTGCTACGCCGAGATCACCGTTCGTACGGCAAAGCACGATCTGCACTCGGGCGAGTACGGCGGCGCCGCGCCCAATGCACATGAAGAACTGTGCCGCCTGCTCACCCGGCTGAAAGGGCCGGACGGAAAGATCAACATCCCCGGCTTGTATTCGGCGGTGAAGGCACCCAGCGCCCGCGAGCGGGCTCTGTGGAAGCGGCTGCCATTCCGGGAAAAGGAGTTCCTCAACCGGCGCGTGCAGGCGAAGGCGCTCACCGGGCTCAAAGGCCGCTCCGTGTTCGAGCGCCTCTGGGCGCTCCCGACCTTCGAAATCCACGGGATCACCGGTGGCTTTACGGGCGCCGGGGCCAAGACCGTCATTCCTGCAGAGGCGACGGCCAAGGTCAGCCTGCGCCTCGTTCCCAATCAGAAGATGAAGACGGTGGAGCGGCAGCTGGCGGCCGCGGTCAAGCGGCTCGTTCCGAAGTACGTCACAGCAACCGTTCGCTTCATGCATGGAGCGGATCCCGCCCAGGTTCGGATCGACCACCCCGCCTTCCAGCTGCTCGACCGGGCGTTCCAGGACGTGGTTGGCCGGGGCATTGTCGCGGCGCGTGCCGGTGGGTCGATCCCGGTCGTTCCAGCGCTGGGCCGGCAGGGCGCCCCCGTCCTCCTGACGGGCATCGGACTCCCCGACGACCGGCTGCACGCTCCGGACGAAAAGCTCGACCTGCAGCAGCTGTGGGACGGTGTCCGCGTCTTTCAGCGGTTTTTCGAGCTCCTGGGACAGAGCGGGAGCGGCAAGCACTAGCTTCGGCTTTTTTTCGTGACCGAGTGCACATCGGGCGGTCGCCGTCGTCTCCCATATTGCCGCCATGTACCGTCCGCTCATGATCGCCGGCATCGGTTACCTCGCCGTGTGCGCCGTTGTGGCGATCCGCCTCCAGCCGCGTTCCGAGGACCCGCTGTCGAGCACCCCCGACGAGTGGTTCGCCGCGATGCGGCCGACTTGTAACGCGGTCGAGGTCGCAGTCAGCCAACGGCGTCATCCCGCGCCCAACACCGTGGACGGGCAGGGGTACAGCGCGGCATGTTACGCCCTCGGAGGCCGAATCGACTCGGCCCGGGCGGTCATCAACCGACTGCCCCGCGGGGATCGTGCGCAGGCCGCCGGCATCGTCTTCAACGTCGGTCATCCCGTTGCCGATGTCGGTGACGATCGGTCGGCGGGGCCGATCATGGAGCTGGTGCTCGAGTACCAGCCCGATCAGTACATGGCGCTGTACCACGCGGGGATGTCGGAGTACGCGCTCGGCCAGCCGGGCAAGGCCCGGCGACACCTGCAGTCGTTTCTCTCCCGCTATCACGAAAACGACGGCTGGACGTTCAACGCACGGTCCGTACTCCAGCGCATGCGCCCCTAGTGGATTCGACGTACCTCCCGAACGGCACGTTGCTCCAGGATCGCTACGAGATCCTGGGCGAGATCGGTCGCGGCGGCTATTCGGTGGTGTATCGCGCGCGCGATCGACGAGTCGGTAGCGAAGTCGCGATCAAGCTGCTCATGCCCCCACCTGCCGCGGCCCGATTGGCGCGCGAGCGGCTGCGCCGCGAAGTGCAGGCCGTGCGGCAGGTCAGTCACCCCAGCATCGTGCAGGTGTTCGACGTCGCCGAGGACGGCCCCTGGGGGTTCGTCGTCATGGAGTACGTCGCCGGTCCCGATCTCGCCGTGCGGATCCGCGAGCGGGGACCGCTCGACGCCGAGTCCGTCGCGCTGCTCGGACGTGAGGTCGCGGACGCGCTGGCGGTGGCGCACCGCCGCGGCATCCTGCATCGTGACGTCAAGCCGCAGAACATCCTGCTCGCCCCCGACGGCCGCGCCCGGCTCACGGACTTCGGCTCGGCGCGGCTCGCGGGACAGGCAACGCTGACCCAGACGGGCGGCCTGGTCGGTACGATCGACTATGCCGCGCCGGAAGTGCTCGCGGGCGCACGCGCCGACGCGCGGTCCGAGGTGTATTCGCTCGGCGTCACGCTCTTCTACGCCCTCACCGGCGCCCTGCCGCCGCGTGCCGGTCGCGGCGCCGCGCGTACACCGGATGGCGGCCATCATCCGCAGAGCCGCGTCGCCGATGTACCGGCGTGGCTCGATCAGGCGGTGGCACGCGCGACTGCCGCCGATCCGGCGGAGCGCTTTCCGTCGGCCGGTCTCTTCGCCGCGGCGCTGGACCCGCACGCCGAGGTGGATCTCGCCGTCGTCCCGCGATCGAGCTGCGTCATGTGCGGCGCGGCCGAGCCGTTCGGCCTCGGGGTCTGCCCGCGCTGCGCGCGCCGGGCCGACGCGGCGGACGACGTCCTCGTGTTCGTCGATCCGCCGGCCGCGCGGGCGCCCCGTCGCGCGGTCCGCGATGCACTGGAGGGCCGCTTGCCGAGCACGTCGTCCACCGCGCACCAATCCCTGCTGGGCGGCGAGCGGCCGCTGTTGCGCGTTCCGCGCGGTGCGGGCGAGCGCGTGGTCGAGCTGCTCGCCGACCACGGTATCCCGGCGCGCACCGAGGCGCTGGCCCGGTTGTGGCGCACCGACGTGCCGACGCCGATCATGGTGCTCGCCGGCGCCGTGACGACCGGTGGATTGGCCGCCGGGGTCCTCGCATCGGCGCCGCTGCTGTTTGCGACGACGCCGCTCGTCGCGGTGAGTCTCGTGAGCCTTGCCACGATCGGGCGCCGCACACCGGTGTGGAACCCGCGGCCCGCCGGCCGCAGCGTCCTGCCGCTCGATGCGGAGCGCGCAGCGGCGCGCACGTTGGCCGAGTTGCCGAATGGCGCCGCGCGGACACTGCTGATCGATCTGCTGCGCCGGACGGCGGGATCCCCCGTGGGGCCGGCCCTGCTGGGCGCCCTCGTCGTGGCGGCGTGCGCGGCGGCCCGTCAGCTCGCCATGCTCGATCGACATCTCGACGCGGGTGACGCGCAATCAGAGCGCCTCACGAGCCGGCCCGACGGTCTCGATGCCCTGGCGCGCTGCGAGCAGGGCCGTGACGCGCTGGTGCAGCGGCTGCTCGAGACAACGGCGACGCTCAGCCGGGTGACGGGGGACGCGGCGCTGCAAGCCGCGCTTCCCGACTCACCGCTCGCCGCGGCCGCGCGTGATCTGGCCGAGGAAGGGCGGTTGCAGGCAGAGGCCGCGCAGGAGGTCGTCGAGCTGCTCCAGTCGTGAAGCCATCGGCTTGGTCGTGGGGGGCTGCCTAGCCCTCTTTCTTGCTGAGGTTGCGCAGCCGGTTGATGTCGTGCTGCGTGAGGCCACGACCGCCGTAGCGCTCTTCGGTCCAGGGATCTCCGTGCATGTGGTAGCCGTTTTGCTCCCAGAAGCCGGGGACGTCGGCGTCGAGCAGCGTCAGCCCGCGCACCCACTTGGCGCTCTTCCAGAAATAGAGATGCGGTACCAGCAGCCGGGCCGGCCAGCCGTGCTCCGGTGTGAGCGGCTCGCCGTCGTGCGTAAGCGCCACGAGGTTCTCGGGGCGGTCGAGATCGGCCAGGGGGAGGTTGGTCGTGAACCCTTGTTCGGCGGAGACGAGGCAGTAGCGCGCTTCCGGTCGAATGCCCGCGCGCTGCAGCAGCAGCTGCACCGCCACGCCGCCAAAGGTGTTGTCGAACCGGCTCCAGGTGGTGACGCAGTGGATGTCGCACCGGGTGGTGGAGCGGGGCAGATCGAGGAGCTCATCGTAGCGCAGCACGAAGGGACGCTCGACGAGGCCGTCGACCGCGAACGTCCACGTCGCCAGGTCGACGGTCGGGACGAGGCCGTAGTGCAGCACCGGCCATTTCTTCGTCAGCACCTGTCCGGGCGGGAGGCGCGGGTGCGCCGCAGCGCCCGCCGTCACGGCAGGGCTGCCGGTTCGACCAGCCGCGTCGCTACACCGAACGCGACCTCGAAGCCCTGCACGACGGCATGCACCGTTTCCTCCCACAACGGCGCCGCTGCAGCAGCATCCACGCCCCGCTCCCGTGCCACCGAGGTCATGACGACCCCGGGAATGCCGCACGGCACGATGCGGTCGAACGCCGTCAGATCGGTCGTGACATTGAGCGCAAAGCCGTGCCAGGTGACCCATTGCTTCACATGGATCCCGATGCTCGCGATCTTGCGCCCCCGCGTCCACACGCCGGTCAGTCCGGGATTGCGCTCGGCCGGGATCGCGAGACGCCCGAGCGCGTGGATCAGCGCCTGTTCGAGCGTGCGGAGATACCAGTGCAGGTCTGGCCGGTAGCCGTTCAGGTCGAGGATGGGATAGCCGACGAGCTGGCCGGGGCCGTGAAAAGTGACATCGCCGCCGCGCTCCACCGCGACGACGTCAATGCCCTCGGGGCTCAGGACGTGCTCGGGTTGCGTGGTGCGACCCAAGGTGACGACCGGGTCGTGCTCGAGCAGCAGCAGCACGTCGTGAGGCAGCCGCCCCGCTATCCGGTCGTGCGCCAGGGAACGCTGCCAGTCGAGCGCGGCGCGGTAGGCGATCCGTCCCGCGAGGATCACGTCGAGCGGCCGGGGAGTCACGCGACGCCGCTTTCCGACGGGCCGCCGGCGCGTATCGCCCAGCGGCTGGCGGCGATCCCGAAGCTCAGCGCGAGAACGGCCCAGAGGATCAGTCCGGTAAGGCCCAGCAAGCGATCGGCGATGGCCGCAAGGAATCCGATGATGAGCGCGCCGACGGCGGCCAGCACCGCGATCACGCCGCGCTGCCACACGTTCTCGATCGGGCCGCCGCGCCGCCAGCCGAAGAAGGCGGCCATGGCCAATGAGGCCAGCATGCCGTAGAAAAGCGGGTCCGGGACTGCCTGCTGGTACGCGGTAGCCTCGAGGTGGCTGCGCAGCTGGTTGACGGCGATCTGCGCCAGCGTCATCACGGCTCCCCCGAGCCCGGAACCAGTTCCGATCGCCCCGAGTCCAACAGCTACCGGGTCCTTCGCGGCATCACTCAGATATTGATCGCCCGGCCGAGCGAATCGAGGCAGGCCTCCGCCACGGCCTCCGACATCGTCGGATGAGCGTGGATGGCGAGCTCAACCTCTTCGACGGTGTATTCGTTCTCGCGTGCCACCGTCAGCTCGTGAATCAGCTCCGACGCGTGGGAGCCGACGATGTGGGCGCCGAGAATCTCTCCGTACTTCTTGTCCCGGAGGATCTTCACGAATCCCTCCGTCTCTCCCGTTCCGCGCGCTCGGCCACTGGCGGAGAACGGGAATTTGCCGGCGACGTACTCCAGCTTGCGCTCCTTGCACTGGTCTTCCGAAAGACCGATGCTCGCGACCTCGGGGTGACAATACGTCACGCTCGGGACATTGTCGTAGCGCAGCGCGTGCGGCTTCTTCCCGGCGATCAGCTCCGCCACGATGATCCCTTCACGGCTTCCCTTGTGCGCCAGCATCGGCGGACCGGCGACGTCACCGATGGCGTAGTATCCCGGTGCGGTGGTCTGGAGGCTCTGGTCGACCTTGATGAAGCCCCGGTCGTTCAGCTGGATGCCGCACTCCTTCAGCCCCACATTCTCGGTATTGACCGCCCGGCCCGCCGCCATCAGCACCGCCGCCACCTCGACCTGTTGCTTGCCCCCGTCAGCCTCAACGTCCAGTACGACCTTGTCCTTGCCGACGGTGGCTTTCGTGACCTTCGCACCGGCGATGACGGTGATGCCGCGCTTGCGGTAGCTCTTGGCAACCTCCGCCGACGCTTCGGAGTCCTCCAGGGGGAGAATTCGAGGGAGCGCTTCGATCAACGTCACCTTCGCGCCGAAGGCGTTGAAGATGTCGGCGAACTCCATCCCCACGGCGCCGGCGCCGATGATCGCGACCGACGCGGGGAGTCTCTCGAGCAGCAGCGCCTCGTCGGAAGAGATGACGGTCGTCTTGTTGATCTCGAGGCCGATCTGGGGGATGCCCTTGACCCGCGATCCGGTGGCGATGACCACCGCTTTCTTGGCTTCGAGCACATCGCTCCCGACCTTGACCTTGCGGCCCGGCTGCAGCACCCCCGTGCCCTTGAAGACCGTGATCTTGTGCTTCTTCATCAGGAAATCGACGCCGCGCGAGTTCTGATCGGCGACCTTGCGGCTGCGCTTCATGGCGACGCCGTAGTCCGTCTTCACCGATCCGGTTTCGACGCCGAAGTCGGCCGAAGCCTGCAGCAGGTGGGCGATGTAGGCCGAGTGGAGCAGAGCCTTGGTCGGGATGCACCCGATATTGACGCACACCCCGCCGAGCTTCTCGCGCTCCACCACGGCGCAGGCCAGGCCAAGCTGCGCCGCCCGAATGGCGCACTCATAGCCGGCGGGGCCGCCCCCCAACACTATGACATCAAACGCTGTGGCCAAGATCTTCCCCCTCCCCCTAATGCGGAGTGCGGATTGCGGAATGCGGAATGTGCAGGCGATGGTCGAGCCGGGAAGCGCGGCAAGAGCGCATCCGATCAATTCCGCACTCCACGTTCCGCGTTCCGCATTTCATAGCAGCATCGCCAACGGATTCTCCAGCATCTGCTTCAACGTCTTGAGAAATGCGGCGCCGGTGGCCCCATCGATCACCCGGTGGTCGCAGCTCATCGTCATGCGCAGCCGCCGCCGCACCTCCACCTTGCCGTCGCTGGCGACGGGCTTTGCGGCCATCGATCCGATGGCGAGAATGCCCGCCTCCGGCGGGTTGATCACGGCGGTGAACTGGTCGATCTCGAACATGCCGAGGTTGGAGACGGAGAACGTCGACCCGGTGTACTCCTCGGGTTTCAGGCGTCGCTCGCGCGCGCGCCCGGCGAGCTCGCGCGACTCGGCGCCGATCTCCAGCAGCGACTTGCGATCGGTATGGCGGATGACGGGAGTGATCAGGCCGTCCTCGACGGCGACCGCCACGCCGAGGTGGACTTCGTTCCAGTAGCGGATGTGATCGTCCTGCCACCAGGCATTACAGGCGCCGTGCTTGGTGAGCGCGAGCGCCGTCGCCTTCAGCAGAATGTCGTTGACGCTGATCTTCCCCTGGTCGCCGAGCTGCTGGTTGAGGGCGGTGCGGGCGTCGGCGGCGCGCTCCATATCCACTTCGGTGGTCAGGAAGAAGTGGGGGACGGGTCCGATCGACGTCGCCAATCGCCTGGCGATCGTCTTGCGGATCTGTGTCAGCGGCACATCGCGGTAGGCGACGCCGCCGACTGGCTGCGGGACCGCCGAGCGCGGCACGGCGACCGCGGCGGCGGCGGCGCCCTCGAGGTCCCGCATCACCACGCGCCCGCCGGGACCGGATCCCTGCACGAGCTTGAGATCGACGCCCCGTTCCTTCGCCAGTCGCTTCGCGAGCGGAGATGCCCGGACGACGCGTGTCGCATCCGCCGGCGCAGCGGGTGTGCTCTGCAGAGCGGCGGCTGCTGGTGCGGGCGCAGCGGATGGCTGAGCGCTGACGGCTGGTGGCTGTGCGCTCTGCTGAGTCTTCGCGGGCGCTGCCGCCGCTGTAGTGGCGACTGCCTCCCCCGGCGCCCCAATCACCGCCACGGCGTCACCGACGGGCACGGTCGCCCCCTCGGCAACGATCTGCTTCAGCAACTGACCGTCGGCCCGGGCGACCAGCTCCATCACGGCCTTATCGGTCTCGACCTCGGCGAGCGTCTCGCCGGTCTTCACCGC
>DASSIL010000359.1:0-34173 GCA_035691925.1 Gemmatimonadales bacterium
CCGATCACCGGCGTCTGGCACGGTCTCCCCTCGATCCTCTTTCTCGGGATCCCGGTGATCGCGACGCTGATCTACTGTCTGCACACCCTGGTGCCGCCGCTCGCCGCCGTGCACGAGCGCAACGCGGCGCTGCTGCATGCCATTGTCCGCGTCGTCTATTTCGGCCTGGTTGGCGGGTATCTGGCCTTCGCCGTGACCAAGCGGAACGACATGCCCGGGCTCATCGAGACCGCCATCGCCCTCGTCGTGACCGGCGTCCTCATCGTCTGGCAGGAGCGCCGCGGCACGAAGGCGGCGCGGTTGCCCCTGTTGTTGCTCACGGCGGTGGGCGTGCCCGAAGTGGCATATCTGGCGGCGCTGTTCCCGGCGGGGGACCTGCGAGTCGGGGCGTGGGTGTTTACGGCTGGCTGGGTGCTCGGGGTTCTGACGGAGGCGCAGACGCTCGCCGTGGCGCCGATCGTCGCGCACGGCGGGTAGACCTCAGCGCATCGGGTCCTCGGCGAAATGACACGCCGCGAGATGACCGGGACTGACCTCACGCAGGGGCGGCGGCTCGGTCCGGCAACGATCGTTCTTCCTTGGATGCGGGCAGCGCGGATGAAACGGGCACCCCGCCGGCGGATCCGACGGGGAGGGGACGTCGCCCTGCAGAATGATCCGCTGCGGTGTGGCGGTCGGGTCGGGAACCGGGACCGCCGAGAGCAGTGAGCGGGTGTAGGGGTGCCGCGGCAGGCTGTACACCGTCGTCGCCGGGGCGCGCTCGACGATCCGTCCCAGGTACATCACCGCGACGTCGTCCGCGATGTGCTTCACGACCGCCAGGTCGTGCGCGATGAACAGGTACGTCAGCCCGCGCGTGCGCTGCAGGTCCGCCAGCAGATTGAGCACCTGCGCCTGCACCGAGACGTCGAGCGCCGACACCGGCTCGTCGCACACCAGAAACGCCGGCTCGACCGACAACGCCCGCGCGATGCCGACGCGCTGACGCTGGCCGCCCGAGAGCTCGTGGGGGTACTGGTCCGCCAGGCTCGCGTCGAGCCCCACTTCTCCGAGCAGGGCGAGGACGCGCGCGTCGCGATCGGCCTTCGCGGCGAGCCGGTGGATCGCGAGCGGCTCGCGCAGCGTCTGGCGGACCGTCATGCGCGGGTTGAGCGAGCCGTACGGATCCTGGAATACGATCTGCATGCGGCGCCGCAACGCGCGCAGCGGCGCCGGCCGCAATCCGAACACGTCGGTCCCGTCGAGCCGAAACGATCCCGACGTCGGCTCGGTGAGCCGCAGCAGTGTACGCGCGACGGTCGTCTTCCCTGATCCCGATTCGCCGACGAGGCCGAGCGTCTTGCCGGCGGGGATGGCGAAGGAGACGCCGTCGACCGCGCGCACCGCGTTGCGCGCGCGCCCCAGCCCGAACCAGCTGCGCTCCCGCGGATAGTGCTTGACGAGGTCCGTGACCTCGACGAGGGTCGCGGCGGGAGCGCTCACCGGGCAGTGCGCCGCGCCGGCTCGGCGACGAGCCAGCACCGCGCGCTGTGGCCTGTGGTGCCCGTCTCGAGCAGCGGCGGCTCCTCGGTGCGGCACTTCTCCCAGGCGTACGGGCAGCGCGGATGGAAGCGACACCCGGCGGGCCACGCCGTGGCGGGAGGGACCGAGCCCGGGATGCTGCGCAGCCGCTCGCGTGGATGGTCGACTCGCGGGATCGAGGCCAGCAGTCCTTCGGTATACGGATGCCCGGGCGAGGCGAAGAGCGTGCGGGTGGGGGCGGTCTCGACGATCTGGCCGGCGTACATCACGACCACGCGGTCGGCGGACCCGGCGACGACGCCCAGGTCGTGAGTGATCAGCAAGACCGCCATCTGCAGCTCGCGCCGCAGCCGGCCGAGCAGGTCGAGAATCTGTGCCTGAATCGTGACGTCGAGGGCGGTGGTCGGTTCGTCGGCGATCAGGATCTGGGGGTGGCAGATCAGCGCCATGGCGATCATCACGCGCTGGCGCATGCCCCCCGACAACTGATGCGGATAGTCGTCGGCGCGGGCTTCGGGGTCGGGAATGCCGACGAGGCGCAGCAGGTCGATGGCGCGGCGGCGCGCCGCGGCGCGCGACAGCTTCTGATGAACCAGGGCGCCTTCCGCAACCTGCGCTCCGACGGGCAGGACCGGATTCAGCGACGTCATCGGCTCCTGGAATACCATCGCGATCCGGTTGCCGCGCACGGCCCGCAGCTCGCGCGGCGGGAGCGTCAGGAGGTTCGTGCCTTCGAACTCGATGAAGCTGCCGGGAAGGATGTGCCCCGGCGGCTCGGGGATGAGTCGCAGGATGGAGAGCGACATGACCGTCTTGCCGCATCCGGATTCGCCGACGATCCCGAGCGTCTCGCCCGCCGAGAGGTCGAAGGAGACACCGTCCACCGCCCGTGCGGTGCCGTTGCCGCGGTCGGTGACGAAGTACGTCTTGAGGTCATGGACGCGCAGCACCGGATCGGCCATCGCGTCACAAGATAACGCCGGATCCCCGGCCGAGGCGGCCGTGGCGTCGGCGATTACACTCCGCGCGCTTTGGGATCGAGGGCGTCGCGCAGGGCATCCCCGGTGGCGTTGAGCGCCATGACGGCCAGAGCGATCGCCAAACCCGGAAACAGCGTCGTCCACGGCGCCGTGCCGAGCTGATCCCGCCCATCGGCGATCATGTTGCCCCAGCTCGGGTGTGGCGGCTGGATCCCCGCACCGAGAAACGACACCCCTGCTTCGAGCAGCATCATGTTGCCGATCCCGAGCGCCGCCGAAACGATGAGCGCGGCTGCGGTGTTCGGCAGCACGTGGCGCAGGATGATCCACCACGGCCGGGCGCCCAGCGCCCGCACGGCGTCGGTATAGGGCCGCTCGCGCACGCTCATGACTTCGGCCCGGACGATGCGGCTCGTGGCGAACCACCCCGTGAGTCCGAGCAGCACGATCAGCGCTCCGACGCCGAGCGTCCCCCACAGGGCGATCGCGCACAGGACGAGCAGAATGCGGGGGATGGAAAGCCCGACGTCCACAGCGCGCATCAACAGCGCGTCGGTCCAGCCCCGGAAGTATCCCGCGGCCGCGCCGACGAGCGCGCCCAGGGTCACGGCCAGGAGCATGCCCAGCGTCCCGGCTCCGAGCGAGACGCGGGCGCCGTAGACGAGGCGGCTCCACACGTCGCGTCCGATGAAATCTGTCCCGAGAGGATGCAGCCACGTGGGGGGGTGATCCTGCAGCGTCAGGATCTGCTGGTAGGGCGGATAGGGCGTCACGAGTGGGGCGCACAGCGCGACCGTGGCCAGGAAGACGAGGATCACCATTCCTGCCGTGGCGCTCGGGTAGCGGAAGAAGCGGCGCCCCGCGTCTCCCCAGGGATGGCGACGGCACCAGGTGACGACCGTCCCCGTCCATACGGCGATCACGATGAGCGCGACGAGCGACGCGGACGTCATGCGGTGAGTCGCACTCGCGGGTCCGCGACCGCAGTGAGCACATCGGCGACGAGGCTGCCGAGGACCACCGCGCTCGTCGCGAGCAGCGTGGTCCCGAGGACGAGAGGATAGTCGCGTGCGCCGATCGCGTCCGCGGCGAGTTTCCCGAGCCCGGGCCAGGCGAAGACGCTCTCGATGAGCACCGCCCCGGTCAGGAGAAACGGCAGGGCGACGCCGCTGAGCGCAATCACCGGCAGCAGGGCGTCGCGCCAGGCGTGCCGGATCAGCACCGCGGGCTCCGCGAGCCCCTTGGCGCGGGCGGTACGGACATACTCCTGTCCCAACGCTTCCAGCAGCGACGCACGTTGAAACCGCGCCGTCCCTCCAGCGCCGACGATCCCGAGCGTCAGAGCCGGCAGCACGAGGTGGTGCAGGCGGTCCGCGAGTTGCCCGAGGAACGGCAACGATGCGTACAACGCCGGATCATTGACCCCTCCGATGGGGAACCAGCCCAGCCGGAGTCCGAATACGAGCTGCAGGACGAGGGCGAGCCAGAAGATCGGCAGCGAGTAGAAGAACAGCGTGACGTTGCCGAGCGCGACGTCCGATCGGCGCCGGGCCCGTGCCGCCTGAAGAAGACCAATTAAGATCCCGAGGGTGAAATCGATCGCCAGGGCGGAGGTCGCCAAGAGCAGCGTGTTGGGCACAGCATCCGCGATCGCCTGGGCCACCGGACGACGCTGACTGAACGATTCTCCCATCTCCCCGCGGGCCAGCGCTGCCAGATAGCGCACGTACTGAACGGGAATCGGCTGGTCGAGTCCGTACATGCGTTGCAGCCGAGCGAGGACCGCAGGATTCATGGGGCGCTCGTCGGCCGGCAGAAACGGCCGGCCCGGCGCGAGATGGATGGCGACGAAGGACAGCGAGACGGTAGCGAACACGATGGCGATGCCGGCGGCGATCCGCCGCAGGAGCCATGCGCGCACTCAGCGCCCCGCGCGATCCCGCTCGGTCAGCTGATCGGGAGGAATGCGCCAGGTCCACACCAGGCCCCACCACGAATCGGGCTGGATGCGGACATCCGTCACACGCCGGTTCACTGCGGCGATGTTGTCCAGGGCGTACAGGATGACGCACGGAGGATCCTGCGCCAGCTCGGCGAAGGCCGCCTCCCATGCGGTCTGTGCCGCTTCCCGCGTCGGGGCGCTCGCCGCGGTCCGCACCAGCGCATCGAAGCGATCATTGGCGTAGTGGCCGTAGTTCGTCGGGCCGCCGCGTCCCCACAGCGCCGGCACGGAGGATGACGGCGCCGGGTCGGTCTGGAACGATTCCAGCGTGGCATCGAACTTTCCCGACTCGAGCAGCTGCTGCAGCGTGGCGTTGTCGACCTGATCGATCACGACATCGACGCCGAGGCGCCGGTATTCCTCCTGCAGCAGCTGCGCGTATTGCACGCGCGTCGGGCTGGTGGCCGGAACCGCCAGGTGAAAGCTCAGGTGCCGCCCCCGCAGCAGCCGCGCCGCTTCGAGGGTGTCGGGGGGCGTGGGGGCGAGTTTGGTCTTCCACATCCACGACCACAACTGCGGCATCGGACCGGGCGGGACTTTGGCGTACCCGGAGAACACCGCCTGCACCAGTTGCGGCCGATCGGCGGCGAGCACGAGGGCGCGTCGCGTCTGCGGGTCGGCGAACACGGGGTGGGGCTTGGTGCGATCCCCGTTCGCCCGCAGGTTGAAGCGCACGAACGTGTAGGTCGGACCGGCGTACGGGTACAGGGTGAGCGCCGAATCGGCCTTGGCCTTGGCGATGTTGGCCGGCGTGACCAGCACCTCGACCGCATCGGCCTCCCCCGCCAGGACCATCGTGACGGCGTTATTGAGACTGCCGGCGATGCGCCAGATCAGCCGCGCGAGATGCGGCCGCCCGAGGAAATACGTCGAATCTGCCGCCAGCTCGATGCTCTGGCCCGGCGTCCAGCCGACGAAGCGATAGGGACCGGACCCGACCGGGGCGCGTCCGAACGCCGCGGTCTGCCAGGTGGCGCGCGGGACGTTCCGTAGCAGGTGCGCCGGGAGGATCCGCATGTGGTACGTGGCGTCGTAGAACATCTCGGGGTAGCGGTAGCGAAACTTGAAGACCACCGTCAACGAATCGGTGGCGGTCACCGACGATATGTGCTCGATGAGGGTGATCCGGTCTTGGGAGCCGACGGCGGAATCGGCATACGCGTCGAACGTGAAGGCGACGTCCGACGCCGTCACCGGCGGCCCGTCCTGCCACTTGGCCCGCGGATCGAGGTGGAACGTCAACGTGAGCGGATCGGTCCACTCCCAGCTGCGCGCCAGCTCCGGGGTGAATCCGGAATCACCGAACGTGCCGGCGTCCATGCCGATCTCGGCGAGTTTCAGGAAGATCTGGTCGTGGACGTCGCGCTCCAGGGCCATGGTGGCGACCGCGGGCAACAACGTCGTCGGCTCGCCGGTCGCCGCAAAGACGACGGTGCCGCAGTATTCGGTGGTGCACCCTCCCCGTCCCTTGCAGGCACTCAATGCGGCGAGGAGTGCCGGCAGCAGCACGGCCAGACGACGCGAGTGGATGAGCGCAGGGTTCATGGTCCCTAAGATTCCACGGTGGGTCTAGCGGCGCCAGGTCCAGGCGGGATCGGAGAAGACGGTAGGGGACGGTAGGGGACGGTAGGAGACGGTAGGGGTGAGTTCAGGGGCCCAGGCGGCAACGATGGCGTCGACCACTTCGTCGAACGCGACGCGCCGGCTGAGGACGGCAGAAAGGGAGGTTGCCTGGCTGACGGCTGAAGGCTGATAGCTGACAGCGCCGATGTTGTCCTGCGACCCCCCCAGGAGTATCGACCCATGCTGGAGGAACGCCGACCCGAGCCGTACCTGCGCCGACCCGACGACCTTGCGGCCGTGCACCGTGACCTCGCCGCCGACCGGCGATGCGAAACACGCGCCGGCACCGGGGCCGGGCGAACGGCCGTTCTTCGGCGCGAGCTGCGCCGCGACGCCGAGCGACCGGAGCGCCGCGGCGAGGCGCTCGTGAATCGCGCAGTAGCTCTGTTGCAGCGATCCGAAAGCGGCGATGGGAGCGGCGACGGCGTACGTGACTTCGTCCTCGTGCCAGACGGCGCGGCCGCCGGTCGGGCGGCGCACGACGTCCCAGCCACGACGCTCGATTTCGGCGCGGTCGTAGCGCGCGAGCGCCGGTTCGTTGCGGCCGAAGGACAAACAGGGCGGAGACCAGCGATATAAGCGGAGAAACGCTGCGCCGTGCACGGCGGCTGCATGGAGCAGCGCGTCGTCCCGTGCCATATTCTCAGGCCCAGTGCAACCGGCGGCATCGAGCAGCAGTGCCAACTCCATATGTGGAATATGCTCCCTGCGATCTCCCTCGTCATTCCAGCCTACAACGAAGCCCGCTATCTGCCGCGGCTGCTGCGCTCGCTGGCGGTGGCGCGTGAGCGCTACGCCGCCGCCGGTGGCAGCGTCGACATCATCGTCGCCGACAATATGTCGACGGACGACACGGCCCAGGTCGCCGCCGCGGGCGGGGGGCGCGTCGTACGCATCGAACGGCGGCGCATCGCCGCGGCGCGCAACGGCGGCGCGGCGGCCGCCAGCGGCCGGATCCTCGCGTTCCTCGACGCCGATACGGTGCGCGTTCACCCGGATACGTTTGCGGCGGTCGCCACGGCTCTCGACGATCCGCGCGTCGTCGGTGGGGCGACGGGATGTACGCTCGAGCGGTGGTCCGCCGGACTCGCGGCAACCTACGCGATCATGATCCCGCTGGTCTGGGCGACGCGCTTCGATACCGGCCTGGTGTTCTGCCGGCGGGAGGATTTCGTCGCGGTGGGCGGCTATCCCGAGGAGCTGCGGCTCGCCGAGGACGTCGCCTTCTTATGGCGCCTGCGACGTCTCGGACGCGAGCGCGGGCAGCGCCTCCGCCGGTTGCGGCGACACAAGGTCGTGGCGTCGACGCGGAAGTTCGACGAGCACGGCGACTGGCACTACTTCGGGTTCCTCGCGCGCGGGCCGGCGCTGCTCCTCGGCGCCCGGTTCGACAAGCTGGCCGAGCGCTACTGGTACCGGCCCAACCGGTAATCGTCAGACGGTTGCGTAGCTCTCCATCGGCGGGCAGACGCAGACCAGATTGCGGTCGCCGTACGCGCCGTCCACCCGTCCCACTGCCGGCCACACCTTCTGCACCCGGGTCGCCGGCGAGGGGAAGCCGGCCCGCTCCCGCGAGTAGGGCCGGTCCCAATCGTCGGCGAGCAGATCTTCCAGGGTGTGCGGCGCGTTGTGCAGCAGGTTGTTCTCGCGGTCCGCCTTCCCGGTCTCGATCTCCCGCATCTCCTCCCGGATCGCGATTAGCGCGTCGCAGAAGCGGTCGAGCTCCTCCTTCGACTCGCTCTCGGTCGGCTCGACCATCAGCGTGCCCGCCACGGGGAACGACACGGTGGGTGGATGGAACCCGTAGTCGATGATGCGCTTCGCGATGTCCTCCACTTCGATGCCGGCCGACGCCTTGAACGGGCGCGTGTCGATGATGCACTCGTGAGCGACGAGCCCGTTCTGCCCGGCGTAGAGCAGCTCGTACGACCCCTCGAGCCGCTTGGCGATGTAGTTGGCGTTGAGGATCGCCACTTTCGTCGCCTGGACCAGCCCGGCCTGTCCCATCAACGAGTTGTAGGCCCACGAGATCGTGAGAATCGACGCCGAGCCCCAGGGCGCCGCCGAAACGGTGCCGCAGGGCTGCGGGACCCCGAGCGGGATCACCGGATGGTCGGGGAGGAACGGAATCAGGTGCGACGCGACCGCGATCGGGCCCATTCCCGGACCGCCGCCGCCGTGCGGGATGCAGAACGTCTTGTGGAGGTTGATGTGGCACACGTCGGCGCCGATATCCCCGGGACGGCAGAGGCCGACCTGCGCGTTCATGTTGGCCCCGTCCATATAGACCTGCCCACCGTGCTGGTGCACGATCTTGCAGATCTCCCGGATCGTTCCTTCGAACACGCCGTGGGTGGATGGATACGTCACCATCAGCGCGCCGAGCGTGTCCCGGTGCTGTTCCGCCTTGGCTTTCAAGTCGACCACGTCGATGTTGCCGTGCGTATCGGTCTGCACCGGCACGACGGTAAACCCTGCCATCACCGCGCTCGCGGGATTCGTGCCGTGGGCCGACATCGGGATGAGGCACACGGTGCGCTTGCCGTTCCCCTGCGACTTGTGGTAGGCGCGGATGACGAGCAGGCCGGTGAATTCGCCCTGCGAGCCGGCGTTCGGTTGCAGCGAGACGCCGGCAAAGCCGGTAATCTCGGCGAGCTGCGCCTCGAGCTGCCGGAACAGCATCTGATAGCCCTGTGCCTGCGGTAGCGGCGCGAACGGATGCAGGCGATTGAACTCGCGCCACGAGAGCGGCATCATCTCGGTCGTCGCGTTGAGCTTCAAGGTGCACGAGCCGAGCGGAATCATCGACGCCGTGAGCGACAGATCGCGCGTCTCCAGCCGCTTCAGGTACCGCAGCATCTCGGTCTCGGAGCGGTAGCGGTGGAATACGGGGTGCGTGAGGTAGCCCGAGGAGCGGCGCAGGCCCTGAGGAATCGACGACGCGACCTGTGCGCCGGCTTCGTCCATCATGACCGGCAGCGTCTCGTTGAGCGAGAAGACGGCGATCAGGTCGGCGAGGTCGTTGACGGTGACCGTCTCGTCGAGCGCGATACAGACCCGGTTCGGCGGCAGCGCGCGCAAGTTGATGCGGCGCGCCCAGGCGGCGTCGAGCAGCCGGGGCAGCGCCCACGGCTCGACTTCGACGCACAGCGTGTCGAAGAACGCCGGATGCGCCAACCGGTACCCCATCCGCTGCAGCGCCTTCGCCAGCAGCCCCGTGAACGCGTGCACCCGCTCGGCGATGCGTCGCAGCCCTTCGGGTCCGTGATAGACCGCATACATCGCGGCCATCACCGCGAGCAGCACCTGGGCCGTGCAGATGTTGCTCGTCGCGCGCTCGCGCCGGATGTGTTGCTCCCGGGTCTGCAGCGCCATGCGCAGCGCCGGTCGCCCGGCACGATCCTTGGAAACGCCGATGATCCGGCCTGGGAGGTGGCGCCTATAGGTGTCCCGCGTCGCAAAGAACGCGGCATGGGGGCCGCCATAGCCCATCGGGACGCCGAAGCGCTGGCTGTTGCCGACCGCGATGTCGGCGCCCCACTCGCCCGGAGGAACGAGCAGGGTGAGGGCGAGCAGGTCGGTGGCGGCGGTGACGAGCGAGTTCGCGGCATGCGCCTGCTCGCACAGGCTGCGGAAATCGCGCAGCCGACCGTCGGTGCCGGGATACTGGACCAGCGCGCCGATCACGCCGCCGCCGAACTTGAACGTCGCCGGATCGGCGACCACGATCTCGATGCCGCGCGCCTCGGCGCGGGTGCGCACCACGGCGATCGTCTGCGGGTGGCACTGCTCGTCGACGAGGTAGACCGACGGGCCGCTGGGCGCGACCACCGCCTCGGTGAGGTGCATCGCCTCCGCGGCCGCCGTTGCTTCGTCGAGCAGGGAGGCGTTGGCCACCGCGAGCCCGGTCAGATCCGACACCATCGTCTGGAAGTTCAACAATGCCTCGAGCCGGCCCTGAGCGATCTCCGCCTGGTACGGTGTGTACGCCGTGTACCAGCCCGGATTCTCGAGGACGTTGCGTTGGATCACCTGCGGCGTGAAGCACGCGTGGTACCCCATGCCGAGATACGAGCGGAACGGCTCGTTCTGGCTGGCGATACGCCGCACCGCCTGCAGCACCTCGCGTTCGTCCCGGCCGGGGGGAAGCGCCAGCGGACGCCGCAGCCGAATGTCGGGAGGAACAACGGCGTCGATGAACGCATCGAGCGAGTCGTAGCCCAGGAGCTTCAGCATCTCCTGTTGTTCGGACTCGCTCGGCCCGATGTGGCGGGGGACGAAGACGTCGGGATGCACGAGAGTGGCCGATGGTGTCGTCACGACAGTGTGTGCGGCTTTCCGGGTTCGAGGATCACCACCTCGGCACGCGTTCCCACGAGGCGGCGGAACTGCTGCGGATCTGCGGCGATCGCGTCCCACGTATTGTAATGCATCGGAATCACCACACGAGGCTCCACGAAGCCCACCGCCCGCACCGCGTCCTCCACGCCCATCGTGTAGTTGTCGCCGATCGGTACCAGCATGACGTCCACGGCCCCGTGGAGCAGCTGCATATCCATCGTCAGGGCGGTGTCGCCGGCATGATAGACGCGGACGCCATCGAGCGTCAGGACGATGCCGCACGGCGTCGTGTTGGGCTCCCTGGACGTGGACCCTTCGATGGCGCCGCCGTGAATCGCGGGCACGAGCTTGACGATGCCGAACGGGAAGCGGTGCGTCCCGCCGACCTGCATCTTGTGCCCCGGTGCGCCCTGGCTGACGCAGAAATTCACCAGCTCGTACGCCGACACGATGATCGCCTGGTCTCGCTTGGCCAGTGGGATGGCGTCGCCCAGGTGGTCGCTGTGGCCGTGGCTCAGGAGAATCGCGTCGAGCCGGGGGACGCGATCGACGGGGAAGGGGGCCTTCGGATTGCCGGTGATGAACGGATCGAAGATGACGCGCTTGCCGCCGCCTTCGGCGAGAAATGCGGCGTGGCCCAGGAACGTCAGCGTCAACACTGCCGCAGCGCTCTATTTCCCGATGTGCTTCTCATACGCCGCGGCATCGAGCAGTGTCGCCGCATCGGCGGGGTTCTGCAGTTTCAGTTTGATCATCCAGCCGGCGCCGTAGGGATCCTTGTTCACGAGCGCCGGATCTCCCTCGAGCGCCCCATTGGCTTCCACCACGGTGCCCGCCACCGGGCAGTACAGCTCCGAAACCGCCTTCACCGCTTCGATCGTTCCAAAGACCTGTTTCTTCGTGAAGGCGGTGCCGGGCTTGGGCAGCTCGACGAAGACCACGTCGCCGAGCTCTCCCTGCGCGTAGTCGGTGATCCCGACCTGCACGACGGCGGCGTCGGCGGTGGGCTTCACGTATTCGTGCTCTTCGGTGTAGCGGAGATCCTTCGGGACGTTGCTCATTCAGGCGTCGCTCTCGGCGGAGAAATCGCTGGTTGGGTGGAACCGCGGGCGAAGCTAGGGACGGGGCAAACTCGTGTCAAGTTTTCGGTTTCGCATTGGCGCGCCGGACCAGCTCGTCGTACACCTCGCGGGCGCGGCGCTCCAGCGCATCGAACGAACCCTCGTTGTCGATCACGAAATCGCTGCGCTTGCGCTTGAGAGCCGCCGGCGCCTGCGCGGCGAGCAGCTGGTCGGCTTCTTCATCTGTCAGGCCGCGCAGCGCCCGCAGCCGCGTGCGGCGTACGGCGTGCGGTGCATCGACGAAGACGACGACGTCGAACTGGGCCGGATCGAGGGCTTCAAACAGCAGCGGGATGTCGTTGACGACGATCTGGTCGCCCCGTTTCCAGGCGGCGTCGAGCAGCGCCTCGCGGCGGCGGGCGACGGCGGGGTGCACGAGCGATTCGAGCGCCCGCCGCGCCGCCGGGTCGCCCATGACGCGGTTGCGCAGCGCGGCGCGGTCGAGGTTGCCGTCGGGGAGCAGCACGTCCGGCCCGAAGCGCCGCACGATGGCGCTCGTGACCGGCGACCCCGGAGCCTGTACTTCGTGCACCAGGGCATCGGCGTCGATGATCGTGGCGCCCCAGCGCCGAAAGCACTCCGCGACCGTGGACTTTCCCGCCGCGACGTTGCCGGTGAGGGCGACGTTGAGCATGAACGGCGCTGTCAGCTGTCAGCTGTCAGCCATCAGCTGTCAGCTTAGCTGATAGCTGACAGCCGATAGCTGAGAGCGCCTTAGAGCAGGGCGGTCTGGTCCGCATCGGCCATCGGAACCTTATGACAATGCCGGCACCGTGCCTCGTAGCTCTCCCGGCCGCCCACCATGATCGTGGGACTGTTCCAGGGTGCGGGGTTACCGTCCACCAGGCGTTGATTGCGGCTCGCGGGGCCCCCGCACACCACACAGATCGCGTGCAGCTTGTCGACCACCTCCGCAGCGCACATCAAGGTCGGCATCGCGCCGAAGGGGAGGCCGCGAAAGTCCACGTCGGTTCCGGCGAGGATGACCCGCACGCCGCCGTCGGCCAGCGTGCCCGCCACCTGGACGATCCCTTCGTCCAGAAACTGCGCTTCGTCGACCGCCACGACTTCCGTTCCCGGGCGGATCGAGCGGGCGATTTGCTCGGAGCAGTCCACCGGCTCGGCCTCGACGGTGAGGCCGTCGTGGGTGGTGACGGAGTAGAGCCCGGCGTAGCGGGCGTCGAGGTGGGATTTGAAGACCTGGACCTGCTTCTTGGCGATAGCCGCCCGGCGCACGCGCCGAATCAGCTCCTCGCTCTTGCCGGAGAACATCACGCCCGAGATCACTTCGATCCAGCCGGGTTTGGTGCCGTGGAACATGGGGCTGCAAACTAATCCATTGCGGATTGTTGGATTGCTGCATGCGGAATGTCACCAGAGGCCAGCGGAAAACACCCAGCGACCATGCCCAAACCCCTAAAATCGGCAATCCGCAATCCGAAATCCGCACTTGGGCGGGGGGAGGGGGGTCAAAAAGGGCCGGTATCTTGCGGATTTCCGGGGTACCTCCCCATATTGTCGAGGGTTTTCAAGGGTTTTCCGGAGGCCCACCCGGGAAAGGGCCAAAATTCCAAGCCTTTCCCACTGCAAAGGAGCGCGTCGTGAATAAAGCCGAGCTGATCGCTGCATTGGCCATGCGGACGAAGATGTCCAAAGCCGATGCCGGCCGGGCGATCGAGTCCCTGTTCGATGACAAGGGAATCATCGCCGGTGAGCTCAAGAAGGGCGCGAAGGTGCAGATCACCGGCTTCGGCAACTTCGAAGCCCGCAAGCGCGCCGCGCGCATGGGGCGCAATCCCAAGACCGGTGCCGAGATCCAGATCAAGGCGACGGTGGCCCCGGCGTTTCGCGCGGGCAAACAGCTGAAGATGGCGGTGAACAAGAAGTAGCGAGCGAGGCGAATCCACGCTGTAAACACGGGCTGCCCCGCTGGGCGGCCCGTCAGCGTTTCTAGACCACGTTGTTCTTCCGCAGCACGGCGATCTCAGCTGCGGTCATCCCCAACCGCTCCCGCAGGATCTCGTCGGTGTGCTCCCCCAGCCGAGGCGGAGCGAGCCGCGCGCGCGCAGGCCCGTCGGACAACCGCAGCGGACTCGCCACCAGCGGCACGCGTTCGCCGCCGGTGCGCGCCGCGTCGATGCGGAGTCCGCGGTGGCGCACCTGCGGATCGTCGAAAACCTGCGCGACGTCGTTGATCGGTGCGGCGGGCACACCCGCGGTTTCGAGCGCGACAAGCCACGAGGCGGCAGGCCGCGCCCGCAGCAATCGTTCGAGCTCGGCGTCGAGCGCGTCGCGGTGCTGCACGCGGACTGCGTTCGTCCGGAACCGCTCGTCGCTTGCGAGGGCGGCCGCCCCCAGGACATCACACAGCTTCGCGAACTGCCCATCGTTCCCCACGGCGACGACGATGGGGCGGTCGGCGGTGGGAACGACCTGATACGGGGCGATGTTGGCGTGGGCATTCCCCCAGCGCGCCGGGACCTCTCCGGAGACGAGATAGTTGAGGGCAACGTTGGCGAGCGTGGCCACTTGCACGTCGAGCAGGGCGAGATCGACGTAGGCGCCGCGCCCCGTGGTGTGGCGCTGCACCAGGGCGCCGAGCACCGCGATCGCAGCATAGAGCCCCGCCATCACGTCGGCCACTGCGACCCCGACCTTCTGCGGTCCGGCGCCCGGCCGCCCATCCCGCTCTCCCGTGACACTCATGAGCCCGCCCAGCGCCTGAATCGCGAAGTCGTAGCCCGCGCGTTGGGCGTAGGGCCCTGTTTGTCCGAATCCCGTGATGGAGCAGTAGATCAGCGCGGGATTGATTGCCTGGAGGTCGGAGTATCCGAGACCATAGTGCGCCAGATCTCCCACCTTGTGATTCTCGAGCAGCACATCGGAGTCCCGGGCGAGTCGCCGGACGATCTGTTGTCCCTCGGGCGTAGCGTAGTCGACGGTGAGGGAGCGCTTGCCGCGATTGGCGCTCAAGAAATACGCGGCATCCCCCGAACCATCGCTGAGCGTCGGCGGGCCCCAGTGCCGCGTGTCGTCGCCCGTGCCGGGGCGCTCCACTTTGACGACGTCCGCGCCGAGGTCGGCGAGCACCTGGCTGGCCCAGGGCCCCGCGAGGACGCGCGACAGGTCGAGCACGCGGATATGATCCAGGGCGCCAGCCACCTCACGCCTCGCGGTCGCGCCGGGCGCTGACGCGGCGCCCGCGAATCGCCACACGGGACAGCCCGCGAATTGCCGCGTCGGCGGCGTGCGGCGCCAGCTGCACGAGACAGAAGGTGTCGCGCAGCTCGATGCGGCCGATATCGGTGCGCGCGAGGCCGACTTCACGGGTCAAGGCGCCGACGAGGTCCTTGGCACTGGCGCGGTCTTTCTTGCCGACGCCGACGAAGACCTTCACCCACTCGTCGTGCGGCGCTATTGGCTCTTGGCTATGAGCTGTCGGCTGAAGACTGCCGGAAGCCAGTGGCCGATGGCCAATAGCCAGTAGTGCCGCAGCCACTTCCGCCGCATCGTATCGCTCGAGCAGCGGCTCCAACAACCCCAGCTCCCCTTCGAGCCCACCCGCCTCGATTCGTGATGCCACCCGCTCGCGCAGCTGCGCGGCGTCGCTCGCGGCTCTCGCGCGGGACGCCCGCAGCGGCAACGCCGAGAGAGGGGCGGCGATCGAGCGGGCGTAGGGCAGCTGCGCAGGGGACACGAGGAGCACCGGCGCCCCACGGCTCGCGATCTCGGCCAGTTCAGCACGCGTCGGCAGGTCGAGACACACGACCACATCGCAAGCGTCCGGTGCCGCGCCGCGGGTCCAGGTCGCCACACGAGGACGATCGATCGCGTCGAGGACGTCGCGCCGTACGGCGGCCCGCCGCGGTGCGGGCACGATCGCGTACCGCGCCGGCGCGACGGCTGCCAAGGGCCGGGCATCGTCGCCCAGGGGGAGGTCCCCGATGACGTGGGGACGGCGGGCGTAGCGCTCGATCAGATCCTCCAGCGCCTGGGGGTTCCAGGCGAGGATGATACGGCGGGCATCGCGTGTCTCGGCGAGGATGTGCTCGAGGGGGCCCAGGCGGTCGGTGGCGAGTAGCCACTCGGGCCAGGCGAGCACGACGGTCGTGACGGCTTCGAGCTTGAGCGTAGATGCGCGCGCGAGCGCCTGCAGGTCTTCGGCGGTGCCGGCCAGGACGTCCACGGCACCGGCCGCGATGAGTCGCGTGGTGCGTCCAAGGCTGGTGACTGGGTGGACGCGCAGGGTTTGGGGCGCCGCGTCGGCCCATTCCTCGGCGGCAGCGCTATCCGAGCACACGATCACCGCTGCCGGTCCGGGGAGACCGCTCCCGGGGCCATGCCCCGGGGTCAAGAGCTCCCACACAGCCCCGGCCTGCTCCACCGCAGGCGGCGTCACCAGCATTACGGCACGGCCGCGTTCCAGGGCGGCCTGCCCGTCAGTCACTCCCGTCACGCGTTCCTCGGTTGTCAAAGGGCGTCGATCCGGTCCGGAGGCTACCTTCGGAACACCCAAAGGGCAACGGTCGATCGAATGGCCATCCGCACGTTCCTGCTTCTCGCCTGTCTCACTGCACCCGTTGCCGGTCAGCAGCAGCGCCCCCGCGCTCGCGACGTCGGGATCGTCGTTGGTGTCCTCACTCCCGGGGCGCTCAATGCGATCACCGATGTCCCCGGCGTGCGGGTCGGACAGGTGACGCTCGCCAGAGGCGATTCGATCAACACCGGCGTCACCGCGATCCTCCCGCACGACGGCAACGTGTTCCGCGACAAGGTCCCTGCCGCTGTCATCGTGGGGAACGCGTTCGGGAAACTCGCCGGCTCGACGCAGGTGAACGAGCTCGGAGAGCTGGAATCGCCGATCGTGCTCACCTGTACGCTCTGCGTGCCCCGCGCCGCCGATGCCGTCCTGACCTACCTCCTGGGACTTCCGGGGAACGAGGACGTGCGATCGGCCAACCCGGTCGTGGGCGAGACCAACGACGGGTTTCTCAACGACATTCGCGCCCGTCCGATCACCGAGCAGGACGTGCTCGCGGCGATTCGTGGCGCCCGGCCCGGACCCGTCGCGGAGGGTGCGGTGGGGGCCGGGCGGGGGACCGTGGCGTTCGGCTGGAAGGGCGGAATCGGCACGTCGAGTCGCCGCATCCCGCCGACGCTGGGAGGCTGGACGGTCGGCGTGCTGGTGCAGACGAACTTCGGCGGCGTGCTGACCATCGCCGGGGCACCGGTGGGACGCGAGCTGGGTCAGTATTACCTCAAGGGCGACCTGGGGAACGGCAGTGTCATGATCGTCGTCGCCACCGATGCCCCCTTGGACCACCGCCAGCTCGAGCGTCTCGGCCGACGCGCCCTCGCCGGTCTCGCACGGACGGGCAGCAGCATGTCGAATGGCAGCGGGGACTTTGTGATTGCATTCGCAGAGCGGCAGACTGGCCCTAAAGGACTTCCTGACGGTCGCGGACAGGCGGTCGGTCAATCCGGCGCGCTACCGACCGCCCGACCGCCTGACCGCACGGCCGCTCGCCTGACCGACACTGTCGAGGTCGTCACCAACGACGCCATGTCGCCGTTGTTCGAGGCGGTGATCGAGGCGACGGAAGAGGCGATCTACAACTCGCTGCTCAAGGCGGAGACGGTGCGGGGGTTGCGGGGGACCGTGCGGGCGTTACCGATCGATTCGACGGTAGCGATCCTCAGGCGGCATCAACTGCTGCGGGAGTAACGCCGTCAGGCGGCGAGAACGCACGCCCTGCCGAAAACGCTCAAGAATGCCTTGAAGACCTCGGGGTGCCAGCTGTGGCGCTCCTGCTCCAAAACGGTGATCGCTTGCGACGGCGCCACCGCCGGCCGGTAACTCCGCGTCGACGTGAGTGCGTCGAACGCATCCACGATCCCGATGATCTGCGCCTCCAGCGGGACCTCGGGGCCCGACAGGTGGTCGGGGTAGCCGCTGCCGTCGTGCCGCTCGTGATGCCAGCGGATGATCGGCGCGACGTCCCAGGCGAGCTGGGTTGCCTCGAGCAGCTCGAGGCCGCGCTCGGGGTGGGTCCGAATCACGTCCACCTCGTCGGCCGCGAGCTCTCCCGGCTTCGTCAGGATCCTCCTGGGCACCAGGACCTTCCCGATGTCATGCAGATAGGCGCCGACGTAGACCGTGGCGCGCTCACTGTCGTCGAACCCGAGGGTGCGGGCGACGTCCAGGGCATAGGCGGCGACCCGCATGCAGTGGCCGAAGGTGTAGCGGTCGGCGGATTCGATGAGGGAGCCGAGCTGGCGAACACCCGCGAGTCGCGCCCGCTCGAGCGCGGTGCGGCCCCGGCGCAGGCGCGCCGAGCGACGGGCAAGGGCAGTGGAGGTGGGGGTCACGGTCTTGAAGATGCTCGAGCGGCTCGCAGGTCACGCGGTGGCGAGAGAACGAAGCCCGAAACGGTCGCAACCCCCGCCAGACAGCGCGGTTGCGCGGGTGGTTCGTCCGGACGTATCGTCACGCGTGCCCCCAACACCCTCGACGCCCACCAGCTCCCGGAGCCAGCCGCCCATGAGCGACGTGTTGTCGCCCAACATCGCCCATCTGGAGACCTCGGCGACGATCGCGATCTCCCAGGAGGCGAAGCGGCGCCGGGCGGCGGGCGAGGACGTGATCGACCTGGGGGCAGGAGAGCCGGATTTCCCCACGCCCCCGATCCCGGTCGAGGCGGGGATCCGGGCGATCAAAGAAGGAAAGACGCGCTATCCGGCGAACGAGGGCATTCTCGAGCTGCGTGCCGCCGCGGCGAAGCATCTCTCCCTGCTCTCCGGCGGGCGTCCGGTGAACGCCGACAACATCGTCGTCTCGACGGGGTCCAAGCAGTCGCTGTTCAACGCCTGTTTCACGCTGTTCGGTCCCGGGGACGTCGTGGCGATTCCGGCTCCCGCCTGGGTGTCGTATCCCCAAATGGTGCATCTCGCTCGCGCCCGTCCCGTGCTCATCGCCGGACACCCCGAGTGGGGGCTGAAGGTGAGCGTGCGCGAGTTGGAGCGCATCCTCCCGGCGCCCAAGGGGCTGATTCTCTGTTCTCCCTGCAACCCGACCGGTTCGGTCTACACCCTGAGCGAGCTGCGCTCGATCGCGCAGTGGGCGGCCGAGCGCAAGGTGTGGGTGATCTCCGACGAGATCTACCGGCGCATTCACTACGGCAGCGGGCCGGCGCCGTCACTCCTCGATCTCCCCGACGACCTGTTGGAGCGTGTCGTCGTGGTGACCGGCGTCAGCAAGGCGTATGCGATGACGGGATGGCGGGTGGGCGTCGCCCTCGCTCCCGGCCCGGTGGCCAAGGCGATGGCGGCGCTGCAGTCGCACACGACTTCCGGCGCGAACCACATGGCGCAGTATGCCGCAGCGGCGGCCTTCGCCGACGAGCGGCTCGAGCAGGATGTGCAACGCATGGTCCTCGAGTTCCGGCGCCGCCGCGACATCCTCACCGTCGGCTTCCGGCGCCACCTCCCGGGGGTGGAGTTCGTCGAGCCGCACGGGGCGTTCTACTTCTTCTTCCGCACCGATGGGTTCGTCGGGATCTCGGGGACGGAGTTCTGCACCCGGCTCATCACCGAGACCGGCGTCGCGCTCGTCCCGGGAGCCGCGTTCGGGGACGACCGCTGGACGCGGCTCTCCTATGCCGCGGCGACGAGCGACATCGAGAAATCGCTGGACCGGATCGTGAGTTTCGCGAAGCGGTTGGGGTGAGGGGGGGCGCCCGTCATGCATTACGAAGCCAAGATCCAGCCCCTCGAGGGCAAGCTTCCCAAGGTCAACTACCGCTGGGACCCCGAGACGGACATCCTCTCGGCGGTCTGCAAGGGGATCCCCAAGGCCTCGGGGATGAACGGGACCGTCGATCTCGAAGGAAGCGACGGATCGTTCGTGCTGCTCGATGTCGCGGGCGGCTTGCTGCGCGGGCTCGACGTCGTGACCTGGCCCGACGACATCCGCACCGTGGATACCCTCGCGGCACCCGAGGCCGATTCCGAAGGCCGCGTGTTGTTCCCTTCGCGCCGCTCGCAGCCGGCGGTAGCCGCGGTGGAAGTGGATACGGCGCTGGTGGTGGAAAAGAATCCCTCCGAGTCGGTGATCCACATTCGCGTCGGTCGCGCCAAACCGGCGACGATCGTGCGCGTCGCCGATCACCTGCTGGTGGAGGTCGACAAGCAGTCCCGGCTCGCGGGACTGTGGCTGCTCGAGGTCCCGCCCTTCCCGAACGTCGAGGCCACCGCGTAGTGGAGGACGAACGGCTCCAGCGCTACGTCGAGGAGCTGTTCGCCGTCGAAGATCCCGTCCTGGCGCGTGTGCGCGCCCGCCACGCCGAGCGCGAGCTCCCGCCGATCCACATCTCCCCCGACGAAGGCAAACTGTTGCACGTCCTGGTGCGGCTCGTCGCCGCCCGCCGGGTACTCGAGATCGGGTCGCTGGCGGGATACTCCGGGGTCTGGCTTGCCCGGGCGCTGCCGCCCGACGGTCTCCTCACCACGCTCGAGATCGATGCACACCACGCGCGGTTGGCGCGCCAGGCGTACGCCGAGGCGGGGGTGTCCGATCGCGTCCGTCTGATTGAGGGCGACGCTCGCACGATCCTGCCCACGCTGGAAGCCGGGTTCGACGTGGTATTCGTCGACGCCGACAAGGAGCCGCTCCCCGAGTACTTCGAGTGGAGCGTGCGGCTGTTGCGGAGCGGCGGGCTACTGCTGTGCGATAACGCCTTCCTGCACGGCACCGTGGTGGATGCCGCAAACACCTCTCCGGCGACCGAAGGGGTGCGGGCATTCAACCGGCTCGCAGCTTCCGATCCTCGCGTCGTGTCGGCGGTGGTCCCGCTGCGCGACGGGATCGTCGTCGCGGTCAAGGTGTCGGCGTGAATCCGGGCCGGGGCTGGCTCGACGACCTGTACGACAGCGGCGTCACTCCGGCGTCCTTCCTTCCGGACGCGAGCCTCGGGCGCCAGGGCGATCCCGCGGAGGATACGCCGTCCGCCGGTGTGGACGTCGACATGGTGGAGGACGCCGACCTCGTGGCGCATCCCGTCGGGCCACGCTCCGCGCCGACCGGCGTGTCGTTCCTCGACGGCATCCAACAGTGGAAGGTGATCGGATACGACGGCGTGCAGCCCATTGCGCTCGCCTATGTGGCGGCGGCCGTGCGTCGCCGCGGCTCCGATCGGCGGCTGTCCACGGCCGCGTGGGCTGCCCGCACTCTGGTCATTGCCGCGGCGCCGGTGCTGGGCGAGGAGCGCCGGGAGGTGCTGGAAGCGGCGGGACTCGACGCCGTTCCGGTCGCAATCGACGCGGGGACCCAACCGGCCCAGGCCCTCGAGACGCTGCGCCGGGAGGTGCATCGTGCGCGATCCGGACTCGAGCGCAAGCTGGGTGAGGAGTCTGCTGGGCGATTGGGCGCGGGTGACTGGCTGGTCGTCGACGGGCAGCTCGCCGTGTCGGCGATTCTGGCGAAGCATCCGCGTGCCGTCGGGGTCATCAAGAGCCACGGCGCGCAGTTCCTCTCCGGCCGCCACCTGGAGCGCGCCCTCACGATTCCGGCCGGGCACCGCACGAGCGGTTTCCGCGTCCGCGGGGGACACGGGCGCAGCGAAGTCGATTCCTGGTATCTGCGACTCTGGCCATGGGAGGGGCGGGATCTGCACTACGGGCTGATTCGGGTGGAAGTCTCCCGGAGTCCGGATCCCGGGTTACGGATCCCGGAAATCTCCGGATGGTTGCTCGCCGAGCGCGCGCCCCTCGCGGCCCCTGATGCACGGTTCGACCGGTTACTTTACCCGATACACGATGTAGAGGCGTATTTGCGGAGCCGGGCTCCGCACGATCTCCTGGCGCCGCTCGCTTCCCGTCTCCCACAGACAGGGACGTGATTCGCAAGAGCGACGAAACCCCGATAGGTCGCGTGGTTGCGACCGAGCTGAAACCGGCCACGCCGCACCAGTTCCACTTCTGGACGGCGACGGAGACGAGTATCGGTATCGGGGCGATCGTAAAAGTCACGGGTTCCCGGGTGCCGGAATCCGGTCGAACCGTCTATGGAGTGGTGACTGACGGCTTCGCCTATTCCGACCTGGCGACACCGCTCCATGACGTGATCGGCGCCGAAGGAGACCCCGCACAAGCCGCGGAGCGTCCGACCGAGCGACCCGAGATTCGTCTGTGGACCGCAGCGGTGTTGCGGCAGATCCCCGAAGAGCCGTTGCAGCCCGTGCCGCTCGGTGCCGTGCACGTCGCCAGCGACGCCGACGTCGCCGCGGCGCTGCGCATGGACGCCTACCTCCATACCGCGCAGCCGACGGCCATCCCCGTCGGACTCTATGAATCGGGCGGGCTCGAAGCGCCCGTCTACCTCGACGCCGACTTTCTGCTCGGTCCCGAAGCCGCTCACCTCAACATCTCCGGGGTCTCGGGTCTGGCGACGAAGACGAGCGCCGTTGAATTCCTGTTGAGCTCGATCTTCCAGCATTATCCGGTGCACCGCGGCAGCGTAGCAGCGGTGTGCTTCAACGTGAAGGGCCCCGACCTCCTGTTTCTCGATCAACCCGGCACGCTCGACGATGCCGACCGGCGGCGCTACGAGCGTCTCGGAATCGAACCCGGGGCATTCGAGCGCGTGCGCTACTTCGCGCCGTTCAAGGCCGACGGGGTGAACCTGAATACGCTGCGTACCCACCCCGAGCTGACTCGCACGGTCGAGCCGCTGGTGTGGGGGCTGACCGACGTGCTCGATTTCGCCGAGGTGCTGCTCAATCGGGACGACATCGACGCCAAGGCCGATGCGTTCATCGACTTTCTCTCCGACCGAGTGGTGCGACGCGAGTTCGAAGACGGCTTCGGCGGGGAGCATCGGGTCGAGACGTTCGCCGATCTCGAGCGGTTGTTCCGCAGCATCTTCGACGGCCTCGAGCTGGCGGGCCGCGGCGACATCTGGCGCACGCACCACATCGCCACGATCCGCAAGGTGCGCAACCGTCTCGGCAACGTCTCGACGCGCTGCAAGGGCCTCGTGACCGATGACGGACCGGCGAGCGATCTGCCCTGGGGGCAGTTCGAGGACCGCGGGGTGTACGTCATCGACGTCGCCAACGTCGACCCGCTGGGGCAGGATCTCGTCTTCGCGCGCGTCGTCTCGAAGCTGCGCGAGCACCTCGAGCGCCGCGATCTCGGCGTGGACGCCGTCGTGGTGTTCGTGGACGAGCTGAACAAGTACGCCCCCGCCGACGGCGGCGACACCTATGTGAAGAAGATGCTGCTCGACATCTCGGAACGCGGCCGCTACCTCGGGCTGGTGCTGTTCGGAGCGGAGCAGTTCCGCTCGCAGGTGCACCGCCGGGTCGTGGGCAACGCGGGAACGCAGGTGTTCGGACGGATGGACTCGGACGAGCTGGCGACGCCGGGGTATCAGGTGCTGTCGCCGGCGACCAAGATCAAGCTCGCCACGTTGCCGGTGGGCGAGCTGATGGTGCGCCACCCGCATTTCACGCAGCCGATCTTCGTGCGGTTCCCGCGCCCCTGCGTGCTGCGCGGCCGGGACGGGGTAGGGCGCTTCCCGCCGGCCGCCGACCTGCCCTTTGCCGATGCGGTGGCGCTGCAGCTCGTGCGGCTCGACGCGCGGGTCCGGACGAACCAGGTCAAGGACCTGATCGCGGGGCACGATGAGGTGGATGTGCGCCGCGCGCTGGCCGCGGTGCGGCGCGAGCGGCCGGCCGATGTCCTGGTGCTGTTCCGCAAGCGACTGGGCATGCGCGTCGGGTCGGAACCGGCCCGGGAGCGCTCGTCCGTACAACCCCTCGGCCCCATCGCCGAGGAACCTTATTGAGCGAACGAGGATTCGAATGCATCGCATAGCAATCCTGGGGTTGGCGGTGGTGGCGGTCGGGTGTCGGGGTGCCGAGCGGCCCCCAACGCCGATCACGACCAAGATCGCGCTGCGCTATCACCCTCCCGCGGGGGCGGTCTACCACTACGTGATGGATCAGACATCGAGCTTCGGGCCGGATTCCGGTGCCGACACCCTGGGTGTGAACCGGCTGCGCATCGGGTTCACCCAGAAGGTCGCCACTGCCGATGCCGATGGCATTCCGGTCACCGTCACCTTCGACTCGACGAAAGTGGAGAGTCCGATGCTCAACCCGGCGGCGGCCGATCAGGCTGCCGACCGGCTGAAGGACATTCATCTCACGACGGTCTACGACGATCACCTGCGACCGGTGCACAACGACGTGTCGTCGCTCTCGGGCTTGCCGCCGCTGGTGCGCGAGCAGATGCAGGTCGCGTTTCGCGTCGCCGCGCTGGCCGCCCTCCCCGATCAACCGGTGGGCACGGGCGACGACTGGACCACCGAAACGGAGCTGCCTGTCGGCGCCATCGGGGGACCACCGATCACGGTGCACACGAAGGTGACGGTGCGGGAGATCCTGGTCAGCCGGGGCGATACGACGGTGCGGCTGGGCGTGGAGACGCTGCTTCCCACCGAGCCGCTGCACTTCTCCTTCGGCGGACAGCAGTTCACCGTCGCCCTGCAGGGCGCGATCACGGGCGAGCAGCTGCTGTCGCTCACGCGCGGCGCCGTCGTGAGCGCCGCGCTCGGCGGGACGATGCATGTCGCCGTGAGCGGAGGGTTCTTCGGCGCAGCCGGGATGAAGGCGCGCGTCCAGCAACAGGGATCACTCAGACTGGTGTCGTGAAGCTCGCCCACCTCGCCGACCTGCACCTCGGCTACCGCCAGTTCGACCGCCAAAACGCGCGCGGGGCGAACCAGCGTGAGGCGGACGTGGCGGAAGCCTTTCGCCGCGCGGTGGATGATCTGCTGGAGCAGCGACCCGATCTCATCGTCTTCGCCGGGGACATCTTTCACTCGGTCCGGCCGACCAACCCGGCGATTCTCTTCCTGTTTCAGCAGCTGCAACGGCTGCGGGTCGCGCTCCCCGACACCCCCGTTGTCCTCGTCGCCGGCGACCACGACACACCGCGTACCAGCGAGACGGGAAGCATCCTGAAGCTGTATGAAGCGGTCGGCGCCGAAGTCGTCATCGACGCGCCGCGCCGTCTCGTCTATCCCAAGCTCGATTGCGCCGTGCTGGCGGTGCCGCACCAGGCGCTCGTGAGCCCAGACCGGCCGTCGCTCCGCCCCGAGCGCGGCGGTCCGACATTCAACGTCCTCGTCACCCATGGGCAGTACCCGCAGCTCGGCGAGGCGCGGGGAACGATG
The DNA here is from genome assembly GCA_035691925.1 of Gemmatimonadales bacterium. GTDB lineage: Bacteria > Gemmatimonadota > Gemmatimonadetes > Gemmatimonadales > GWC2-71-9 > DASTHG01. Next base: position 24,826 of record DASSIL010000359.1, read on the forward strand.
GATTACGGGGGCGCGCTGCTGTCGCTCGAGGATCTGGCGCCGGCGCAGTGGGACTACATCGCCCTCGGGCACTATCACGTCGCGCAGGAGCTGGCGCCCAACGTGTGGTACTCGGGCAGCCTCGAGTACCTGCCGCCCAATCCCTGGGGCCAGCTGCAGGATCAGGCCGAGCGCGGACTCAAGGGAAAATGCTATCTGCACGTCACGCTCCCGAAGGTGCGTGTGGCTCCGCGCTACATCACCCCGGTGCGGCGGCACATCGAGCTGGAGCCGATCCAGGGCGCCGGGCTGACGGCGAAGCAGCTCGACGCCAGAATCGCCGCGGCCGTCGAGGCGGCGAAGCCGGCGATCGACGCCAACGTGGTGCGGCTGCTGGTCTGGGACGTGGCTCGTGCCACCGCCCACGACCTCGACCATCCCGCGATCCGCGGCTACAAGGCCCGGGCGCTGCACTTTCAGCTGGACCTGCGTCGGCCGCAGTCCCACTATCAGACGGGCACGGGAGCGCCGTCGCGGCGTCAGACGCTCCCCGAGACGCTGCGCGATTTCCTGTCGCGCCGCCTGCTCGACGCCGACATCCCGCGCGACGAATTCGTGCGCACCGGCGTCGAGTATCTCGAGCAGACGGTGCACGACGGAGATACCGCCTGATGGAGCTGAGGCGGCTGCGGCTCGAGAATTTCCGGCAATTCGCCGAGACCGAGATCGAACTCGGTCCCGGGATCACGGGGATCATCGGCCCCAACGGAGCCGGGAAGTCGACGCTGCTCGAGGCGATCGCCTGGGCGATCTACGGTGTGCAGGCGGTGCGCGGCGACAAGGATTCGATCCGGCGACACGGTGCGCCGGGCCGTTCGCGGGTGGAAGTCACCCTCGACTTCGCGCTGGGACCGCACGAGTACTCCGTCACCCGCAATCTCTACGGAGCGGAGCTGCGCCAGGACGGCCAGGTTGTGGCCAACTCGCTCAAGACGGTGTCCGAGCGGCTGGGGCGCGTGCTCGGCATGTCGCACGACGAATTCTTCAACACGTACTTCACGGGGCAGAAAGAGCTGGCGGTGATGTCGGCGCTCGGCAAAGTCGAGCGGGCCGCGTTCTTGTCGCGCGTCCTCGGCTACGAGCGGCTCGAGCTGGCCCAGCAGCGTGTGCGCGAAGTGCGCAACGGACTCTCGGCCGAGCTGAAAGGGCTGGAAGCGGGGCTGCCCGATAAGCGGCAGCTCGAGGCGGATCGCGCCACCGCCGTAGAGCGCCTCGACCGTTCGCGCGCCGCGGCGGAGGCGGCGCGCGAGGCATTGCGCAACGCCCAGGACGCCCTGGGGCGCGAGGAGCCGAAGTGGAAGCAGTGGGAGGTCCGGCGGGACCGGATCCGCTCGCTCGAGAGCGAGCGCGCCATCGCGCAACACGCCGTGACGGGGGCGCGTCAGGATTTCCAGCGTCTCGACCGCGAGCTGGCGGAGGCGCTGGCGGCGCGCACGGAGCTGGAGCGGCTCGCCGCCGAGCTGAAGCCGTTGAAAAAGCTGCAGGCCGAGCGCACCCGGCTCGAGGGGTTACAGCAGGAAGCGGCCGAACGCCAGGCGGCACAAGCGCAGATCACCGAGCTCGAGCGAGCAGCCGCGGCGCGCGACAAGCGGATCGCCGAGCTCGAAGGCGCCGCCGCGGTGGCGACCCGGGCCGAGCGCGAGGCGAAGAAGGCAGCCGAGCGGCTGCTCGTGCTCGAGCGTCAGGTCGAAGAGCAGCGGGCGGCGTGGGCGCGTGACAAGCAGGATGCGGACACGAAGCGCCAGCAGCTGCGCGAGCAGTATCGCGACGTGAAGGAGCAGCGCGACCGGATTGCCGAGCTCGGCCCTGACGGCGTCTGCCCCACGTGCCAGCGGCCGCTCGGGAAAGAATACGAAGCCGTGCTCGGCCTGCTCGATCGACAGCTCGAGGAGATCAGGCTCAACGGCAACTTCTTCAAGCAGCGCGCGCAACAGCTCGCCGAGGCGCCTGAGCCGGTCGTGCAGGCCGAACGGGCGCGCGACGGCGTGCGGGACGAAAGCCGGAAGGCGGCCGAGCGCGCCGGCGAGCTGAAGGCTCAGGTGGAAGAGCGAACCCGTGCCATAGCCGAGCGAGAGGAGGAGGCGCCGCGGCTCGCACAGCTCAAGTCGCTTCTGGCGACGCGGCCGGCGCGCTACGATGCCGCCCGGCTGGACGCGGTGCGCGCCGAGCTGACCGCTCTCGAGCCGTTGGTGCAGGAAGCCGCGGCGCTCCAGGCACGTGCGCGGCTCGCGCAGACGCTCGTGAAAGAGGCCGAGCAGGCCGAGCAGCTGCTGTCGCAGCGCGAGCAGCACGTGAAGCAGCTGGCCGAAGCGATCGTCGCCGACGGGTTCTCTGAAGAGAAGTTCCGCCAGGCGAAGCAGCGCTATGACCGGTCGGTCCTCCTGGTGCGCGAGACGGAGCTGGCGGCGGTGGAAGCGGGCGGCTTCCTGGCGCGGGCCGAGGAAATGGTCGCCGAGGTAGACCGGCGCATCGCCGAGCGCGCCACGCGCGAGCAGCACATCGACACGCTCAAGGGGAAGCGCCGGCTGCACGACGAGCTGGACCGCGCGTACTCCGAGCTGCGCGCCGAGCTCAATGCGGCGATGCGCCCCGAAATCGCCGAGCTGGCCTCCGGCTTCCTCGCCGATCTCACCGATGGACGCTACGATACCGTCGAGCTGAGCGAGGACTACACGCTGACCGTGGTCGACAGCGGCGTGCCGAAACCGGTGATCTCGGGCGGGGAAGAAGACCTCACCAACCTGGTGCTGCGACTCGCGATCTCGCAGATGATCGCCGAGCGTGCAGGGCAGCCGCTGTCGCTCCTCGTGCTGGACGAAATCTTCGGATCCCTTGATGAAGGGCGCCGCCAGCACGTCCTGGGACTCTTGCGGCAGCTGGGGGATCGCTTCCCCCAGGTCGTCATCATCACGCACATCGACCAGATCCGGGAGGGACTGGACCGGGTGATCCGGGTAGAGTACGATGGCGCCCGGGGTGTGAGCGGCGTACGGGACGAGACGGCGACCCTGGGGGCGGGAGGTGTCGATGCGGGCGTGGCTGCCTGAGCGGCGCGTAGAGGGCCCGCTCCTCGCGGAGGAGCGCGACATCGAAGCGCTCAACCGCCTGTTCGCGGAGGCCTTCACCGACCGCTATCGCCGCGACGGACTCGTCGGTGTGCGCGTACCGCCGCTCAATCCGCGCGTGTGGACCTACGCCCTGCGGGACGCAGGCGACGGCGCGATGGTATGGCGCGACGAGGACGGCCGCCTCGTCGCCTTCAATGTGGCGCACCGCTGCGGCTGCGAAGGGTGGATGGGACCGCTCGCGGTGCGCGTCGATCGTCAGGGAGCGGGGATCGGCAAGACCATCGTGCGTGCCGCCACCGACTGGCTGCTGGACCACGGCGTCACGACGCTGGGCCTCGAAACGATGCCGCGGACCGTCGAGAACATCGGTTTCTACGCCCGCCTCGGATTCATTCCGGGTCACCTCACCCTGACGATGACGCGCGAACTGGCGGTGCGGCGGCGCGGCGGCGCCGTGCCGGCGCTGCTGTCGCGGCTCGACGAGGGGGTGCGTGCCGAGACCCTCGCCGCGGCGCATGGTTTCGTCGCGTCGCTGGCCCCGGGCTACGATTTCACGCGCGAAATCGAGCTCACCGCGCAGCTCGGGCTGGGGGACACGGTGCTCGTCTCCGGGTCGAGAGGGCTCGCCGGATACGCCCTGTGGCATACGGCGTCGCTCGCGGCGGAGCGCTCGACCGACGAGCTGCGCGTCCTCAAGCTCGCGGCCCGCGATGCCGATGCGTTCGATCGCGTGGTGGGAGCGGTCGAATCGTGTGCCACGCATGCCGGGCTGCGGCGTGTCGCGATCCGCTGCCAGAGCCGCTTCGAGAGCGCGTTCCGCGCCCTGATGGCCCGCGGCTATCAGGTGCGCTGGACCGACCTCCGCATGCACCTCGAGGGGTACGCGGAGCGCCCCGTTCCGGAAGGCGTCCTCTTCTCCAACTGGGAAATCTGACCGCCGGACTGGTCATCTTCGCCGCGACCTACGTCCTGATCGCGGTGCAGCGCCTGCCGTTCGTGCACCTGAACCGGCCGGCCGCGGGACTCCTGGGAGCGGTCGCGATGGTCGCCGCCGGGGTCCTGACGCCCGCACAGGCGTACGCCGCCATCGATCTCGACGTCATCGTCTTTCTTCTCGGGCTGATGCTGATCGTAGGCTACCTCGAGGTCGGACACTTCTTCGAGTGGGCAGCCCGGAGTGTGCTGCGCCGGGTCCAGACGCCGGCTCGGCTCATGGCCGCCGTCGTCCTCGGCGGCGGGCTCTTGTCCGCACTGTTCGTCAACGACACCGTCTGCCTCGTGGTGACGCCGGTCTTGCTCGTCGCGCTCTCCGCGGTCCGCGTCCGGCCGACGCCGTACCTGCTCGGTCTCGCGATGGGTTCCAATGTCGGCTCGGGGCTGTCGGTGACCGGCAATCCACAGAACATGCTCGTGGGAATCTGGAGCCGGTCGAGCTTCGGCGGGTTCCTGATCCACATGCTGCCGGTGGCCGCCGGTGGATTGGCGATCACCTATGCGGCACTGCGCTGGATCTTCCGCACGGAGTTGCGCGGCCGCTTCCCCGAGCGGCTCGAGATGGCGACGGTCGACATCGACCGGCCGCTCGTCTTCAAGGGACTCGCGATGTTCGGCGTGGCGGTCGTCGGGTGGCTCGCCGGATGGTCGCTCCCGGGGGTGGCGATCGCCGCGGGGGCGCTCATGGTGCTCATCGCGCAGCGCGACCCGGCCTATGCGATCGACCGGGTGGAGTGGTCGTTACTGCTGTTCTTCGCCTCGCTCTTCGTCGTGATGCGGGGATTCCAGGCGACCGGCGCGGTGGACTGGATCGACCACCGCGCCATCGCGCTGATCGACGGTCAATCGCGCTGGGGGCTCGCCTGGGGCGTCAGCGGGGTCATGGCCACGCTCTCCAACCTGATATCGAATGTGCCGGCGGTGATGCTGTGGCGCACCACGGTGCCCCAGCTCCCGGACCCGGTGTTCGCGTGGCGCGTCGTCGCGATGAGCTCGACGTTCGCGGGCAATCTCCTGTTGATCGGCTCCGTTGCGAATCTCATCGTGGCGGAACGGGCCGAAGGGCGGGGCATTCGCATCGGGTTCTGGGAGTACGCCCGCGTCGGAATCCCGGTGACGATGCTGACGATTGTCTGGGGGGTGGTCGCGCTCGTAGTGTTTGGCTGATGTCTAGAGGCCGGAATCAGGATCTGGGCCGCGCTCCCGATGTCGCCGGCACGGGCTGGGTGGACCCCGTTACAAAGACAGCGGGGGACAGCCCGATGACTTCGAAACCGTGCCTCGTTCCGGGCGGCAGATCGAGTCGCTCCCCGGGTCCCAGGTCGACGATTTCGTCCCCGACGTAGACGCGCAGGTAGCCCGAGAGCACCCAGCGGGCCTCAGGAAAGGGGTGCTCGTGCTCTGCGATGCGGACGCCGGGGACTTCCGACCACCAGGCGGTATTCAGCCCCTCGCTTTGCAGCTCGCGCCGCAGCGCGGAGAGCTGTAACGGGCCGTCGGCGGCGTCCCAGCGCTTGACGATGAGCATGCTCGGTCAACGTACGGCGTGCCGCGGCGCGCCGCCAGGGTCAGGACACGAAGGACTGCGGCTTACCGAGGAGGATGCGGCGCGCGAACAACACCACCGCCCCCGCGTACAGCACATGCACCCAGCCTGACGGCTCCTGCACCACGAATATGAGGGCGATCCACGTGAGCAGCATCACGACGGCGCCCAGCAGGGTGAGATTCATGTGTCGGTCGTCTCGTCCGTGATTCGAGTCACTATGACGATGCCTTGTTGAAATCTTCGGCGCAACTTCTCTTGACGATCGAGAACAAACTTGTATCGTAGGGCCAGGAGCGGGGAGTCCAATTATTGAGCCAACAGGCTCGATTGTGGACCCAGATACTGCGACCGATGTCAGGCCCCCTCGAGGGGAAGACAGAAGCCCTGGTGAGGGACCAGCTATTACTTTCGGGCTTCAATAATCCTCTCCGTTCCTGTGGTACCATGACCGGCCGGATCGCGCGAGCGATACCGGCCGGTTTTGCTTCCACCATCCTAGGCTTTCCGCACCGTCTCCAGGAAATACTTCCAGACCATAAACCGCTTCTTCCCCAGCACGAACTGACCCAGCAGGAAGACGATCCACACGCCGTAGACGACCGACACCTCCTCCCGCAGGTGCGGCACCACGAACTGGACCAGCCACAGGACGAGCAGCGCGGTCGCGTCGAGCCAGTCGAACTCCATGTTCGCGAGCAATAGCACGCCGAGCAGCGTCTGCAACAGCGTCAACAAGATTTCGATCTGCTGTGGCGCGTCGAAGTGGAAATCGGACCAGGTGCCGTGGTGGTGCAGGTGAGAAAAGCCGTAGACCAGAGGGATCATCGCGGCGAGGATCGTCCACTGGTTGATGTTGCTGGACACGATGTTCATCAGCGCCATCGGCGCTCGCGTCACGCGCCGCGCCCAGTTGATGGTCGACACGAACTCCGGGAACTCCGACAGGAACGGCGCTACCCACTGTACCAGAAAGAATTGCCCGATACCGAGCAGGCCCGCAACTGCCAGCATCGACTCGAGAAACGGGTGCGCCGTCAGGTACAGCAGCGCGCCGCCGAGCACGAACAGCCCGCCGATGGCGGCCTTCTGTCGCCAGCCGCGCTGGTTGTAGGCCCAGCGCGAAACTGGTGGCGCATCGGACAGATCCTCTTCCTGCTTCGGCGGATTGCGCATCAGCACCCAGAGGTAGACGCCGTACAACGCGATCAACACCACCGCGTCGATCCACCCGATCCACTGTTTCCAGAGGATGACCAGGAAGTACAACAGGGGGGGCACGAGCCCCACGACTTCGACCGCGTGCTCGTGCTCCAGTCTGATCGAAGGCCAACGCAGCTTTCCGGCGCGCCTCCCGGCAAAGACGAACACGAAGTAGATCGCCGGCCAGCCGAGTCCCAGCAGCAGGCGAATCGCACCGGTGAGATTCGCGATCGCGAGATGGGCGCGCTCGGGGTCGCCGCCCGCTTCCCAGGCGATGACCGCTTCCACGGCGAACTCGGGGAGCGTCTGCAGCCAGGCGAGGATCGCGAGGGCGAGCCCCTGAGACATCAGGAACTGCGCGGCCTCGGCCCCCCACGCCACGAGGAACGCCGAGAGGAGAATGCTCGGGAAGGTCCACAGCGCCGACAGCGCCGAGGCTCCCGCTTGCGAGAGGGCGGCGAGTAGCTTTAGGAATCGCACCGGCCGAAGATACCGCTACGCATCCGGCCGTGGGAGACGGAGCGTAACTACGTCGACGACGACGGGAGCAAGGAATGGCACGGGACCAGATCAAGTCGGCGAGCCTGCACAGTTTCCACGAAGACCACATCGAGCCACCGGATGCCGGTCGGTTCGAGCAGCTCGTGCACGAGATGCTCACGCTGCTGGGGGAGAACCCCGAGCGGGAGGGGCTGCAGAAGACGCCGGCCCGCGTCGCGCTGTCGCTGCAATGGCTGACGCGCGGCTACCAGATGTCGGTCGAAGACGTCATCGGCGACGCCGTGTTCGAGGAGAAGCACGAGAACATGATTCTCGTGCGCGATATCGAGATCTACTCGCTGTGTGAGCATCACCTGCTGCCGTTCTTCGGGCGCGCGCACGTCGCCTACCTGCCGAACGGCAAGATCGTCGGGTTGTCGAAGATTCCGCGCGTGGTCGAGGTATTCGCGCGCCGGCTGCAGGTGCAGGAACGGCTCACCGATCAGGTGGCGGAAGCGCTGTGCGCGGTGCTCGCGCCGCTCGGCGTCGGCGTGGTGATCGAGGCGTACCACCTCTGCATGATGATGCGCGGAGTGGAGAAACAGAACTCCAAGACGATCACCTCCGCATTGCGGGGCACCTTCCGCTCCGACGCACGCACGCGCGACGAGTTTCTCCGGCTGGTGCACGGCGGCGGCACGCGGCTCTTGTGAGCGCCCCCCCGCTCGCCGGATCGGTGGCACTCGTCACCGGGGCGTCGCGGGGGATCGGGCTCGCCGTCGCCGACGAGCTGCGGGCGGCGGGGGCCCACGTCGTCCGGTTGGCACGGTCACTCGCGGACGGTTCGGGAGAGCGGGAAACGACGCTGCGCTGCGATGTCACCCAGCCCGACGACGTGACCCGCGCCGTGACCGCGGTGAAAGCGGAGCTTGGCGTACCGGACATCGTGGTGAGCAACGCCGGCCTCTTCATCATCAAGCCGCTGGGGGAGACGTCTCCGCAGGATTTCCTCCAGTCGATCGCGACCAATCTGACGGGACCGTTCCTCATCGCGCATGCGCTGGTCCCGGATATGGTGAAACGCGGCAGCGGGCATCTCGTCACGATCGGCTCCTCCTCCGACCACATCGCGTATCCGTGGAACAGCGCGTACGGGGCGAGCAAGCACGGGGTGCGCGGCCTGCACGAGGTCATTGCCGCCGAGGTCGCCCGGACCGGTGTCCGGACCACGCTCGTCTCCCCGGGTCGGGTGGACACGGAGATGTGGGACGCGGTGGATCCCGACCTGCGCCCCGATGCCGCGGGGCGGCGCGCCATGATGCGCGCCGAGGATGTGGCAGATGCGGTGTTGTGGGCGGTGACTCGGGCTCCGCGCGTCGATGTGACCGAGATCCAGATGATGCCGACGTTTGATAAGGCGAGAGGATAGATGCGCTATCAGCTATCGGCTATCAGCTATCGGTTGTCCCTGCTCGGCGGGCTCGTATTTGGGGTGCGGTCGCTTGCATCTCAGACGATCCCGCCGCTCCCTGACTCCAGCGGATGGGGAGTTCACGTGCTGGCGTTGGCGCGTGGGCCGGATTCGTCAATCTGGGTGGGGACGTACGGGCAGGGGATCTTCGTGCTGCGGCCGAAGGCCACGAGCTGGGAGCACATTCAGTCGTCGCCCGACACGGCGAAGCATGCGATTTCCTGGGATTTCGTACATGCGTTCGGGTTCGGGACACAGGGCGAGGTGTGGTACGGGACGGTCGGCAACGGCTGGGGAGTCTCGATCGATGGCGGGCGCACCTGGAAGAACTGGGAGCTGCGCCAGCTCGGCCCCGAGTGGCAGTACGTAGCGCCCAACGGCATCGTCACCCGCGGCGACACCGTCTACATCGCGACCGCGGACGGGGTCAAGGTCACCTGGAATGACGGCAAGACGTGGCGCGTGATCACGGATCTCGCCGGCGCCGCGACGGCCACCGATTCCGTAATGGGGGTGATCCAGAACCAGTACGTGCTGGCGATCGCGCT
>DASSIL010000360.1:0-5190 GCA_035691925.1 Gemmatimonadales bacterium
GTGCGGTCGGGACCGCTGAGGAGATTCTGGCCTCGAAGGATGAGGCGGTGCAGCAATTCCTCGAGCGCGACTTCGACGTCGCCGCCCTGCGCGGCGGGGAGAAGAAGACCTGATGGACATGACCTACAAGCAGGAGATGGGCGTCGGGGCGCTGGTGCTCGCCGGGCTCGTGCTGTTCGTGGTGGGGATGTTCTGGTTCAGCGGGCGCTCGATCAGCCACAAGGGCGTCCTCGCCCGGGTCGTGTTCACCAACGTCGCCGGCCTGAAGGAAGGCGATCCAGTCCTGATCTCCGGGGTCAAGGTGGGACGCGTGTCGAAGGTGAGCCTCGAGCGGGTGGGCAAGGTCATGGTCACGCTCGAGCTCTCGGGCGACCCGCGTGTACGTCCCCGCGCCAGCGCCGCCGCCGTCGTCAGCTCCGTCGATCTCTTCGGCGCGAAGATGATCGATTATTCGCCCGGCGCCGAGACCGATTCGTTCTTGCCGCCGGCGTCGGTGATCACGGGGACGAAATCGCAGGAGTTGTCCGACATCGCGTCGGGAGTGGCGACCAACGCCAATGAGCTGATCGGCAACGCCAAGGGCCTCGTATCGGCGCAGTTGTCGGAGGATATCCACAACACGATGATCGCGACGCAGCGCGGCATGGCGGCGCTCACCGCTGCGACCAATGGGCCGCTCGTCTCGCAGAGCACCAAGGCGCTGTCCGAGTTGGAGCACGTGATGGCGCGCTTCGATACGCTGCTCGCCAACGCCAACGTGCAGAAGACGGGCATGCGGGTGGATACTCTGACCGCCAATCTGGCTCGGCTCACGAGCCAGCTCGCCAACTCGACGGCGAGCCTCGACACCCTGCTCGGGAAGATCAGCCGCGGCCAGGGGACGCTCGGGAAGATGGCGACGGACACCGTGATGTATGCGGACATCCACAAGACGCTGGACGCGCTGTCGAGTCTGCTGAATGATTTGAGGGAGAGACCGGGGAGATACCTGACTGTAAAGGTCTTCTGACGCCAAGACGCCGAGACGTTGAGGGAGACGCTAAGCCGCCGAGCCGCGGAGTGGACGCCCAGGGGTGAGGGTTTAGGACGGTCCTACCCACTTACGCCTCAAATCCACTCGGCGGCTCGGCGGCTGGGCGTCTTCCTGGGCGTCTATCCCCTCAATCCCTCACCATATTTCGGCCCTTAGACTATCCGCCCGCACCATCACGTCGCCTGTCTTGCAGTGGAATGCCACAGCGAATTCCGGCAGGTTCGACAATGGCCCCATGACCCGCCAGCGTGCCGGCGCATGGGGATCGACGGTGACCTGATTGCGCAAGTACTGATCGGTCGACTTGCTGCGCCAGATCTGTGCCCACGCCAGGAAGAAGCGCTGTTCGGCGGTCAGCCCATCGATCGGCTGGGGATGTGGTTTCCCCGCGAGGCTACGCTCGAAGGCGGCATACGCGATCTTCAACCCTCCCAGGTCCGCGATGTCTTCGCCCAGAGTGAGCCTCCCGTTCACGTGGGTGCTCGAGTCCACCACGGTGTAGGAGTCGAACTGCTTCGCCACGAGGTCGGCGCGGGCGCGGAAGCGCGCGGCGTCTTCCGCCGTCCACCAGTCGCGCAGGTTCCCCGCCGCGTCGAACTGGCGGCCCTGGTCGTCGAACCCGTGCGTCATCTCATGGCCGATCACGGCGCCCATGCCGCCATAGTTCACCGCGTCGTCCGCCAGCGGATCGAAGAACGGGGGCTGCAGGATCCCGGCGGGGAAGGTGATGTCGTTCATCGTCGGGTTGTAGGAGGCGTTGACGGTCGGGGTGGTCCAGCGCCACTCGGCCCGGTCGACGGGCTGCCCGATGCGCCCGCGGGTGCGCGCTGCCTCGAAGGCGTCCGAGCGCATCAGGTTCCCGATGATCGGGCCGCGGTCGATCACGAGCGACGCATAATCCCGGAATTTGTCGGGGTAGCCGATCTTCTTGCCGAAGGCCTGGAGCTTCCCCACGGCATGGGCGCGGGTCGAATCGCTCATCCAGGGGAGGGCCTGCAGCCGTGAATCGAGCACGGCGATCATGTTGTTCACCATCGTGACGGCGCGCGCCCGGGCCGCCGGGGTGAACGTCTGCTTGACGTAGGCAGCGCCGAGGGCGTCTCCCAGCGCGCCGTTGGTCGCGGTGATGCAGCGCTTCCAGCGCGGCTGCTGCTCGCGCTGGCCGGTGATCGCTTTCTGGAAGGCGAACGACTCGTTGACGAACGCCGCTGAGAGCCAGGGCGCCGCTGCGCGGATCACGTGCCAGCGCAAGTAGCCGCGCCAATCGTCGAGCGGCGTGGCGCTGATCACGCTGTCCAGCCCCCGGAAGAAGGAAGGCTGTCCGACGTTGAGCTCGGCGGCGGCCGGGGCGCCGGCGTCGCGCAGGAACGCCGCCCACTCGATGTGCGGGGTGATCGAGTCGGCGGCGGCGATCGAGAGCTGGTGGTAGTTGGCGCTGGGGTCGCGGCGCTGCACGCGCGTGAGCGATACGCGGGCGAGCGCCGTCTCGAGCGCCATGATGTGAGCGGTTGCGGAGTCGGCGGCCGCCGGCGCGTCGCCCAGCAGCTGCAGCATGCGGGAGACATGGCCGGTGTACGCCGACCGCAGTGCGGCGGTGGCACTGTCGCTCTTGAAATAGTAGTCGCGGTCGGGGAGCCCGAGTCCGCCCTGAGTGAGCGCTGCGATGTTCGTTGTGCTGTTCTTGAAGTCGGGAATCCCCGCGAATCCGAAGGCGACTCCTCTCCCGGCGCGGTGCAGGCGGGCGATTTCACGGACGAGATCCGTGGGGGAGCCGATGGCAGCGATGCGATCGAATTCCTCCTTCAGTGGCTTCGCGCCCGCTGCTTCCGACTGGGCCGAGTCCATACAGGCGGCATAGAAGGTCCCGACTTTCTGATCCGGCGTCCTCGGCTGGGGCACGGCGCTCTTGGCGAGTCCTGCTGCGATCGCGCGCAGCGTTTCGTAGTTGCGGTCCTGCAGCTCGACAAAGGAACCGTAGCTCGGGTACTGGGGCGGCAGCTCGGTGCGCATCAGCCAGCCGCCGTTGGCGTACTCGTAGAACTCCTGGCAGGGCGCGCAGGTGCTGTCCATGTTGGCGGGATCGAGGCCGTGGTGGACCTGCTGCGCGAACGCCGGAGCTGCGATGCACGAGATCAGGGCAAAGCAGAAGCGGTAGCGGGACGGCATGGGGATGCTCCTGAATCGAGGTGGTCTCGCTCCATACGTCTATATTCCGCGCCATGTTGAGCCTCACTTTTCTCGGCACCTCGGCGGCGCGTCCGACCATCGAGCGCAACGTCTCCGCCCTGGCGGTGCAGCGCGAGGGCGAAACGCTGCTGTTCGATTGCGGCGAAGGAACCCAGCGCCAGATGATGCGCTACGGGGTGAGCTTTGCCCTGTCCGAGATCTTCTTCACGCATTTTCACGCCGATCACTTCCTCGGCATGATCGGTCTGGTGCGCACCCTCGGCTTGCAGGGGCGCGAGGAGCCGCTGCGGCTGTACGGCCCGCGCGGGGCCAAGCAGGTCCTGAACCAGGCCCTGTTGCTCGGCGTGGAGAAGATGCCCTTCGGCGTCGAGATCCACGAAGTGAAGCCGGGCGCGCTGATCGGCGAGCGCACGGGTTTTGCGATCACCGCATTCGCGACCGACCACGGCGCGGGCTCGATCGGCTACGCGCTCGTCGAGGCGCAGCGCTACGGCAAGTTCGATCCCGGGAAGGCGCGGGCCCTGGGAATCCCGGAAGGACCGTTGTGGGGGAAGCTGCAGCGCGGTGAGGCGATTGTCTTAGCCGATGGCCGACAGCTGACAGCTGATAGCGTCGTTGGCCCCCGGCGTCCCGGCCGAAAGGTGGTGATCACCGGCGATACGGCCCCGTGCGCGTCGGTGGTCGATGCCGCAGCGGGCGCCGACCTCCTCGTCCACGAGGCGACGTTCGGCGAAGCAGAGAAAGACCGGGCGAAGGAGACGTTTCACTCCACGGCGCGTGAGGCCGCCCAGGTCGCCCGGGCGGCGCGGGTGCGCAAGCTCGTGCTCACGCATCTGTCGGCACGCTACTCGATCTCGGCGGAGGATCTGGTGAAGGAGGCGAAGGAGATTTTTCTGGATGTCGTTGCGGCGAAGGACGGAATGACGCTCGAGGTGCCGTACGCTGATAGCTGACAGCCGATGGCTGACAGCGCCTTCCTTATTCTTCCAGCACCATCCGCAGATTCTGCACCATCACACTCATCTGTCCTGTGACGTTGCGGCTCTGCCGTACCTTGACCTTGAGCCAGGCGAGCAGCGACGGCGCTTGCCACATCGTTTGCACGGTGAGACGAGTGGAGGCTCCGGCGAACTCGAGCCGAAAGAAGGTGCGCCAGAAGCGCCGTCCCGAGCGCTCACTCCAGCCGAACACCGACGGCTGGTTGTAGTCGACGACCTCGATTTCGGCTTCCCGGGTGTCGTACACGACGCGCAGGCGGCTCCCCTTCTTTAAGGGTGAGACCGCTTCGACGGCCCGCGCCGACGGGAGCCATTGCGCCATCGTATGGGGGTCGGTGAGGGCCTGGAACACCCGTTCCACCGGCGCGGGCACGACGGTCGTGAGGGTATAAGTGGCCGTTCTCATGGGCCTCGAAAGTATGGACTGGCGCCCCGATTGCCAGCAGAACCGTGTCCGTCTAAGTTCAGCGTCCGCCTAGGGGCTGTAGCTCAGCTGGGAGAGCGCCTGGATCGCACCCAGGAGGTCAGGGGTTCGAGCCCCCTCAGCTCCACTTTCTTCATAATTCAAAACGCAACGCCTGCGGCAGGGCCGAACCCGGCCCCGCCGGGTGCTTGACACCTCGCCATTTCGGTGAATCATCGACTGTTGCGGAATCCGTCCAGTCCGCGCCAATTCGCCTAGTCGCGTTCCTCACTCTGCCGGGGGGCAGGCGTATGAGAGTAGTCCGTCATGTCGTTCCCGTACTGGTGGCGGGTCTGCTGTGTACCACTCGATTGATCGCGCAGGATTCCACGGGCGCGATCGGCGGTAAGGTAACCGACGGTACGACACAACAGCCGATCAGCGATGTCACCATCTCCATCACCGGAACTTCCCACAGCGTCCTCTCCAAGAGCGACGGCACCTTCATCCTCAGCGGTCTCGGCAGCGGCGTCCAGCACGTGCGCGTCACGCGCATCGGGTTCAGCCCG
>DASSIL010000361.1:0-6471 GCA_035691925.1 Gemmatimonadales bacterium
TCCAGCAGCACGATGCGGCCCGCGCTCCAGCGCATTTGCGCGGCGCCGAGATCGCCGTGGAGAAAGCGCAGCGTCGCCGGCGTGCGGGGCATCTGGCGCTCGAGCGTCTCGAAGGTGTGGCGCAGCGCCGGCGCCTGGTTCGGGAAGCGGCCGACCAGCTCGGCGACCTTGCGCCGCAGCCGCCGCAGGACGTCGGCCGGCGGGGTGGTCCCGTCCGTCTGCACGTCGCTCTGGTGCAGCGTCGCCAGCGCCCGCCCGATGGCCGCCACCACGGCGCCGTCGTGTTTGGAAAGGGCGGCCACCACCGATTCGCCCGGCTCGAACGTCTGCAGCAGCATCCGCTGCTCCGGCTGGTAGGCGAGCACGCGCGGCACGATGAGCGTGTCCCGGCCGGCGGGACCCGTGCCGCCGAGCTGGATCAGAATACCGGCGATAGTCCGGGCGTCGTCGTCCCGCTCGTAAAACTTTCCCACCCAGGAATGCTGCTGGACCTTGTCCTTCCCCGGCACCCTGGCGCGGACGTCGTACCGCACCACATGGTGGCGACCGCGCTTGGTGAGGGGATCGGCGGTCCAACTCTCGAGCACCACCGCGGGCCCGTACAGGTCGCGCAACGCGGCCGTCAGCGCTGCCAGCTCATCGCCCGGGTTCGGGAGCGGCTTCACGGAGGTCAACGTGGGCACCGATTCTACCGTCATACTGGAGCGCCCACAGCTCGTGCGACCGTCGGCACCGTCGTCCCCAGGAGATCCCCGAGCAGCTGCGGGATCCGGGTGAGGCCGCCGAAATCGATACGCCGCCTACTCTGTGGTGCCGGCCCGAGGTCTCGGGACAACCAGGCGGTCACCGCCGCCGGCGTGAGCCGTCGCGGGTCGAGCACGTCGATCAGCCCGAGATCCCGCATCCGTGTGGCCCGGATCCATTGCTCGTGCGCCGGCGTGGCGCGGTAGCGTGGGACGATGAGGGCGTGCTTCTCGAAGGAGAGCACCTCGCACATGGTGTGGTAGCCGCCCATCGCGACCACGCGCTCGGCCTGACGAATCAGCGGAGCCGGGTCCGGCACGCGCTCGAGCAGCGTCATGCGAGGCCGCCGCCGAGCGCGCCGCCGCAGCCGGCGCAGGGAGTCTTCCTCGATGGTCGCGCCGGTCACCAGGAGCCCGGAGGCCCCCGACGGCAGCTCGGCGTCGAGAAACGCCTGGGCCAGCACTTCGGCGTCGTGCCCGCGACCGACGACGCACAGCGCGATACGCCCCGCAACCCAGCGTGGCGCAGGAGACAGATCCGTCGTAAGCGCGAGACGCGCTTGCTCGTCGAGGTACCCCGTGTAGTGCACCGGAACCGCGAGACGCGGGAACGCAGGAGACTCGTGCAAGGGGTCATAGGCCGCGGGATCCCCATAGACCCAGACGGCATCGAAATACTCCCGGATGGCCGTCGCCGTCACGCGATCGGGCCAGGTGCGACGTCCCGCCTGATCCGCCAGCTGCGGTACGTCGCGGATCCCGAGGACACAGCGGGTGTGGCCCCGTTTGCGCAGCCGCTGCAGCGGGCGGCGCAGCTCGTCCGACGTCCCGAGCGGCAGATGGTCCACGATCAAGGCATCGGGCTCGAAACTGTCGAGCGTGCTGCCGATCACCGCGGTGCGCAGGGCGATCAGATCCTGATCGGCGATGTCCAGAAACCGCGGACAGGCATCGGCGGGGGCGACCGGACGGTGCGATGGCAGGGTGACGCAATCGACGCCGGACAGCATCGGCAATGCGCCCACCTGACGAGCTTCGGCGATCATCACGATCACCGGCCGCAGCGTGGACCGCAGCGCATGGGCGATCGCCGCGTTGCGGCGGATGTGGCCCAGGCCGATCAGTCCCGGTGAGTAGATGGCGACTCGCAGTCGATTGTTTGCCTGTGGCATCCGCATACTCCTCCGTCGGGGCACTGACGCAGTGCTTGTGCCGCCGCTCAACCGGCTCAAACGCACGGATCGGCCACGCAGCGCCCGTTTTTGCACCCCCGCGCCGCACCACTATGCAACCCGTCTCGCCAGGGCAGGCGCCCCAAGTTGCAGCATCTCCCCCCGCCGCATTCCCGTCTGAGCCCGCCGAGTCGCACGATTTCCGCAGGGTCTTGGGGACGCACCGGCCCAAACCGGATCGGCATACGAGTTGCCTAGTCACGGGACAGCGATGAAACGGTCACGGCAGAGCACGTGCGCGCCCACGCGAGTCTCGGCATGGTGGATCCCGGCCCTCGTGTGCATCTGGGCGGTACCGGCCGCGGCGCAGCAGGACGTGGCCGGCGACAGCGCCGCTGCGGCGACCGACAGTGGGCCGGTGCGCTTGACACTGGAGCAGGCCATCAAGGCGGCGCTCGACGTGCAGCCCGCGATGATCCAGGCGCAGGGGGACAGGCGCAACGCAGCGGCGGGAGAGCGCACCGCGTTCGGGGCATTTCTCCCGACCGCGAGCGCGAGCGTGACGCGCAATCAGGCATCCGCGAACCGGTTCAACGCCGCGACGAACGAGATCGTGTCGGGCGGCGCGAGCTCCAAGAGCTACTCCGGCGGCGTCGCCCTCGAGCTCACGCTGTTCGACGGGCCGCGGCGCTTCGCCTCGCGGCGCGCCGCCGGCGCTACGAGCGATGCCGCGGATGCGAGCCTCACCAGCCAGCGCTTCCAGGTCACGCTCCAGACGACCCAGCTGTTCTACAGTACGCTGGCCGACGAGGAGCTGGTCGACGTCGCGACGGCCCAGGTGGCGCGTGCTACCCGCCAGTTCCAGATCTCCGTGCAGAAGCTGCACGCCGGCCAGGCGACACGCTCCGATTCTCTGCGGGCGCGGGTCGACCTGGGCAACGCCCGCCTGGCGCTGCTGCAGGCCGAGGCGAATCTCGCGACCGCCCGCAGCAACCTCGGGCGCCAGGTCGGGATCGACCATCCGGTGCGGGCCGTGCTGGATTCCACGTTCCCCGAGCCGCCGGACACGACCGGGCTGCGCGCGGAAGTCGTCCGGTCGGCGCCGTTTGTGATGCAGGCCGAGGCGCAGGCCCGCGCCGCGGGCGCCAAGGTCGTCGTCGCGCAAGCCCAATACTGGCCCACCCTGGCCGCGACCTTCGCCAACGGGGTCAGCGGCTTCGACGCCCCCTGGACGACCTTCAACAGCTACGTCAACAACTGGTCATTGAAGGTCACGCTGACATGGCCATTGTTCGACGGCTTCACACGCGAGCAGGCCCAGGTCAACGCGCACGTCGCCCGCGACGTCGCCGATGCCCAGGCGGCCGACGCCCGGCGCCAGGTGGACGCGCAGCTCACCCAGCAGCTCGCGGCGCTGGAGACGGCCCACACCCAGATCGACATCGCGCGGGAAAACGTCGCCTCGGCGACCGAAGACCTGCGCGTGCTCCAGGAGCGGTATCGCGTCGGCGCGAGCACGATCCTCGACATCCTGACCTCCCAAGCGAACCTCACGCAAGCCGAGACCAGCGTGGTCCAGGCCCGGTTCACCTATCTCATCGCACGAGCGCAGATCGAGACGCTGGTGGGCCACCCGCTATGACCGCGGCGACGCTCAGTGCGCCGATCGCGGCGCCGTCGCTGCGCGGGGTGATGATTCTCACCAACCGCCTCACGCGCGATTACGACATGGGTGGAGACGTGGTGCACGCGTTGCGGGGGGTGGACATCGAAATCCGGCGCAACGAGTTCGTGGCGGTGATGGGACCATCGGGGTCGGGGAAGACCACGCTGATGAATCTGCTGGGGTGTCTCGATACCCCCACGGCGGGGGAGTACTGGCTCAACGGTCGGGACGTCAGCGACCTCGACGACCTGGAGCTGGCGCGGATCCGCAACAAGGAGATCGGCTTCGTCTTCCAGACGTTCAATCTCCTGGCGCGGGCCGACGCGCTGCACAACGTGGAGTTGCCGCTGATCTACGCGGGCGTCGGACTCAAGGCCCGTCGCGAGGCGGCCGCCGCGGCCCTCGAGCTGGTCGGCCTCGCCGACCGGATGGAGCATCTGCCCAACGAGCTCTCCGGCGGCCAACGGCAGCGGGTCGCCATCGCTCGGGCGCTCGTCCATACGCCGAGCATCCTGCTCGCCGATGAGCCGACCGGCAATCTCGATACGCGGACCGGCGAGGAGATCATGGCCTTGTTCGAAGATCTGTGGGAATCCGGCCAGACCATCGTGCTCGTGACCCATGAGCTCGATATCGCGGCGCGTGCGCGCCGCCAACTCCACCTGCGCGACGGCGTCGTGGAGCGGGACATCTCCGTGGGACGCAGCGCATGAAACCTGTCTATTGGTGGAGCGCCATCCTCATCGCGACGGCGGTCGGCTGCAAAAAGCCCGCCGAGCAGGCAGCGGAGTTCGAAGCCATACCTGTGGAACGACGCGACATCCTCCTGCGGGTGTCGGCCGCCGGCGCGATTCAACCGGTGCTCGCCGTCGACGTGAAGTCGAAGGCGTCGGGCGAGATCATCGGCATGCACGTGCAGAGCGGCGCGGACGTGCGCGCCGGAACGCTGCTGGCGGAAGTCGATCCCCGCCTGCCGCGCAGCGCCGTGGAGCAGGCCGTCGCCAACCTGAACATGGCGCTGGCCCAGTCGACGAATGCCAAGATGCAGTTCGCCCGGGCCGACACCCTGTTCAAGGTGCAGGCCATCACCGAAACGGAATACGAGGCGGCGCGTCTCGCGGACGCGTCCGCGACGGCCGGTGTGGTGCGCGCCCGCTCCGACCTGCAGGTGGCGCGCGACGCGCTCAACGACAC
Organism: Gemmatimonadales bacterium; assembly: GCA_035691925.1. Taxonomy (GTDB): domain Bacteria; phylum Gemmatimonadota; class Gemmatimonadetes; order Gemmatimonadales; family GWC2-71-9; genus DASTHG01. The sequence continues at coordinate 4,776 of DASSIL010000361.1, forward strand.
CCGGCTCGTCGCGCCCGTGACCGGCACCATCATCGACAAGTACGTCGAGCTGGGCACCGTCATCTCCTCGCCGACCCGGGACGTGGGGGGCGGCACGGTGATCTTCACGATGGCGAACCTCGATACCGTCCAGTTGCAGGCGATGGTGGACGAAACCGATATCGGTCGCGTGCACCAGGGCGTGCCCGTGGCCATCACGGTGGACGCCTACCCGCACCGGCCGTTCGAGGGGAAGGTCCTGAAAATCGAGCCCAAGGCACAGGTGCGACAGAACGTCACCATGTTTCCCGTGCTCGTGAACATCGTCAACCCGGGACATTTGCTGAAACCCGGAATGAACGCGGAAATCGAGATCAACGTCGGCGAGCGGCACAACGTTCTTGCCGTACCCAACGCTGCCCTGCGCGGTGAGGCGGATATCGGTGCCGCCGCCGACTGGCTCGGACTCGACAAGAAGGTGCTGCGCCGCCGGCTTGCCCGCACCGATCCGACGCGCGTCGCGACGCAGGGCGAGCCGGCCGCGCAACCCGCGGCCGATCCGCCGCCCCCGCCGAAGGCAGACCCACCGCCCGACACGACCGGCGCCGAGACGCGGGTGACCTTCGTGCTGCGAAATGGACGCGCGACACCGGTGCACGTCCTGGTCGGCCTCACCGATCTCGATTACACCGAGGTGCTGCGCGGCCTGAGCGAACGCGATACGGTCCTGATCCTGCCGACCTCCGGCCTGGTCAACGACCTCGACAAGCAGCAGAAGAAAGCACAGACCCGGGCGGGCGGCGGCCTCCCCGGCGTGCGGCAGCAGTAGGCTCGGGGCTCGGACGGAAGGGGACATCCGATGCTGATCGAGGAGATCGTTCGCGTCGCACTCCAGGCGGTGCGCACCAACAAGCTGCGGTCGCTGCTCACGATGCTGGGGATCATCATCGGCGTCGGCGCAGTGATCACCATGGTGGCGCTCGGCAACGGCGCCCGGAAGGCAGTCGAAGAGCGCATCCATAGCCTCGGCCCGACGCTGCTCACCATCGAGCCGGGCCAGAGCTACATGGATGGCGTCGCGAGCGCCGTCAAGATCAGCCTCACCGTCGACGACTACACCGCGCTGTCCCAGGACGCCCGCTACTTCGTCGGATTCGTTCCCGAGCTGAACGACGATTATCAGGTGCAGTACGGCAGCACCAACATCAATGTCGGGGTCACCGGTACGACGCCCAACTACGGCCCCGTGAAGGGCTACACGGTCACCAGCGGCCGGATGTTCTCCACGGGAGACGACGACGCGCGTCGCCGCTTCGCGGTCCTGGGAGCCGATGTGCCGGATCTGCTCAAGGCGAACGCTGCGACGCTCATCGGCAGTGAGATCCAGATTCGGGGGATTCCCTTCGAGGTCATCGGCATTCTGTCCGAGAAAGGGACCAGCGGCAGCGGGCGCGGCAATCCGGACAACGACATCCTCATCCCCCTGCAGACGGCGCGCTACCGCGTGATGGGCAGCGACCGTCTGCGCCGGCTCACCGGCAAGGTCGTCGACCTGCCGCACATGAACCTCGCCATGATCGAAGTCGAGCGCGTGCTGCGGCGCGCCCACAAGATCCCCGATGGCAAGGACAACGACTTCGAGATGTCCAGCCAGAGCGACGTCATCGCGACCTTCCAGCAGACGACCTCGACGTTCAGCTTCCTGCTCGCCAGCGTC
>DASSIL010000362.1:0-3710 GCA_035691925.1 Gemmatimonadales bacterium
CGAATCGTTGGAAGTCGTGAGCCTCGGCTCCGGCCAGGGGGACAAGGACCTCCTGCTGCTCGAGGCGCTCGCGGCCCAGGGCCGCCGGCTCCGCTACGTCCCCGTGGACGCGAGTCAGGCATTGCTCGAAATGGCCGTCGCCGGCGCGCTCGGCGTGGGGATCTGGTCGCAGGGGATCAAGGCGGACTTCACGCGACCCGATCACCTGGCGGCGCTGGCAGCGGCCGAGGATGGGCCACCTCGACTCGTGATGCTGCTGGGCAACACCCTGGGCGCATTCGATCCGATCGCCGAGGCGCGCGCGCTGCGGGCGTTCCTGCGACCCGAAGATGCGCTGCTCGTGGATGGGGAGATCTACGCCGGTGGGCAGACGGTCTCGGGGTACGACAACCCCCTGAACCGCCGCTTCGCATGGGCACCGCTGCACTCGGTCGGTATCGGGGAATCGGACGGCGCGATCGTCTTCGAAGACGTGATCGACGAACGGCTCCCGGGGCTCCACCCGTTGCGCAAGCACTTCCAGGCGTCCCGCGATGTGGCAGCGCGTCTCGGCGGCGAATCGCTCGATATCCGCTCGGGTGAACGGCTCGCCATGAACCACTCCTACAAGTACGACGCCCGGACCTTTCTCCGCATTCTGGACGACGCCGGGCTCGCCGTGCGCTGGCGTGGCACCAGCGAGGACGAACGCTTCCAGATGGTCCTCGCGGGGGCACGGTGACCGCGCCGGTGGTCGAGCTCCGTGGCGTCAGCTGCCGGCTCGGCACCGCGCCGCCCCGGGCGATCGTCCAGGATGTGTCGTTCACCGTCGCACCCGGCGAGACGCTCGTCCTGCTGGGGCGGAGCGGCTCGGGGAAGACCACGACGCTGAAGCTGATCAATCGCCTGGTCGACCCGAGCGCCGGTGAGGTCATCGTCGCGGGTCGTTCGACGGGGGATGTGCCGCCGTTTCGGCTGCGCCGCGGTATCGGCTACGTCATTCAGGAAGTGGGTCTCCTGCCGCACCTGACGGTGGCCGCAAACGTCGGACTCGTGCCGCGCCTCGAGGGCTGGGCGAGGGAGCGGATCGACGCTCGCGTCCGGGAGCTGTTGACCCTCGTGGGATTGGCGCACGAGCGATTCGCCGAACGGCGTCCGCACGAGCTCTCGGGCGGCCAGCGCCAGCGCGTGGGCGTCGCCCGCGCGCTCGCCGTCGATCCGCCGCTGCTCCTGCTCGACGAGCCGTTCGGAGCACTCGATCCGATCACGCGCGGCGAGCTGCAGCGCGAGTTCAAGGGGCTCAGCGCGCGGCTCGGCAAGGCGATGGTGTTCGTGACACACGATGTGCGGGAGGGGCTGCTGCTCGGGACCCGCATCGGTCTGATGCAGGACGGGCGGCTCGTGTTTCTGGGGACACCCGATGAGTTTCGTCGCTCATCGGAGCCCGAAGTGCGGGCCTTCCTCGAGGCGGCGGCGTGAACCTGGTGCGGTTCTACCTCGACAACGCCCGGGAGGTCGCCGGGCTCGTGGGCCAGCACCTGGTGCTCGTGCTCGTGTCGACGGCGATCGCCGTGGCGCTCGGCGTGCCGCTCGGCATCCTGCTGACGCGGCGACCGGCGTGGCGCGGACCGGTGCTCGGCCTCGCCAACCTATTCCAGACGATTCCGAGCCTGGCCCTCTTCGGGTTTCTCATCCCGCTGCCGATCCTGGGAGGGATCGGCGCTCGCACCGCGATCGTCGCGCTCGTCGTGTATGCGCTGTTGCCGATCGTGCGCAACACCTACGTCGGAATTTCGGGAATCGACCCGGCGGTGCGCGAAGCCGCCCGCGGGATGGGGATGACGGATGGGGAGCTGTTGCGTCTCGTCGAGCTGCCGCTCTCGGCCGGGGTGATTCTGGCAGGCATCCGCGTCGCGACGGTCGTCGGGGTAGGGACGGCGACGATCGCGGCCGCGATTGGCGCGGGGGGCCTGGGCGTCTACATCTTTCGCGGCGTCGCGGTCGTCGACAACACGCTGATCCTCGCCGGCGCGGTGCCGGCGGCGCTGCTCGCGCTCGGGGCGGACGGGTTGCTGGGGCTCCTGGAGCGGAGATTCGTATGGCGCTAGGCGGACGGGCGGACGGGCGGACGGGCGGTCGGGCTCGCAGAGCGGCAACTTTGCTCGTCGGTGTCGCTCTGGGCTGTCACGGGACGGACCGGATCGTCGTCGGGGCGAAGAACTTCACCGAATCGGACCTGCTGGCCGAGATCGCCGCACAACAGATCGAGCGGCGCACCGGCCTCACGGTCGAACGCAAGCTCCACCTGGGCGGCACGTTCGTCTGCCACAGTGCCATTACCGCCGGGCAGATCGACCTGTACGTCGAATACACGGGAACGGCGTACACCGCCGTCTTGAAGCACGCCGCGGGGCCGAGCGCCGACAGCGTGCGCACAGCCGTCACACGGGAGTACCGGGAACGCTGGGGTCTCGCCTGGCTCGACCCGTTTGGATTCAACAACACCTTCGCGATCGCCGTGCGTCAGGCTGACGCGGAGCGGCTGGGGCTGCACACGATCAGCGACCTGGCGCGCGTCGCGCCGCAGTGGCATGCCGGCTTCGGCTACGAGTTCCTGAACCGGGCGGACGGCTTTCCGGGACTGGCTGCGGCGTACGGCCTGCGCTTCGCCGCTCCGCCGACGGCCATGGACCTCGGCCTGACCTACCGCGCACTGGCTGATGGAAAGATCGACGTGATCGCCGGCAATTCCACGGACGGCCAGCTCGCGGCGCTGCATCTCGTGGCGCTGGTCGACGACCGTCACTATTTCCCGCCCTACGAGGCAGCTCCCGTCGTGCGCGGGGCGCTGCTCGAGCGGCACCCGGAGGTCGGCCGCGCCCTGGCCGAGCTGCGCGGCAAGATCGACGACGACGAGATGCGCCGCCTCAATGCCCAGGCCGACGTCGAGCACAAGGACCTGCATGCGATCGCCCGCGACTGGCTCGCGCGGGCCGTGCCATGAGCCCACGGCTGCGCGTTGTCGCCGCGGCGGTGCTGTTCTCGACCGGCGGGGCCGCCATCAAGCTGTGCGGCTTCGGCGTCTGGCAGTTGGCGGCGGGGCGCGCCCTCGTGGCCGCGTGCGCGATGCTGGTGCTCATACCCGAAGCGCGGCGCGGGTGGAGCTGGCGTTCGCCCATCGTGGGGGTCGCGTACGCCGGCGCCGGCCTGTTCTTCGTGCTGGCCAATCGCCTGACGACGGCGGCGAGCGCCATCTTCATCCAGGCGACGCATCCCCTGTTCATCCTCACGCTGGCTCCGGTGCTGCTGCACGAACACGTCACGCGTCGCGACCTCGAGTACATGGCGCTGCTCGTTGTCGGCATGGCGCTGCTGCTCTCAGGGCCCGGGAGGCGGTTCGCCACCGCACCCAATCCTGTCCTCGGCAACATCTTCGCCGCCGCCTGCGCCGTGAGCTGGGCGCTCACCGTCATGGGGTATCGCTGGGTGGCGCGGCGCCCCGGCACATACGGGACGGACGCCGTGGGTGATCATGGCCCGGTGGCCGCCGCGGCGGTCACGGGCAATGTGATCATCCTGCTCATCGCCCAGCCGCTCGCGATCCCGCTCGCGTCCGGTACGCCGCGTGACTGGGTCGTCGTGGCGTACCTCGGCGTGTTTCAGCTCGCGCTCGCGTACGTCTTCCTCTCGCGTGCGGTCGCCGCTGTGCGGGCGCTCGAGGTGGCGCTCGT
>DASSIL010000363.1:0-6348 GCA_035691925.1 Gemmatimonadales bacterium
GATTCCCTGTTGCCCACCGCATTTCTGGATCTGTCGGCTCACATCGCCGCCGGCGGCGAACGCGGGCTGCTGAGCCTCGCCTTTCACCCGAGCTATGCTGCCAACGGCTACTGCTACGTCTATTACACGAATCCGCACGGCGACATTCGTGTCGTGCGCTATACGGTGTCCGCGGATCCCAATGTCGCCGATGCGACGACGGGCGACACGATCCTCAAGGTGTTTCACGAGACCAACGACAACCACAACGGCGGCCTGTTGCTGTTCGGCCCGGACGGAAAGCTGTACGCCGGCCTGGGAGATGGCGGGGCGGCCAACGACCCTCCCGGGAACGGACAAAACCTCGATACGCTGCTCGCCAAGATCCTGCGCATCGACGTGGATGGCGGCACGCCCTACGCGACGCCGGTGGACAATCCCTTCGTCGGGCATCCAGGGGAGCGCGGTGAGATCTGGCTGTATGGTCTCCGCAACCCGTGGCGGTTTTCGTTCGATCGGACCACGGGGGACCTCTACGTCGGCGATGTGGGTCAGAATCTCTACGAGGAAGTCGACGTCCTCCCGGCCGCAAGCCCGGCAGGGGTGAACTACGGCTGGAACATCATGGAAGGAAAGCACTGCTTCATGGCTTCCAGCTGCAACATGACGGGGCTCACCCTCCCGGTCATCGAGTACGGCCACGGCGACGGCTGCGCGGTGACGGGCGGCTACGTCTACCGTGGGACGAAAGTCCCCGCGCTCGGCGGTGTTTACCTGTACGGGGATTACTGCAGCGGGTGGGTGCGGTCGTTCCGCTTCGCCGGCGGCAGCGCGACCGAGAGTCGCGATTGGCCGCCGCTGGCCGTGAGCGGCGGGCTGAGCTCGTTTGGCCAGGACGCGCGGGGCGAGCTGTACCTCACGTCGCTCTCCGGGCGACTGTACCGCATCGTTTCGCATCCCTAGGGTGTTTCTGCCTTCGCCAGCGCCGTTTCTTCGCACCGCGGGGAACCGCGTCTCCGCAATCGGGTACGCCCGCTGATACAACGGACTGATGGCGCCGCAAAAGGACCGCGGCGCATCAGCTCTGGGGGGTAGTGGCCGTCGTGACGTCGCTTGCGTTTCCACGCCATCCGAGTGCGCCGTGACCTAAGATCGCTGCGGACCTCCTCCGCTATGCCGGCCGGGCCGCCAGCGATTCGACTCCGGGTCGAACGCCGGCGGCCCATTCGGTTTCCCGTATTTGCGGAGGGGTCACCATGCACTGCCAACATCCGGGCGGGCGCACCGGGATGCGCCTGTCCTTGCCATCCCTCGTGTTTCTGCTCGTCGCAGTCGGCTGCTCCAATAACGATCAAGGCACCAACCTCAACAACCCGCCGCACCTGACCCGCGTGGTCGTCAGTCCCAAGACCACGACGCTCGCCGCGGGCACGAAGCAGCAATTCACCGCATACGGACGGGACAGCGCCGGGGACAGCGTCGGCGTGTCCGTGGACTTCACCGCCACAGGCGGCACGATCACCGCGACCGGCCTGTTCACTGCGGGCGCCGTCGCGGGAAGTTTCGACGTCGTAGCCACCGAGCACGGGGGCACGCTCGCCGACACGGCGACCGTCATCGTGACCGTGGCCGGGCCGCCGGTGTTGGCACAGGTGGTTCTTGTCCCGTCGACGGCGGCGCTCCCCGTCGGCGGAACCCAGCAGTTCGCTGCCTTCGGCAGGATGAGCAACGGCGACTCGATCGCCGTCGCCGTCACGTATGCGGCGACGGGTGGCACGATCACCGCGGCAGGGCTCTACACGGCCGGACAGACCGTCGGCTCGTTCCACGTCATCGCCAGCGATGCGAGTGGGTCGCTGGCGGATACGGCGGCCGTGTCGATCGTCGCGGCGACCAGCGGCATCGCGTTCGCGGGCGCCGGGGACATCTCCGATTGCGGCAACGACAACGACGAGGCCACGGCGAAGCTGCTCGACGGCATCCCGGGCACGGTGTTCACGCTCGGCGACAACGTATACTCGAGCGGCACCGATACTCAGTACGCCCAGTGCTTCGACCCGACGTGGGGACGGCATAAATCACGGACCAAGCCGTCGCCGGGGAACCACGACTACAACACCAGCGGCGCGAGCGGCTACTACAACTACTGGGGGGCGCTCGCCGGCCCCGCGGGGCGCGGCTACTACAGCTTCGACCTCGGTGACTGGCACGTCATCTCACTGAACAGCGAGGTCTCGATGGCTGCCGGCTCGGCGCAGGAGACGTGGCTGCGTGCCGACCTCGCTGCCAGCACGAAGCAGTGCACCCTCGCCTACTGGCACAAGCCGCGCTTCTCGAGCGGTACCAATCACGGCAGTCTGTCGTCGGCGCAGCCGCTGTGGCAGGCGCTGTACGACTTCCACGCCGAGCTGGTGCTCAACGGTCACGAGCACAACTACGAGCGGTTCGCGCCGCAGACCCCGACCGGCGCCGCCGATCCGACCAACGGGATCCGCGAATTCGTCGCGGGTACCGGTGGCGAGAGCCACTACAACGACGAAGGCACGCCGCTCCCGAACAGTGAAGTCTTCAACGGGACGACTTACGGCGTGCTCAAGCTCACGCTCGGGTCGGGGACCTATTCGTGGGAGTTCGTCCCGATCGCGGGACAGACGTTCACCGATAGCGGCAGCGGCACGTGCCACTGAGCCAGGGAGCTGCGACCCGGGCGGCTCGGGCGGACTGACCAACAGCCGTGTTGCGCACATCCTACACCGGTCTTCGGGGCGGGGCGAATTGCCGCCACGCGTGCGAGGCACGACAGATGCAGCGCTGCCGCGGTGGGTAGACGAGTTGGCCGGGGGTGCATCCACCGGCCCGGACGAACGATTGACGGGGGTCGCTCGGCCGGGCTGGTCGTGTGCCCTCCGCTAGCTGTGACCGCTCCCATCGCGTCGCAGTCTCTGATTAATGAAGGAGGGGAAGGGCATGCGTCTTGGGCGTCGGACGTTCCTCGCAGGCTGCGTTGCGGCAATCGGCTGCGCCCATGCGGATTCGGGATTGGGTCCGCCGCCCGCTCCGAAGCCCCCCCCGGGCACGCGCGTGGGCTTCTACGTGGAAGCGCCCCCGTACGGGACGAGCGCGGGGAACGGCACTGACTCTGCGCCCTGGGACCTCGCCTCCGCGCTCGCCGGCGGCCACAGCAACACCATCCACGCCGGCGACACCGTCTGGCTGCGGGTAGGGACCTACAGCGGCAGCTTTCAGACCTCGCTCAGCGGCCAACCGGGCGCACCGATCGTGTTTCGCGGATATCCGGGCGAGCGCGCCACGATCAACGGCTCACTCGCGGCGCAGGGATCGGATCTCACGTTCTGGGGATTCGAGATCATGCAAGCGAATCCCCTCACGATCGTCGACCGCGTGCTCGAGGCGAACACGGTCAACGGCCGGTTTGTCAACCTGGTGCTGCACGACGCCGGGTTCTCGGGAGTCAGCATGGCGGCCGGATCGGGAAGCGGCGTCGAGCTGTACGGCTGCATCATCTACAACAACGGGTTTCGCAACAACATCGATCACGGGATCTACGCTCACAATAGCACCACCGGGACGAAGTACATCACCGACAACGTTTTTTTCAATAATTTCGCCCGCGGCATTCAGATCTATGAAGGCGGCGACTCGGTGATCCGCAACTTCGACGTCGAAGGCAACATCGCGTTCAACAACGGCACGATCGCCGGGGGCCAGTCGGGCGAGGTCAACCTTCTGATCAGCGCGCCGGCGGTGACGAGCGGAATGGTGGCGAAGGGCAATCTGCTTTACTACTCCCCCGGCACCGACGGCGTGCAGCTGCGGCTCGGCAACTACGACGTCACAGACAGTGCCAAGTACAACGAGAGCATCGACCTCGAAGGCAATTACGCCGCCGGCGGGAACATCGCGCTGGAAATGCAGTACCAGTGGGCGCAAGCGACGATTCTCAACAACACTTTTTTCGGCACGTCGGCGACCAACGTGGTCCACACCGGTGGTCCCACGCCCAGCGCCTACCAGTGGTCGGGAAACGTCTATTACCGGGATCCCGCGGCGACCGCCTGGCAGCATGACACGACGAGCTACGATTTCAGCGGCTGGCAAACCGCCACGGGATTGGGGGCGTCGGACGATGCTCAGGCGGGGACGCCCGGCGCGCACTGGATCTTCATCCGGCCGAACAAGTACGAGGCGGGGCGAGGCTTCGTTGTGATCTACAACTTCGCGGCACAGAATCCGGTGGGCGTCGACATCTCCGGCATCGTGCCGACGGGCTCCCACTTCGAGGTACGCAACGTGCAGGATGTCTTCGGCGCGGCGATCGCGTCGGGCACCTACCACGGCGGAGCGGTTGCCATCCCCATGAACGGCGTCGCGCCGCCGAAGCCGATCGGGCGCACCGCCCCGAGCTCCGCTCCACGGACCGGTCCCAACTTCGATGTCTTCCTCGTCACGAGTACTCCCTGATATGTGCCTGACGACGGCGCTCGCACTCTGCGCGATCGGTTACGGATGTGGTCCTTCGCACCCCGCCGCACGGCAGCAGTCGGGCACGCCCTCGCGCGCGGGCTACTACGTGGCCCCGGCTGGCACGCCTGCGGGTAACGGGTCAGCCCAGCGTCCATGGGATCTACAGTACGCGCTGTCCGGGGCACAGGGCCGGGTCCACGCCGGTGACACCGTGTGGCTGCGCGGCGGAACGTATCGCGGGGCATTCCGGACCACGCTCGACGGATCGGCGGGTCGCTGGATCGTGTTTCGCCAGTATCCCGGCGAGCGTGCGACGATCGACGGCACACTGCGCGCCGACGGCTCGTATCTCGCGTTCTGGGGGTTCGAGGTGATGCAGTCGGCGCCCGACACCTACGGGATCCAGGCGAACACGGCCCACGGGCGGTTCATCAACCTCGTCGTTCACGACGCCGGGACTCAAGGGGTGAGCTTCTGGACGCCGGCGGTGGATGCGGAGCTGTACGGCTGCATCATCTACAACAACGGCACGCACGACAATTTCGACCACGGCACCTACGTCCACAACGAAGACGGCACCAAGCTCATCACTGACAACATCTTTTTCAACAATCTGGCGCGCGGCATCCAGATCTACGCCAGCCCGAAAAATCCCGTGCTCAAGAACATCACGGTCGAGGGCAACGTCTCGTTCGACAACGGCACGATCTCGAATGTGGTGGGCGCACGGGAGAATCTCATCTTCAACGCCCCGGTGCCGACCGAAGGCATGGTCGGAGTCGGCAACATGCTCTATTTCGCGGGCAACGAGGGAATCAATCTGCGCGTGGGGAAGTACGCCCCGCAGAACAATCGCGACATCGTGCTGCGCGACAATTACGCGGCCGGCGGCAAGATCGGGCTCGAGATGATCGAGCCGTGGAACAAGGCTACGGTCACCGGAAACACCTTCATCGGCAGCCGCGACGTGGTCAAAGTCGGCGGTGCGTCCCTCCCCGGCCACTATCAGTGGAGCGGCAACACCTGGGTCCGGGACGCGGGCGCCAAGGCCTGGCGGGATGAAGATCAGGCGTACGCCTGGGACGATTGGAAGCGCGCCAGCGGACTCGGCGCCAACGATCACGTCGTTCCGGAGCCACCCAAGGAGACGAAGGTGTTCGTGCGGCCGAATCGCTACGAACCGGGGCGCGCGCACATCGTCGTGTACAACTGGGGCGGCGGGGCGAGCGTTGCGGTGGATGTCTCGAACGTCCTGAAACCCGGGGACCGGTACGAAGTGCGCAACGTACAGGCGGTGTTCGCTGCGCCAGTCGCGAGCGGCCTGTACCAGGGAGGGACGATCGATATCCCGATGTCGGGCGTGACGCCGCCGGCCCCGATCGGACGCGTCACCCGAACGCCGCCGAAGACCGGGCCGGCGTTCGACGTGTTCCTGCTGACGAGCCCATCGCGCTAAGTGGGGCGGTTGCGGCGCAGGATTGTTTGCAGCGCGAGCCCGGCTCCCCATCCGAGCGCGGCTCCCCACCACTCGTTCGCCGGCGTCCGCAAAGCGGCAACCAGGGACGGCAGCAACGCGACGGCGCCAGCGAAGAGGGCGATCGCAACGACACTCTCGATGCGCCGCCGGGTCCAGAGCCCGACGGGGAGGGCCAGCCCCCCGATCCACATGGCGCCTAGCAGCGTGTGGGACCACGGCGGCCAGTGTCGGGGATACATCACCAGGGCCCACGCGTCGCCCAGCGTAAACCCCAACCCGCAGCGCTCCAGCCGATTCAGCGACAGGCACCACTCGACCGCACGGCGCTGAATGCCAAGCCGCACCGTGTCGCCCGCGGTGATTGCCGCAAAGGCATCGCGCAGGCGGATGTCGGGTTGGTCGAGCCC